>CAZQOG010000006.1:0-49771 GCA_964594925.1 uncultured Desulfohalobiaceae bacterium
GCAGAAGGCCATCCTCCAGGCGGCCTCGCGCGGCGAGGTGGACATCCTGATCGGCACCCACCGCATCCTGTCCAAGGACGTGCACCTGCCCAACCTGAGCCTGCTCATCCTGGACGAGGAGCAGCGCTTCGGCGTCAAGCACAAGGAAAGGATCAAGAAGATGCGCCAGAACATCGACGTCCTGGTCCTGACCGCCACCCCCATACCCAGGACCCTGCAGCTGTCACTGTCCGGGATACGCAAGCTGAGCGTCATGGAGACCCCGCCGCCGGAACGCAAGGCCGTGGAGACCAGTCTGATCGAGAAAGACAGGGACATGCTGCGCACGGTTCTGGAGCGGGAGCTGGAGCGCGGCGGACAGGTCTTCTGGGTGCACAACAGGGTCCAGAGCCTGGCCAGGGAGCTGGAGCTGGTACGGTCCCTGGTGCCCACGGCCCGGGTGGACATGGCCCACGGACAGATGAAGGAGCACCAGCTGGAAAAGGTCATGCACAACTTCTGGCACGGGGAGCTGGACGTGCTGGTCTGCACCTCGATCATCGAGTCGGGGCTCGACTTCCCCCGTGCCAACACCCTGATCGTCAACCAGGCCCAGCGCTTCGGCCTCGGCCAGCTCTACCAGCTCAGGGGCAGGGTGGGCCGGTCCAGGCACCAGGCCTTTGCCTACTTTGTGGTCCCAAGCGTGGAGCGTCTCACGACCACGGCCCGGAAACGGCTTCAGACCATCCTTGACGCGGATTATCTCGGGGCCGGGTTCCAGGTGGCCATGGACGACCTCAGGCTGCGGGGGGCGGGAAACATCCTGGGGGAGGTCCAGTCGGGAAACATCGCCAAGGTGGGGCTCGACCTCTTTCTGGAGATGCTGGAACAGGAGGTGCGCCGACTCAGAGGTGAGCCTGTCAGGGAGGTCGTGGATCCCGAGCTGACCATCGGCTTTGCGTCCAACATTCCAGAATCCTATGTCGCGGATGCCCAGGACCGTCTCCGCTACTACAAGGCCCTGTCCTCGGCCCGGAGCGAGCAGGAGTTGGAGCAGCTGCAGGAGGAGGTGCACGACAGGTTCGGTCCCTTGCCCCAGGCGGTGGACAACCTGCTGGCAGTGCTCAAGCTGAAGCTGACACTCGGGGCTTTGCAGGCCGTGCGTGCCGAGCTCTACGAGAACAGGGTCGTGGTTGTCTGGCCGGAAGACACCGTGGCTGTCTCCCCCGAGGCCCTGGTGGAGTGGGTGCGGGACAACGGCCGGGAGGTCAGGCTGCTGCCCCCGGCAAAGCTGGAGTTGCGCATGGAGGACAAGGCAGGTATTGCCAGGAACATCCAATGGATTGCGGAACGGTTGAACACTTTGAGGCCTGATTTCGGGCCGGTGTCGGCAGAGAACGCTCCCTGTTCGTCTGTTCTTCACTGAAAGGTACGACATGGCGCGGTTACGGTTTCTTGTCACGGCCGTGATTGTCCTGGCCTGCACCGGCTGCACTCCCGCTGACGAGGAGCCCGGGGTGGTGGCCAGGGTCAACGGAGAGCCCATCACCCTGGCCCAGGTGGAAGCCAGGCACGACCTGCTGCAGTTCGAGGCGGGGGACACCTGGGGGCCTTCGCTCGACAAGCTCAAACAGGACTATGGAACGATACTGGGCAAGCTCATCGTGAACAGGCTCATCGGGCAGGAGCTGGCCCGGCGCAACCTCTCGGTCAGCGACCAGGAGATCCAGGCCGTGGAGCAGTCCATCAGGTCGGACTACCCCGAGGACGCTTTCGAGCAGGTGCTCATCGAAGAGTACGTCAACCTGAATCTCTGGCGGGAGAGGCTCAGAGCCCGGCTGGCTCACCAGAAGTTCGTTGACAAGGTTCTCGGCCCTGCCGTGCAGGTGGAGTTTCAGGAGGCGGAGGACTATTACCTGGAGCATGTTTCCGACTTCTACCTCCCTCCCCGGTACACCATCGCCGTTATCCGCGGGGAAAACGAGGACATGGTCCGGCAGGCCAGGGAGCAGTCCGTTCTGAAGCAGAGCCTTCCCTCCGGGGAGACCCTCGGGGCGGGGCAGGTGTCGGTCGAGCGGCTGCAAGTGCGCCAGGACAGCATGCCCGCTTCCTGGCAGGAGCTGGTCAGGCCTTTGGAGCCGGGTCAGGCCAGCCCCGTCTTTCGCGAAGACTCCGAGTTCAGGTCCCTGTTTGTTCTGGAACGCCACGGGGGTCAGTTTCTGGATCCGTCGCAGGCCTACCCGCTCATCGAGGAGGTCCTCATCGAACGAAAGTTGAGCACTGCATTTCAGGAGTGGCTGGAGCAGGCCGTGGCCTCGTCCCGGATAGAGGTTTCGACCTCTCTGCTCCCGTCGGTCGAGGAGTTGGAAAATGGTCAACCAGCAGAGGAGAAAGCGTCTTGAAAGCAAAGCATTGCTGGCTGGCGGGGATGACACTGCTCGTGTCCGTCACACTTGTGCAGGCCGTGGTCACTTCCGCCGCAGAGATAGTGGACCGTATCGTGGGCATGGCCAACGGTGAGGTGGTCACGCTGTTTGAGCTCAACCAGAGAATGAGGCCGGTGATGCAGCGGTATCAGGCGGGGGACCAGACTCCCGAGGCCGAGGCAGAGCTGGACAAGATCCGTCGCGAGATCCTGGGCAAGATGCTGGACAATATCCTGATCAGGCAGGAGGCGGAGCGCATGGGGATCAGTGTTTCTCAGGTGGAGGTGGATGCCCAGATCCGCAGGATCAAGCAGGAGAGGGGGCTTGCCGAAGAGGAGTTCGAGGACCAGCTCCGGCTGCAGGGGGTGACACGGGAAGAGCTGGCAGAGCAGATTCGGGCCGACCTGCTGCGCAAGCGCCTGTTGTCGAGCATGGTCACCAACAAAGTGGTGGTTACGGAAGAGGAGATTTCCGACTACTACCAGGAGCACCAGGATGCGTTCCGGGTCGACAAGGCCGTGGATGTGAGCCTGATCCTGCTCGAAGACACCCCGGTCACGGATGCGGCAACCATACGGGAAGACATCGTTCAGGGGAGCACCACCTTTGAGCGGGCGGTGCGGATGTACTCGCAGGGCCCGGGCGCCGAACAGGGCGGGCATCTCGGCACGCTGCGCTGGAAAGAGCTTGGCCCGGAGTGGCGGGAGGCTCTTTCCGGGATGTCCACCGGAGAGGTCAGTGAGCCTTTTTCACTGCAGGGCATGACGGCCCTGGTCCGGCTGAACCAAGTTCAGCCGGGCACGGTCAAGCCGCTGCAGGAGGTCAGGGACGAGATACACCAGAGGCTCTATGCACCAAAGGTGGAGAAGCAGTTGGAGGAGTTTTTGCAAAGGTTGCGTTCCAAGGCGGTTCTGGATATCAAGTTGTAGGTCTGGAGCCACCAAATTCCGGTGTGCCCGTACCCGAAACATTCCAGGGAAGCAGACATGATGGATATGAAGCAGCTTGGTTCTCTACTCAGGAGTGAACGAGAAAGTAAGGGCATCCCCCTTGAGGAGCTGATCCGAAAGACCAAGATCAGCCGCAGCAACCTCGAGGCCATCGAGGAGGGGGACATCGACCGCATGCCGCACCCCGTGTACGCCAAGGGGTTCATTAAAAATTACATCCAGATGCTCGACCTCGATGTGGACGACCTGCGCGAGGTGCTCGAACGCAACTGCCCAACCGAGGATTGCGGCCCCTTGCTCGAGGAGGGAGATGCCTCGGGCAGGGTGATCAGCTTCGACGCGGGCCTGCAGAGGAAGAAGCGCCCCCTGGGTCTTTTGGCCTTTTCAGGTCTGGCCTTCGCCGTGCTGATGGGGCTGATCCTGAGCCTGGACCTGAGCCCGCTGACGCCGGATCGGCCGGCTCCGGTAGACATTCTGGCTGACAGTGGGGCGGAGAAACAGGGGGTAAGCAACACTGACCGGGCTAACGACCAGCTTCCGGGAGATGCCCCTGCCGACCTGTCCGAGCCGGGCCCTTCAGGACGAACCGGCCAGACCGAAAAGACAGGACAGGCCGACCCTGGAAGGGTCACCATGGCCTATGCCGCAATCCCCTCGGAGAACGGTGTGGCCACGGGGGTGGAAGAACCTGCGGCCCTCGAGGATGACCCGGTTGCTGCAAGCAGTGCTCCGGACGGCACTGATGCGGCTGTACAGCCTGCTGCGGGTCCCGCAGAGCCCCCTTCCGGTCAGATTCTGCGGGTCACGGCCACGGAGCCTTGCTGGATGCGCGTTCGCATCGGCAAAGACGCGCAGGATGTCTATCTTGAGCCAGGACAGTCCAAACAGTTCAGCTTCGACCAGGCCCTGGAGCTTCGCCTGGGCAACGGCGGCGGGGTTAAGATGTCCCTCAATGGGGAACCCTACCCCCTGGAGGCTGCTTCCGGAGAGGTCGTTGTCCTCTCTTTTTCCTGACGCTTTCCGCAGACCACGTGGTTACTGCCGAGCACGGTCCAACGGGCCGTGCTTTTTCTTGTCTTCCCGTCCAAGACCCGGTATCAGGCAGCCTCGGCAGGGCGCATTCGGAGGGGCCTGGTGAAGCAGGAATTTGCAGAGCAGGCCATCGTGCTCAAGGTCGGCGTGTTCAGGGAGGCCGACTGCTGGGTCCGCCTGGTGTCCGAGCAAAAAGGGCTGCTCACGGCCTTTGCCTTTGGCGGGTTCCGCAGCCGGCGCCGGTTCTGTGGGTGCCTGGACCCTTTCAGTCTCGTGCATTTCCGCTTCTCCTCCAATGCCACGGGCAAGTACCTGTATCTGAACGAGGGGACCCTGCTGGAGCGGTTCACCGGATTGCGCAACAACATGGCCTTGCTGGGGATGGCCGTCAACTGCCTCAAGTTCGTCGAGGCGGCCCATCCGGGGGCGCAGGGTTCGGGAACGGCCTACCCTCTGCTGCTGGAGACACTGCGCCTGCTGGACAGCGGGGCAGAGGTTCCGGCCGTCCTTCCCCTGCTGTTCCGCGCACGGCTGACCTTCGAGCAGGGGTACAGGCCGGAGCTCACCCGCTGCAACAGCTGTGGTTGCGCCTTCAGGGGCAGCGACCGGGTCTGCTTCGCCCTGGAGCAGGGCAGGGTCTTCTGCCCCGGGTGTATGCATCGTGACAGTGATTCCCGGGGGGATCGGGTGGTCCTGCTTTTCGGGGCGGCACTCGCCGCAGTGCAGGACATCCTCGGACAGCCCCTGGACGAGTGGGGCCGGGCCGTGCAGGGGAAGGGGATCCCCCGGGAGTGCCTGAGGGCCCTGGACAGCTATGTGCAGTATCACATGGGACTGCAGTGGCAGGGCGCGGGCTTTCAGAAAACCTGACAGGGGACGACCTGGGCCTGGGCGGTATTTTTAATAGTTATTCAGGTGTGCGCGTCGCAGTGGTTGGGGGTTCAGACAGAACCCGGACCAGTTGCGCCCCTCACTCCAACCGGGAGAGGAAATGCATTTTCAGAATCTGATCCTGACCTTGCAGCAGTTCTGGTCCGACTATGGATGTGTCCTGCACCAGCCCTACGATGTGGAGGAAGGGGCCGGGACATTCCACCCGGCCACCTTTCTGCGGGTCATCGGGCCCGAGCCCTGGAAGGCGGCCTATGTCCAACCGTCCAGGCGCCCGGCGGACGGGCGTTACGGTGAGAACCCCAACCGGCTGCAGCACTACTACCAGTTCCAGGTCATCCTCAAGCCGGCGCCCGAGGACATCCAGGATGTCTACCTCAAGAGCTTGTACGCCCTGGGCATCGATCCCGCCGTGCAGGACATCCGTTTCGTGGAGGACGACTGGGAGTCGCCGACCCTTGGTGCCTGGGGGCTTGGCTGGGAGGTGTGGCTCAACGGCATGGAGGTCACGCAGTTCACCTACTTCCAGCAGGTCGGGGGCATGGATCTCGAGCCGGTGAGCGTCGAGCTGACCTACGGGCTGGAGCGCATCTGCATGTACCTGCAGGAGAAGGAATCTGTCTATGATCTTTCCTGGAACGGGGAGGTCACCTATGGGGACGTGCACCGCCAGGGAGAGGTGGAGCACTCGAGGTACAACTTCGAGTCCAGTGACCCGGACATGCTGGCAACATTCTTCACCTCCTGCGAGGCGGAGTGTCTCAAGCTTTGTGAACAGAGCCTTCCCTGGCCGGCCTATGATTACTGTCTCAAGTGCTCGCACCTCTTCAACATGCTTCAGGCCAGGGGGGCCATCTCCATTACCGAGCGCACCGGGTACATTTCCAGGGTCCGCAAGCTGGCCTCGGCCGTGGCCCATCTCTACGCCGCGCAAAGGGAGGACATGGGGCATCCCTTGGCCGCAAGCGCCCGGGAGAGGCGAGGCCCCCGGCAGGCCCGGGCGTAACCACTCATCACGGATCAGAACGAAAACGGGACTGTCATGTCACACTTTGTGCTGGAGATTGGAACAGAGGAAATGCCGGCCAGGTTCCTGCCGCAGCTGGAGCGGGAGCTGGAAGGTCTCTTCAGGGCTGCGCTCAAGGAAAAGCTCCTCCCCTTCGATGCCCTGGTCGTGCACGCCACCCCCAGGCGGCTTGTTGTCGATGTGCAGGGGCTGGCCGACAGGCAGGGGGAGAGCAGGGAGACCCTCACCGGTCCCCCGGTTGCAGTGGCCTATGATCAGGACGGGAACCCCACCAGGGCCGCTCTGGGGTTTGCCCGTTCCCAGGGTGTTCCGGTGGAGAGGTTGTTCAGGCAGGCCACCGACAAGGGCGAGTACCTGGCCGTGGAGAAGGTCATGGGTGGCGGCAAAAGCAGCGATCTCCTGCCTGAGGTGTGCACCGGTGTGATTTCAGGCCTGACCTTTCCCAAAAAGATGCGCTGGGAGAGCCGGGGAGTCACGTTCGGCCGCCCCCTGCGCTGGCTCCTGGCCCTGCTGGACAATGCCGTTGTGGATTTCACCACCGCGTCTTTACGCTCCGGGCGCCGCACCTTTGGCCACCGGGTCATGGGTCCCGGGCCATGGACAGTGCCCTCGGCTTCCGACTACTTCGAGATCATCGAGGGCAAAGGGCGGGTCGTGCTCAGCGCGGCTGAGCGCAGGTCCCGCATCGTCGAGCAGGGCAATGCGTTGGCCGGCGAGCGCACAGGGCGTGTGATCTGGAACCAGGGTCTGCTCGAGGAGGTCACCGGCCTGGTGGAATGGCCTCAGGCCATGCTCGGTGGGTTCGACGCCAGGTATCTGGAGCTTCCCAGGGAGGTTCTCCTGACCAGCATGGAGACCCATCAGAAGTGTTTCGGGGTGGAGGACCTGGACGGCCGGCTGCTTGCGTCATTTCTGTACACGGTGAATCTCGAGTCGGACGATCCCTCCCTGGTCCGAAAGGGGTGGGAACGGGTGCTCAAGGCACGGCTCGAGGACGCACGGTTCTTTTTTGAAGTGGACTGCAGGGCTGGTTTTTCGGCCTGGCTCGAGTCTCTGGACAGCGTGGTCTTTCTGGCCCCGCTGGGAAGCATGGGGGCCAAGTCACGGAGGCTTGAGCAGCTCTGCCGCTTCCTGGGAAGCGAGCTTGCACCTGGCAGGGAACAGGTCCTGGGCAGGGCCGGGCGGTTGGCCAAGGCGGACCTGGTCTCCGAGATGGTGGGCGAGTTCCCGGATCTGCAGGGCATCATGGGCGGCATCTATGCCGCCAAGCAGGGTGAGGCAGAGGAAGTGTCCTCAGCGGTCTACGAGCACTACCTCCCCACCGGTCATGACAGCCTCGTGCCGCAGACAGTCGAAGGCGCCATCCTGGCCCTGGCGGACAAGGCCGATACCCTGGTGGGCTGCTTCGGTCTGGACATGGTCCCCACCGGGGCCACCGATCCCTACGCCCTGAGACGGCAGGCCCTGGGCATCATCCGCATCGTCATCCAACACGGGTTCAGGCTGGACCTGAAGATGCTGCTCACGCAGTCCATGGGGGGCTACGGTGAAATGGACTGGAAACTGCCTCCGGAGGCAGCCGTGCCCCGGCTGATCGATTTTTTTGCCCAGCGGCTGCGGGCGCACTATACGGGCAAGGGCTTCGCCACCCGGGTGGTTGACGCAGTGCTCGGCGCCGACGTCACCGACCTCTGGGCCGTGGACAGACGGTTGCAGGCCCTGGACGTCTTCAGCCGGGAGCAGGATTTCGAACAGGCGGTCCTGACCTTCAAGCGGGCGGACAACATCATCAGAAAGCAGGCCGCGGATCAGGACCTGGACGGATCCTTCATCCTGGAACGCCTCCAGGAGCCGCAGGAGCAAGAGCTGGGGCGCAGGATCGTGGAGCTCGCCCCCCGGTGGGAGACGTTGTGGGCGGCGGATGACTTCGCTGCCCTCTTTGCCCTGTTGCGCGAGCTCAGACCTGCCGTGGACGACTTTTTCGACCACGTCATGGTCATGTGCGAGGACCGCGTATTGCGCCTGAACCGGTGCAACCTGCTCAAGGCTTTGGTGGACCGGCTTTCCCGCCTGGCCGACTTCAGCGCCTTGCAGATCTGACCACTGGGCCGCTTGACAAGATTTGAAATTCACATATAAATACCTGCTTCTTTGATCACCAACTCGCTGTTGCAGAGCAGCCGATAGAGCCAAGGAGGAATTGCATTGGCCAACCATAGATCAGCCATCAAGCGTCACAAGCAGAGTCTCAAGGCCCGGGAGCGGAACCGCATGGTCAAGACCCGGATCAAGAACAAGCTCAAGGAAGTGCGCCAGGCCGTGGAGTCCGGTGAAAAGGAGGAGGCAGCGGCCAAGCTGAAACAGGCCACTGCGGTTTTGGACAAGGCCGCCTCCAAGGGAGTCATCCACTCCCGAAACGCCTCCAGGCGGATTTCCCGATTGGCCTCGTCCGTGAACAGCATCGAGTAGCTACGAGAAGGTTTCGTCGACTCGAGGGTTTCGGGGTTTCGCGTGGACTGCTGAAGCTGTTGGCCCACGACACCTCACTCCAAAGCTTATGAGGCCCGCATGCCTGTGCATGCGGGCCTCTTGCGTGGTAGAGCCATACAGGTTGCGTTTTAATGCGGCGGGTCCACGATGATCTGATTGTCACCTGGTGAGAGTCCGGGGTCCGATTCTGTAACCGGTTCCAACCGTTTCACTCTGTCCAGCAGAGCTGCGGGACGGCTGGGACGAGCCCCAGGTCCTGGCAGAGCTTGCCGAACAGGATCAGGCCGGCCTGCTCCCGGGCCCCGAGTGTGTACCCCATGCACTGCCAGTAGGCGGCTGCCTGGGCCGGCGCAAGCCACTCCGGCAGTGCGACCTCCCGGGCGCAGGCCAGCGGCTCATTACTGAGCCGTTGCTCGGCCTGGTCCAGGAGCCGGGAGACCCGAAGCAGGGTCTGCCCTGCAAGTCCGTCAATCCCCCTGCGCACGATCCAGACGGCAAAGACAAAGGGGAGCCCGGTAAAGCCCTGCCATTCCTCGGCCAGATCGATGCAGTGCCATGCTCCTGTGCCGGCAACCGAGTGTTTGAGGGCCTTGTCCCCGATCTCGAGACAGGGGGTGTTCAAAACCATCCCATCCGGGCCGTTCAGAACCTTCCACTCGGGCTCGGGCAGCTTCCAGGCCAACCGCCACAGGACTTTGAGCAGGGCGACAGAGGATGCGGAATCAGGGGTGAGATGGATGGCCAGCCCCTGCTGCGCCAGGCCGAAAAGCTCCTGCCGGGGCACGGGGCTGAGCAGGAGGACGCTTTTGACGGGTCCGTCCGCACTGATGCAGTGCCCTTTCAGAAGCCTGTACCGCTCGGCGTGGACCAGGTACTCGAAGCTCGAGGCCGGGGCGCAGTCGAGATCGCCTGCAGCCAGGAGGCGGTTCATGCGGCTTGGGGGACCCTGCTCGATAGAGACGGGCAGATCAGGGGGCAGCGAGGCGCGCAAAGAGGCGAACAGGGGTGAGACGTTCAGGTAGTTGATCTCTCCCAGGCGGAGTCGTTGCCCCTGAGGGATGGACTGCTTCTCGTTCACGTGGTCTTGCTTTCGAAAAAAAACGGCCGGAGAGAGAGATTCTCCGGCCGGGGGATGTCAGAGTGGGCTAGTCGAGCTGGGCCAGCAGCGTGTCCTTGATGGACTCGATGGTGCCCTTGCCGTCGAGCTCGATGTAGGTGCAGGCGCCCTCGGCGCACTTGGCCTTGAAGAAGTAGGCCGCGGCCAGGGTCCCGGTCTCTGTGTCGTAATAGATGTTGTGGCGCTTGTTGATGGCTTCCTCGTCCTGGT
Organism: uncultured Desulfohalobiaceae bacterium; assembly: GCA_964594925.1. Classification (GTDB taxonomy): domain Bacteria; phylum Desulfobacterota; class Desulfovibrionia; order Desulfovibrionales; family CAZUBS01; genus CAZUBS01. The sequence goes on from CAZQOG010000006.1 coordinate 10,123, forward strand.
CGTCGGCCCGGGCCTTGAGCTCTCCGCCGCAGACCCGGCACTTGCCGTCCTTGGGGGCGATGGCGGGGATGTCCACGTTGTTGGGGTGGTTGGGGTCGTTGACGCACAGGCGCCTGCCCATGATGCGGGCCTTGGCCACCTCGCGGGGCAGCAGGATCTCGATCACGTAGTCGATCCCGATGTTCTCCTTCTGCAGCGCTTCCCAGAGCTTCTTGGCCTGGTTGATGCTGCGGGGGAACCCGTCCAGGAGCCAGCCCTTGTCGCCTTCCTTCTTGAGGACGTCCAGGACCATGGGTATGGTGATGTCGTCGGGGACGAGCTCGCCCCTGTCGATGTACTCCTTGGCCTGCTTGCCCAGGTCGGTGCCTTTGCCGATGTGCTCCCTGAAGATGCCGCCGGACTCGATGTGTGCCAGGTCGTATTTCTTTTTCACCAGGGAACCCTGGGTCCCTTTTCCGCTTCCATTGGGCCCGAAAATGAGTATGTTCACGTGCCGTCCTCCTTGGATAAAAATTTCACAAGGTGATAGCCCCAGGCTCGGAAGCTGTCAATGAAAAGCACGCAAGGGGAAGACAGGGCCTTGAGGCCTGGGCAGGAGATCGGGGAGCGGCAGGCCGTGCTGCCAAAAGAGAGAAACGGGCAACGCCTGGACCAGGCCCTGGAGCTGCTGTTTCCGCACTGGGGCAGGAGATTGCGGCAGCGCCTCTGGGAGCGGGGGCAGGTCCTGGTGAATGACACACCCCGCCCCAAGGGGTTCCGGGTCGAGGCGGGGCAGACCATTGCCTTCCGTCCCCTGCCGGCTGCCAGATCCGCTGCCCCGTGTCCGGATCGGATCGTAACCGTGACCGCAACTGAGCGGTTTGCCGCGGTGTACAAACCAGAGGGGGTGCACACGGCAGCCGTGGCCCTCAAGGCCGGGCCCAGCGTGGAAGAATGCCTGCAGGAGCTTTTTCCACTGCAGGATGCGCGGCTGTGCAACAGGCTGGACAGGGAGACCTCGGGCCTGGTCCTGGTGGCATTCGGTCCGGACTCCCTGGACCGCTACCTGGTGCTGCAGGACCAGGGTCGTGTGGAAAAGGGCTATCTGGCCGTGGTGCAGGGTGCGCTGACAGGCGGGACCACTGTGAGCAGGGTCATTGACAGGACAGGGCACAAAAAGGTCAGGGTCCTCGAAGATGCCGAATCAGACCCCCTGCGCTGGACACGGATTCGCTCCATGGATTTCGGCAGGGCCCGCAAACGCAGCCTGGTGGAGGTGGTCATCCACAAGGGGCACCGCCACCACATCCGGGCCCACCTGGCCCACATCGGCCACCCCATCGTGGGCGACCCGCTCTATGGGGGGCCAGAGGCAGCCAGGCTCTTTCTGCACCACGGCCGGGTCAGCATGCCCGGATTTAAGGCGAGTGCGGCCCCGGACTGGGGCGCTTCATGGCAGGACTGACCAGAGATCACTCCAGCAGGGCCCGGGCAAAGTCTTCCCCGTTGAAGGGCCTGAGATCCTCCATCTTCTCCCCCAGGCCCACGTAGGTGATGGGCAGCCCGAACTCGAGGGCTATGGCCACGACCACGCCGCCCTTGGCAGTGCCGTCCAGCTTGGTCAGGACGATCTCGTCGATGGTGACGGCCTCGGAGAAGATTCTGGTCTGGGACAGGGCGTTCTGGCCGGTGGTGGCATCGAGCACCAGGATGGTCCTGTGCGGGGCCCCGGGATGCCTTTTGCCAAGGACCCGCTTGACTTTCTTGAGCTCGTCCATGAGGTCCACCTTGGTGTGCAGGCGTCCGGCCGTGTCCACGAAGAGGAGGTCGAAACCCTGCTCCCGGGCGTGGTCCAGGGCCTCGTAGGCCACGGCAGCCGGGTCGGAGTGTGACTGCTTGGCGTAGAATCCGGCCCCTACCCGCCGGGACCAGATCTCCAACTGCTCGATGGCCGCGGCCCGGAAGGTGTCACCGGCCGCGACCAGGACCTTGCTGCCCTGCATCTGGGCCCGGTGGGCCAGCTTGGCAATGGTCGTGGTCTTGCCCACCCCGTTGACGCCCACCATGAGCACCACCTCGGGAGGCTCCGGCCGGATGCGGCGCCTGGGTTTGGGAAAAAGGGATGCGAGCTCCTCCCGGAACAGGTCCTTGAACCCGGCAGGGTCGGTCAGGCCGCTCTGGGTGACCCTGTTGCGCAGCCTGGAGGAGAGCTCGGTGGCTGCCTGATAGCCCACGTCGGCCATGATCAGGATCTCCTCGAGCTCCTCCCAGAATGCCTCGTCGAACTCCGAGCTCTGGGTGACCAGCTGGTCGATGCGCCTGGAGAGCTGCTCCTTGGTTTTGCTCAGCCCCTCGGAGAGCTTGAGGAAGAGACGGCTCTGCTCGTCCTCCTCGTCCTCGAGCTCCAGGGCCAGGGCCATCCGGTACTGGAGCTCGGAGCGGAACTCTTCCACCCGCTCGTAGCCCATGTCACGGAGCCAGCGCTTGAAACGGTCCATGAAATCCCTGGCTTCCGGCTCGGGGACCTCCAGCCGTTGGAAGAGGAACTCCAGCCGCCTCCAGAGCGTGTCGTCGCCTGTCTCCACCCCCTGGAGGATGTGGTCCAGCCAGACGCTCAGACGGGGTTCGGCCTGTTGCAGGTCGCTGATCAGGCGCTTCTGCCAGGGCTCTGTTGCCGGAGGGGGTGCAACCGGCTCCGTGTCCAGCTCGCAGGAGCGCGGCTTCTCAGGAAGGGGCGGCTCCTCCCCCAGAGGGGCGGCGGGTCCCGGCTCCGTTTCGGACGGGACCGCGGGCGTGGAGGGGGCCTCTTCCTCTCCAGCCCACAGCTTCTTGATCTTGGAAAAAAAACCCATGCAACACCTCCGGCCGGGAGGACTGCCCGGCGTGTCTGTTTTCAGATGTCCGAACTCATGGAAGCAGCCGCTCCGCGAGTCTGCCCCGCTCTTTTTGATCTGAAAAGCCTGTCAGAAGTCTTCTCCCAGGGGAAACCGGTCCCAGAGGATCTTGCCCCGGTTTTTCTTGAGCCTGCGAAGCAGCACATAGACAGCCCCTGCCCCTCCATGACCGGGCGTGGCCGTACAGAAAACCAGGACCACACGTTTCAGAGGGTCGCGGGTCAGCCAGTGCTGCAGCCCGTCGCGCAGCAGGCTCCGTCCCGTGGGGGAGTTTTTCCCCCGCCCGGTGACGACCAGCAGGCATCTCCGACCCGCGAAGTAGTGCTCACGGATGAACCGGGTCACTGCGGCCTGGGCGTGGTCAAGCGTGAAGCCGTGCAGGTCGATATGGGCTTCCGGGCTGAGCAGCCCTTTTTTGAGCTTCTCAACGGTCTGGGGCGTCAGGCCTTTGACGTGGCCCAGGACAAACTCTGTTGTCTGGGCGATCTCGAACTCAGCCCTGCCCTGCACCAGGTCGAGCAGCTGCTGTCTGCTGCGGTTCTCGGGGCCGGCGGGGTCCGGCGGGTTGCCCTTTGATCCCGCAGGGCTGATCTGCCGTCCACGGGTGTTGTCGCCGATAGGCTTCACCCCCTGCATGGCCTGTCTGAACAGGTCCTTTTCCGAGGCAGGCGCTTCGGACTTCTCCGGTTGGGAAGGCACCTGGACCTGCCTGGGGTGCTTCTTTTTCCTGGGCCGGATGTTCGGTAAATCCTTGAATGACTTGTAGCTCATGGATCACTCCAGGCCGTGCGTATGTACCCGACCGGCGAGGGATTATCAACTTCGTGGTCCTGCTTGGGAGACCACTGTCATATAGAACAAGACTCCGGGAGCGGGAAGTCAAGACCCGGAGGCAAGATTCAGGTCCAGGGCACCGGGGTCGTCAACTCTTCGGGGAAGCAAACCGCGGATGGCTTGGAATTGTGCCCGGCTTGGGGTAAGTGCATGCAGGAGGCAGCGGCACGGGTCCACCCACGGGAGTTCCTGGGGAAACGTTTCAGGGCGGAGCAGCATCATGACGACCAAGAGCAGCGAAAACGATCTGCGTATCCTGATCATCGACCAGGACGTGGATGCGGTCAAAGAGTGCCGGAACAACCTCGAGCAGTGGGGATACGATGTCGTGATCTCCCACGGGCACCTGCAGGCCCTGACCATCCTGGACGACCTCTGCATCGACCTGGTCCTGGTGCGCATGGAACCCACGGATATCGACGGCCTTGAGTTCTGCCGCCTGGTGCGGCGCAGGCAGAGGGAGGACGGGAGGCAGCAGGTGTTTCTGCTGCTGCTTGGCCGGGAGGAGCACCGGGCCATGATCACCGAGCAAAACATCCATGCGGACGACTTCCTCATCGAGCCCTTCCTCAAGTCGGAGCTCAGATGGCGCCTGAGCGCAGGGCTTCGTTCGGTCAGCCGGCAGCGCAGGCTCAACCAGTTTTTGCAGACCGACCCGGACACGGGTCTGTTGAGCCGCGAGGGATTGAACCTCTACCTGCTGGAGGAGGTCAACCGGACATCGCGCAAGAAAGGGCTCCTTTCCCTGCTCCTGGTCCGGATCAACGACCCCGAGGAGACGGTCAGGGATTTCGGCAGGAACTGGATCAGATGGCTTCAGGACCAGCTGGCCGGGACCATCCGCAGGAGCCTGCGCAACTATGACCGGCTGGCCGGGGTTGGAGAGGGCGCCTTGTGCCTGGTGCTGGCGGAAACCGGCGGGGAAGGGGCCGGCAGGGTGGCCGAACGGTTGCAGACCCTGTTTCAAGGTCTGTCCAGACAGAACCCCGCCCAGACCGAGGTCTCTCTGGAGCTGAAGATCAGCGTTCTGACCCTGCAGCTGGAAGCTGACTTCACAGGGGTACGCAAAGGGGTCGAGCTGCTCTGGTCATGGGTGGACGAGCAGCTTCTTTCCGAGGCACCCGACCGGTTCGCGGCCGGCGTCCTGAACAACGAGGGCATCGAGCTGGAAGGGTAGCGCCCGGGCAAAGGATCCTGCTGGAAGCTCCCTTTAAATCCACACAGACCACACGGAGATGGAATGAAGATCAGATTTCTCGGCGCAGCCAGGACCGTCACCGGCTCGTGTTCCGTGGTTTCCACAAAAAAATGCCGTTTCGCCGTAGATTGCGGCCTGCATCAGGGGAACAGGGAGATCGATGACCGCAACTGGGACCTTGCTCTCTATGAACCGGAAAAAATTGATTTTTTGCTGATCACCCACGCCCACATCGACCACACCGGGCTTTTGCCCCGCCTGGTGAAAAAAGGGTTCAAGGGGCCGATCTACACAACCCGGCCGACCCACGACCTCATGGAGATCATGCTTAAGGACAGTGCCTACATCCAGGAGATGGAAGCGAGATGGAAGAACAAGAAACGGCTGCGCCACGGACAGAAAGCTCTTCCCCCATTGTACAGCAAGGATGATGTCCTGGCCACGCTGCCCCTGATCAGCACCCGGGACTACAACGAACCCTTTTCCCCCGCGCCCGGAGTCAGGGTCAACTTCAAGGACGCCGGCCACATCCTGGGTTCGGCTTTCATCGAAATCTGGGTCGAGGAGGAAGAAAGGACCAGCAAGCTGGTGTTCTCGGGCGACCTGGGGCGTCCCGACCAGATGATCATCAGGGACCCAAGCATCGTTGAGAAGGCTGATTTTCTTTTCCTGGAGTCCACCTACGGCAACCGCGACCACAAGGATCTGGGCGCCAGTGAGGAAGAGATGGCCGAGGCCATCGCCTACAGCTACCAGCGGGGTGAAAAGGTGATCATTCCCGCCTTTGCAGTGGGGCGGACCCAGGAGCTCATCTTCTGCCTCTACCATCTGCACAAGCAGGGCAGGCTCCCAGGGGACATGCCCGTGTACATCGACAGCCCCATGGCCATACGGGCCACGGAGGTCTTTCGCAACCATCCGGAGTTCTTCGACAAGGAAAGCCGGGAGCTGCTCGCCAACGGGGAAAGCCCCTTTGACATCCCCCAGGTCAGGTACACCCAGTCCACCCAGGAGTCCATCGCCCTGAACAACTCCCGGGAACCGTCGGTGATCATATCCGCCAGCGGCATGTGCAATGCCGGCCGCATCAAGCACCACCTGCGGCACAACCTGTGGCGGGAGGGGGCCAGCGTGGTCTTCGTGGGTTTCCAGGCCCAGGGCACGCCCGGAAGAAGGATCGTGGACGGGGCGGACATGATCCGGATTTTTGGCGAAAACGTGGCGGTCAAGGCCCGGGTGTTCACCATTGGCGGGTTCTCCGCCCACGCCGGTCAGAGCCAGATACTGGAGTGGTTGTCCCATTTCACGAACGGGTCTATGCAGGTCTTCCTGCTGCACGGGGAGTATGGGGCGCAGCAGGTCCTGGCCAAGCTTGTCAGCGAACGCACGGGACTTGAGGTGAGCATTCCCGATTACCTGGAGGAGTGCCTGCTCACCCCCGGGCGGGAGATTGCCCGCAGCAGGGAGCTGCGACAGGCACTCCCCCCCATTGACTGGGAAGGTGCCCTGGGAGATGCCCAGGACAAGTTTGAGCGGCTGCAGCAACGGCTGGAGCATGTCTCAAAGTTGACCCGGGAGGAGCAGGCCGAGGTCAGGGACGAGCTGATGGACCTGAACAGCCACCTGGAGCGGGTCATCTCAGAGATAACAGGAGCATGAGCAGGGCATGGGTCACCGGTTTCCCCAGGCCCCGTCAGAGCAGGCCCGCCCATCCCCGTGGTGCCGATGCGCATAATCAGCGGCGTCTTCAAGGGCAGGCGCATTCCCACCACCAGCGGTCCGGGCTATCGGCCCGCCACGCAGCGGGTCAGGGAGGCCGTGTTTTCGATCCTGACCTCCCGGGGGATGACCTGGCAGGGCAGCAGGGTGGCCGACCTGTTCGCCGGAAGCGGCAGCCTGGGTCTGGAAGCCCTCAGCCGGGGGGCGGCCCATGTGCTCTTTGCAGAGCAGAACCGGCGGGCTGCAGCTCTCCTGCAGCAGACGCTCAGGGACCTTGGTGTGGAAAAGGAACGCTACAGGGTGGCCGTGACCGACGTTACAGCCTTGGTACGCAAGGCAACAGCCGCTCCCTTTGAACTCATCTTCATCGATCCTCCCTATGGCACGGGGCTGGTCCGCGGGGTGCTTGCGAAGGCCCTGGAGCAGGACTGGTTCGCACCTCAGGCCATGGTGGTCGCAGAGGTGGCGGCGGCAGAGGATCCTCAGAGCGAACCCGTGCCCGGTCTGGAGGCCTTGCTCAACCGGACGTACGGACAAACCAGGATATGCTTATGGCGCAGAAGCGAGTGAGAAAGGCCATATACCCGGGGACCTTCGACCCTTTGACAAACGGGCATGTGAGCCTGATCAGGCGGGGTCTGACAGTCTTTGACCTGGTTGTCGTGGCCATTGCCCGGGACACGCCCAAGGAGCCGCTCTTCAGCCTTGAGGAGCGTGTGGACATGGCGGCTGAGGTATTTTGCGGGGAGACGCGGGTCGTGGTGGAGCCTTTTGAGGGGCTGCTGGTCGACTATGTGGAGCGCAGCGGTGCCAATGTCATCCTGCGCGGCCTGCGGGCCGTCTCTGACTTCGAGTACGAGCTCCAGATGGCCCTGATGAACAGGCGGCTCAACCGAGAGATCCAGACCGTGTTCATGATGACCGACTACAAGTGGCTGTTCACCAGCTCGACCCTGATCAAGGAGACGGCCAGGCTTGGGGGCAGGCTTTCCGGGGTGGTGCCCGACCTGGTCCTGGACCGGCTGCGGGAGAAGTACGGACTGTGTGCCGCCTCGAACGGCCAGGAGCAGTAACCAGCCCGGGACTGCCCGATCGCTCGGGAGAACCGTGACCGGCACAGCAGGGACGACCAATACCCGGATCCTCTGCCTGGTGGGGGCCACGGGCACCGGAAAAAGCTCGGCAGCCCTGGCCCTCGGGCACCGCTGCCCCGGGGAGATCATCAACTTTGATTCACGGCAGGTCTATGCAGACGTGCCGGTGGTCACTGCGCAGCCCACCCCGGAGGAGCAGCAGGAGCTGCCCCACCATCTGTACGGCTTTCTTGGGTGTGGCGAGTCTGTCAGCGCGGGCGGTTTCACCGGGCTGGCCAGGAAAGCCATCAGCGGGTGTCGAAGCCGCGGGAGGCTTCCCATCCTGGTTGGGGGGACGGGCCTTTACCTGCGGGCCCTGCTGCGGGGCCTGGCCCCTATTCCGGACATCCCCGGAGAGGTCCGTCTTCGCTGGCGCCATGCAGTTGAGCAAAAGGGGGCTGCGGCCCTGCACGCCGTGCTGGCGGAAGTCGATCCCCAGTCCGCCCGGCGCATCGCCGCGCAGGACGTGCAGCGCATCACCCGCGCCTTGGAAGTCCACGACTTCACGGGAAAGACGATCAGCTGGTGGCACAGTCAGGTTGCCCCCGATCCGGGTTACGAGGCCATGAAGATCGGTCTTCAGCTGGACTGGGACGAGCTGAAAGGAAAGCTCGAGCGCAGAATCGAGCTCATGCTTTCCCAGGGGGCGCTGGAGGAGATCAGGCGGGCCTGGACCAGATGTCCGGACAGCAGCGCCCCGCTCTGGACCGGAATCGGATGCCGGGAGCTTCTGCAGGTGGTCCTGGGCCGGATGACCCTGGAGCAGGCCAGGGTGCTGTGGCTGAAAAACACCAGGTCCTATGCCAAACGGCAGATGACCTGGTTCGGGAAGGACCCTGACATCCAGTGGTTTCATCCCGGTGAGCACAGCGCCATGGCCAGGGCGGTGGGTGGCTGGTGCGGGGAGTGAGCTGGGTGCGGGTGGTCACATCCCAGGGCGCCGTCTCTGCTGGAATGGACAGTCGGGCCGGAACCCCGCATACTCGTCCTGCCTCAGGAGAGGCGATTTTTCATGTATTCTCGAACCCGAATCTATGACATGGCGCACAGTATGAAAAGAGCACTCCTTCTGTTGACCCTGCTTAGTTTCCTGGCCCCCTGTCCGGGGAACGCCGCGACCGTTGGTTACACCGAGCAGTTGGAAAACGGGAGCGTGGACTGGCGTGGGAACCTCGTCCTGTCATCTGCGGCAGTCTCATGGGAAGGCGATCAGCCGCCCGGAAGGGATTCGGACCGCCTGGCAGTGCGCCGCGCCCTGATTCAGGCACGTGGTCGCCTGTTCAAGGCACTGCAGGGCATTGTCGTGGACAGGGACACCGTCACGGCCTCGCTTCTAGACGGCGACCAGTCCAGTCTGGGGCAGGTCAGGGGGATGGTGCACAACGCCCCGATCCAGAACATCCTGCGTCGGGAAGACAAAAGCGTGGAGGTCACGGTCGGGATTCATCTCTACGAGGGTCTGGCCAGGGCGGTGGTTCCGGAGATCGCCTGGATCGAGACCGGTTCGGGTCTGGGCCGGGATACCGACCGGGCAACAGCCGCGGAAACCTGGACCAGGAGCCGTCTGGCACCTGACGGGTACACGGGCCTGATCGTAGACGCCCGCGGCTATGAGGCCCATCCGGCACTGCTGCCCCGTGTCCTGGACCAGGAGGGTCGGGAGATATACGGACCGGGCCTGGCGGAGAAGTCCGTCGCCCTCAAGCAAGGCATGGTTCAGTACCTCAGCGGGCTGGACGAGGCCGGTCTGCTGGAACGGGTGGGCAAACGGCCGCTGCACCTCCGGGCCATGGGCGTTTCAGGGAAATACAAGTGTGATCTCGTCATCGGCCGGTTTTCCGCCCGTGACATTCTGGACGTCTCCAAAACAAGACAGGCCCTCTCCCAGTGCCGGGTGATCATTCTCATGGATGGTCCATAAGGCCCTGTGGATCGTTTAGCCGACAATATTGGTAACTGCGTGAACCGCGTGGACTTGATGGACCGGTTGACGGGTGCAATGGATGCAAAGATGAACAATGAAATGCTGACAACAGGGAAACCGCCGCATGACAAGGGGGGGGGGTCGATCAGGCGCAAGCGACGCGCCGGGGAACTTTTTCCAGCTCTCGCCTTCCTGCTGCTCTTTCTCCCCTGCGTGGCCCTGGCCTCACAGACCGTGTCGGTGGTCTATGAGCCACCAGAGTCCATGTCCCTGCTGGATGCCCGGCGTGAGGCCCGGGAGCTTGCCTTTGTGCAGGCCTGCCTGAACCAGGCGGGGTCCCTGCTGTCTCAGCCGCTTGACCAGGACCGGCAGGAGGCTCTCAGGGAATATCTGGACCCCATGACGGATCAGCTCGTGCAGGGCTACACCGATCTCGATTTTCAGGAATCAAACGGGACTGTTACGCTGCAAACCAGGGTGAACATCAACGAGCCCGAGCTCAAACGCATGCTCAAGGAGCTGGGCATCTTCTACACCGCCGGCAAGAGCCTGCCCTACACCCTGCTCACCAGCGGCTTCACGGTTCAGGACCTGGAAAAAGTGCTCACCCTGCAGCTGCTCACCGGCCTCGACCCGCGTTCCGGTGCGGATCTCACGCTTGAGCTGGAAAAGCTCGGAGACAACCACTGGCGGGCTTTTCTTGAGGGAGACGAGATCTCTTTCGCAGTGGAGAGCCTGAACCTGGAGACGGCCTGGAAACAGGCCTGGGCACGGTATTTTTCCGGTGGCTCCACCCGGTCGCCGCTTTCCCGGCACATGGTTCTCACTGTCAGCGGCTGGACAACCACCGAGGGGCTGCGCGCCTTTGACCAGCTGCTTGGGGGGTGGCAGAGGGTGCTGGATGAAGCGCAGCTGTTGAAGGTCTCCCTGGAGCCGGACACAATGGCCGGGTCATGGTTGGTCACCACCCTGGATCTGGCAGGGTTCAGGCAGCGTGTTGCAGAGTTCGCAGGCAACCGGGCACTCACCTTCAGCATCGAAGAAACAGGTGCTGCGCAGCAGGACCAAAGCACGTTGCAACCATCCGTGTCCCCATAGCCATGAAAACGGACCGGTGCATCAGTTGAGGAGATGCGATGGGCAACGGCAATGGAAACAAGACCTGGACCATCCCCAATCTGCTGACGATCTTTCGCATCCTGCTCACGCCCGGCTTTGTGATCGCCTTCACCTACGAGAACTTTACCCTGGCCTGGTCACTGTTTGCAGTGGCGGGTCTGTCGGATGGGCTCGACGGTTTTCTGGCCAGGGTCCTCAGGCAGCGCTCCAAGCTCGGCGCGGTGCTCGACCCCCTGGCGGACAAGGTCCTGTTGGTGGCCTCCTTCGTGGCCCTGGGGTGGAAGGGCTGGCTGCCTGTCTGGCTGGTCATACTGGTGGTCAGTCGGGACCTTATCATAGTCGGCGGGCTGGTCCTGCTCAACTATCTGGGCGTCGAGGGGCCGGACCGGCTCTCACCCTCGCGGATCAGCAAGTGCAACACCCTGGCCCAGATCTGCCTGGTACTGGTGACCTTGATCTGGAGATCGACCGGTATCGACCTGCACACGGCGGTGCAGGTGCTGGTGCTGCTGGTGGCGGTGCTGACGATCGTCTCCGGGGCCGTGTATCTCAGGGTCGGGTCACAATGGCTGATGGAGAAGTAGGTCCCACCATCGCAGGGGAACGCCCGCCGGGCCGCGCTTCAATGAGGCCGGACAAAAAAAACCGGCGGCAGGAGCCACCGGTTTGGAAGGTGGGAAAGGCTATGTGCGTCAGTCCTTCGTGTCTTTTTCCGACTCTTCGGAGTCCTTGTTCTCTTTGGCTGTGACGTCGATCTCTTCGGGCTCAACCGTGGCCTTTTTGAAATTCTTTATGGCCCGGCCCATTCCCGATCCGATCTCCGGCAGCTTGTTCGCACCGAAAATGATCAGGACAATGACGAGAACGATGATCAACTCGGGTAAACCGATTCCACCGATCATAGATGCCTCCTGCTGCAGTATTGAAAATTCGCTATACGCTCCTGCCCGGGGCAGGTCAAGAAACGGCTGAGCCGGAACCGTTGACCCAAGCGTGCCGGCCGCAGGAGGCGTATCCTTTTTCCCTTGACTATGCAACGCAGCAGGGGGGTGCCTGCCCGGTGTCCCGGGCAAGTGCCACGAACCGGAGCGGGGTTTAAAGGCTTGGTTGCGAAACCATCTGAAAAGTGGCATTTTGCCCTACACCCGACGTTTTCGGCCACGGGCCTGATCCACCGGGGACGGCCTGTGCCGGGCCAGGGTCCAGGAAGTGATTCATCCGGCTCGGCAGCCCGGATCGAACCTCTACGCGAGACGCGACAGTGCACTATCTTCATTTTCCCAGGCTCCACTCCGGTTTGCTGCCGCCCGGGACTCCGGAAGGAATATTTCTGCTCGATCCCGGGATCGGTACCGGGGACGTGGTGCCCACGTGGACCCCGGAAGATCTGCCCATGGACCGCCGGCAGACCAAGCGGTATCTGGCTGACTGCCTGCGCTTTGGGGAGCAGTTCGCCTCACCCCGTGAGCTGTCCTTTTTTGCCGCCGGAAGGCTCGATGACTTCTATTCCGGTTCTGTCCATTCCATCAGGAGCGAGCTTCGGAACATGGAAGATACCGGCACTGAGAGACCGGGAGGACAACATCGGCGGCAACAGGCCCAGATGATGCTGGTGCTGGCCTGGTCCCTGGAGGAGAAGCTCCTGGAGCTTGCCGCGCTCGACGTGCGGGTGTCCGAAGCCTGGAATCGGTTTGACAGCGAGCTCGGCATGGATGACGATGACCGGCAGGTCCGCCGGCTTGCACCTGACAGCGGGCGCGGGCAGCTGCTGGCCCCGGAGATCCCCTGGCAGGAGTTTACCCAGTCCTTCCTTGAGCTTGCGCCGCCCGGTACGTGCCTGTTCCTGAGCGACAGCACGGTCAGAGAGGCCTGGGAGGAGTCGGGAGTGGGCTTCACCCCCCTGTCGCCCGAGCAGGCAGCGTCCCTGCCTCCTTCATGGGGAGAGGATGTGTGCTCCCGGCTGACTGCGGCCCAAGCCCCTGGGTGGAAGCTTGTCAGGGGGGCGCCTGCAAAAGGCCCAGAGCAATCCAGCACGAAAATGCAGGAAGCCTGGAGCATACTTTGCTGGGAAGGCCCCGGATCCCCGCCGCCCAGACCATGAGCGGGTCGGTGCATGGCCAGAATGATTCGAAACAAGACAGACAATCACCGGCAGAGCCCAAAACATGGCTGTTGTGAAGTGTAATCCGGTTCAGCCCAAGGATGCGTACCGAAGTGTCCAGGGGATTATCTTTGATTGTGACGGTGTGCTGATAGATTCCAAGGAAGCGAATCGGCGGTACTACAACACGATCAGGGGAAAGGCGGGTCTTGCTCCCATGAGTCCGGAGCAGGAGGATTTCGTGCACGCGCATTCCGTGCATCGCTCACTGGAGCACATACTCCCCGTGGAACTGCTCGACAGGATGCGCCGGGAGCGCGCGCGTGTGGATTACAGGGAGTTCCTTTCCCACATCCGTCTGGAAAGCGGTCTGCACCCGTTGCTGACCGAGCTCAAGAACCAGGGGATCCCCATGGCGGTCAACACGAACAGGACCGACACCATGGATCTCATTTTGGAGAGATTCGAGCTGCGGCCCTATTTCCATCCCGTGGTCACGGCCAACCGTGTCAGCTGGGCAAAGCCGCATCCGGAGAGCATGCACCGCATCCTGGATTTCTGGAGGCTCAAGCCGGTGCAGGTGGCCTATATCGGCGACTCGAGCGTGGACCAGGACACGGCCGGAAGTGCCGGCGTGCCTTTCTGGGCTTACAAGAACCAATTGTTGCGCGCCGACCTGCACGTGTCTGATTTCTGGTCGCTGCTCGGATGCTTTCGCCGGATGTGAGTCAGGGGAGCCCTGCATGCAACAACACGACAAACTGCAGAGGGAGAGATGATCGTGCTTTCCAACTTCATTCAGGCCATAGCGTCGGTGCTGGATACGGTGCTCACGCTCTACTTCTGGATCGTCATCATATCGGCTCTGCTGTCCTGGGTGAACCCCGATCCTTACAACCCGATCGTGCGTATTCTGCGCAACCTGACCGAGCCGGTCTTTTACAGGGTGCGGCGCTGGCTGCCCTTCACCTACATGAGCGGGATTGACTTTTCGCCCATTGTGGTGCTGCTGGCCATCCAGTTCATCAAGGTGTTTCTGGTGCGGACCCTGTACCAGCTCGCCGCGTCGGTCTAACGCTGCCGCCAGCCGGGAGAGAGCCATGAAGCTGACCAAGGCCGAGATCATCAACCACGAGTTTTCAGGAAAGCTTTTCGGATACAGGAAATCCGAGGTGGAGCAGTTTCTCCTCGAGCTGGCCGAGGAGGTCGGGCAACGGGATGAGAAGGCCAGGCAGCTGGAGTCCCGGATCGCCTCCCTGGAAAAGGAGCTGGGCGAGTACAAGAACCGTGAGCGGTCCCTCAGGGACAGCCTGCTGGCCACACACAAGATGGTGGACGACATCAAGGCCAACGCGGAAAAGGAGGCCCGGTTGATCATCGAGCGGGCCCAGGCCCGGGCTGAAGCCACTCTGAACAAGTCGCACATGCGGCTGGCCCAGATCCACGAGGACATCACCGAGCTGAAGCGACAGCGCACCCAGTTCGAGGTCAAGCTCAGGGCCTTGGTGGAAGCCCACCTGCGGCTTCTGGAGATGGAGGATCAGGACCAGGAGCACATGGATGCCCTGGAATCCAAGCTCAAGTTTCTAAAAAACGTCCAGTCCTAGCCTGAATCTGTGTTGAGAGAGAACAGGGCAGTGTCCCTTCCGGAGTATGTGAGCCGCCTCAAACCCGGGCTCTGGCGGCTGCGGGTCCGGGTGCAGCCCAAGGCCAGAAAATCCGGCCTGGCCGAAGCCATCGAGGGGCGACTGAAGGTCAGGCTGACCGCTCCACCCGTCGACAACAAGGCCAACCAGGAACTGGTAGCCTTCCTGGCCCGGGAGCTTGGCATCAGACCCCGGCAGGTCAGCATCGAAAGTGGACACACAGGCCGCAACAAGAACCTTCTCATCGAGAGTGACGAGCCGCCGTCCTGGGACAGGCTGCGCTTGGTGCGATAAACCACTTGTAAGGAGTTGCCCCCATGGAACAGTACGAAATGGAACTCGTCGAAAAGTATGCCGAGAAAGACGATGTGCTCAAGATACTGTGGGAGGAGCACGTATTGTTCGAGAAGCAGCTTGAACGTCTCGAGGGCAAGCCCTTTCTGACGCCGCAGGAGGAGCGCCTGGCTAAGGAGATCAAGAAGAAGAAGCTGGCCGGCAAGACCAAGATCCAGCACATATTGGACAAATACAGGAAGTCGGAGGTCTAGAATGGAGCTCAAAGGGGCTCAGATCTTACTGGAGTGTTTGAAGCGTGAGGGCGTGGACACCATCTTCGGGTTTCCCGGTGGAGCGGTGATCGACATTTACGACGAGCTGCCCAACTACCCTTTCAAGCACATCCTGGTGCGGCACGAGCAGGGCGCGGTCCACGCCGCGGACGGCTACTCCCGGGCTTCGGGCAAGGTCGGTGTCTGCCTGGTGACATCCGGGCCCGGCGCCACCAACACGGTCACGGGCATTGCCACTGCTTACATGGACTCCATCCCCATGGTCGTCTTCACCGGCCAGGTGCCCACTCCCCTGATCGGCAACGACGCCTTTCAGGAAGTGGATATCGTGGGTATCACCAGGCCCTGCACCAAGCACAACTACCTGGTCAAGGACGTGAGCAGGCTGGCGGAGACGGTCAAGGAGGCCTTTTACCTGGCCCGTTCGGGACGGCCCGGCCCGGTTCTGGTGGATCTGCCCAAGGATGTGATGAACGCCAGGGCGGACTTCCATTACCCCAGGACCATCAAGATCCGCAGCTACAACCCCAACATCAAGCCCAACATCAAGCAGGTGCGCAAGGCCCTGGACCTGTTGCGCTCGGCAAAGCGCCCTCTGATTTTTTCCGGGGGCGGCATCATCACCTCAGGGGGCCACGAAGACCTGATCTGGCTGGCCAGAAACCTGCAGATCCCTGTGACCTCCACCTTGATGGGGCTCGGTGCGTTTCCCGGCAACGACGAGTTGTGGCTCGGCATGCTCGGCATGCACGGCACCTATGCCGCCAACATGGCCATCAACAATGCCGACGTGCTCCTTGGAGTGGGCGTGCGCTTTGATGACCGGGTCACGGGCAAGGTCAACACCTTTGCGCCGGAGGCGACCATCATCCATATCGACGTGGACCCGACCTCAATCCGCAAGAACGTCAACGTCGACGTCCCCATCGTGGCTGACTGCAGCCACGCCATGGCAGCCCTGCGCAAGGAGCTGGAAGGCGATTTTCAGGGGCAGCACTGGGAAACGAAGCACTCGGACTGGGTCGAGCAGGTGGTGGGCTGGAAAAGAGAGCACCCCCTGTCCTATTCCAAGGGCGGCACGGCCATCAAGCCGCAGTTCGTGGTGGAAACCATCTATGAGATCACCCGGGGGGATGCCATCATCACCACCGAGGTGGGGCAGAATCAGATGTGGACGGCCCAGCACTACCATTTCCTGCGCCCCCGGACCCTGCTCACCTCGGGCGGGCTGGGCACCATGGGGTACGGTCTGCCGGCTGCCATCGGCGCCCAGATGGCCTTTCCGGACAAGCTGGTCATCGATATCGCCGGCGACGGCTCCATCCAGATGAACATCCAGGAGATGATGACCGCGGTCAGCTATCAGCTCCCGGTCAAGGTGGTCATCCTGAACAACCGCTATCTCGGTATGGTCCGACTGTGGCAGGAGCTCTTCTACAACAAGAACTACTGCGCCACCTGCCTGCACAAGAACCCCGACTTCGTGAAGCTGGCCGAGGCCTTTGGCGCCGAGGGTTACAGGATCCTGTCCGTTGACGAGGTCAAGCCAGTGCTGCAAAAGGCCCTGGCCAGCCCCAGCCCGGCCATTATCGAGGTCCCTGTCGCAGAGGAGGAGAACGTCTACCCCATGGTCCCTGCCGGCAAGTCCCTTACGGAAATGCTGCTGGTATGAGTTTCGAAATGGCGTCCTGGGGCCACCAGCCCAGACCGTAACGTTCAGGAGAAGACATGCGGCATATCCTATCCATACAGGTGGAAAACGAGCCCGGCGTGCTGTCCAGGGTGGCCGGCCTGTTCAGCGGCCGTGGGTTCAACATCGAGTCCCTCAACGTGGCGCCTACCCTGGAGGAGGGCGTCTCCCACATGACCATCGTGACCCGTGGCGACGACCAGATCATCGAGCAGATCATCAAGCAGCTCCGGAAGGTGGTCACGGTCATCAAGGTCGTCGACCTGACCCACGAACAGTCCGTGGAACGGGAGATGGTGCTGCTCAAGGTCAATGCCGAGGGAAATTCCCGGCCGGAGATTCTGCGCATTGTGGATATTTTTCGCTGCAAGGTCGTTGATGTAAGCCTCAACGAGCTGATCATCGAGGTGACCGGCGATGCTGGCAAGATCAGGGCCCTGACCAGCCTGCTGCAGCGGTTCGGCATCAAGGAGGTGGCCCGGACGGGTGGCGTTGCCATGCGGCGCAGCATGCAGCTCCACTGATGCGGCCTTTGAAGGAAGCGCATGCCGGACGCGGCCTGCACGGGGCGTGATGACCGGTCCCGGTACGACCTCGTCATCCGGAACGTGCCAGGGTCTGCGTTGGCCCTGTCCTTGCTACCGCACCATGCCCCGCCCCGCTCGGGATTTTTAAAATGACTGTGCACAAGAGTGAAAAATCCCGCGACCGAGGAGCGTTCGTTTCGAACGACAGCGTGGGGGTGGAGGCCGTGTTCGGGCCTCGCTTTGAATGTTTCGGTACTGCACCCCCGGGTCACGGGTTCAATTCAATAATCGATTTCAAGGAGAGAGCATGAAGATCTACTATGAGCAGGACGCGGACCTGAAGCTTCTGGAGAACAAGACCGTGGCCGTCATCGGATACGGCAGTCAGGGGCATGCCCACGCCCAGAACCTCAGGGATTCGGGCGTCAAGGTCATTGTGGGGCAGCGTCCCGGAAGCGCCAACTACGAGCTGGCCAAGGAGCACGGTTTTGACCCGGTGAGCGCGGCACAGGCAGCAAAGCAGGCCGACTGCATCATGATCCTGCTCCCCGACCAGGTGCAGGCCGCCGTGTACAAAAACGATATCGAGCCCAATCTCAAGCCCGGGGCAGTGCTGTTCTTTGCCCACGGGTTCAACATCCATTTTTCCCAGATCCTGCCCCCCAAAGACGTGGATGTGGTCATGGTCGCGCCCAAGGGTCCGGGACACCTGGTGCGGCGGGTGTACACCCAGGGAGGGGGGGTCCCCTGCCTGGTGGCCGTTCACCAGGATGCCAGCGGCAAGGCCCTGGATATTGCGCTGGCCTATGCCAAGGGCATGGGCGGGGCACGTTCCGGGGTCATGGAGACCACGTTCAAGGAGGAGACCGAGACCGACCTTTTCGGGGAGCAGGTCGTGCTCTGCGGAGGGCTGACCCAGCTCATCCAGAAGGGGTTCGAGACCTTGGTCGAGGCCGGATACCAGCCGGAGGTGGCCTACTTCGAGTGCCTGCACGAGGTGAAGCTTATCGTGGACCTCATCTATGAGGGCGGCCTGGCCACGATGCGCCACTCCATCAGCGACACTGCCGAGTACGGCGACTTCACCCGGGGGCCGAGGATCGTCACCGAGGAAACCAAGGTCGAGATGAAGCGCTGTCTGCAGGAAATTCAGGACGGCCGCTTCGCCAAGGAGTTCATCCTGGAGAACCAGGCCGGCCAGGCCCAGATGAAGGCCATGCGCAAGCTTGCCGCAGAGCATCCCATCGAGAAGGTCGGTGCCAGGCTGCGCGGCATGATGGCCTGGCTGAAGAAGTAGACTTGCGGGACGACCACCTCCGAAGGTGCAGGTTTTTTCAATCACAATCCAAGGATTGGGACAGGTACTTGCATGGTCACTGTCAGACCTGAGGAAATGATGGAACCGGACCAGGATGGGGCAGACTCCAGGGAAGTCCTCATCGAAGGCAAAAGCCAGTACGAGTCGGGAGACTACCAGCCTGCCCTGGACAACCTGCTCATTGCCTATGCCCTGGGCCAGAAGAACTTCCAGGTGGTCAAGCTCATCCTCAACTGCCTGCACAAGATGGGCGGCTTCGAGGAGGTGGAGCTGGACTTCATCAACCAGGCCCTGGTTGAGTCTGACCTGTCCATCGAGGAGCAGGCCAAGCTCAACTACCGGCTGGGGCAGGTCTATGCCCAGCTCAAAAAGTACTCCCAGGCCCGCCAGGCCTTCTGGAGGGTGCGCCGGCTGGTGCCCAAGTTCCCCGGGCTGGAGGAGAAGCTCTCCGAGCTGGAGCGCCGCAAGGGCGGTCCCAGCAGCCGATACGACCTGCTGGTGGAAAAGGAGTACGTCACCAAGGAGCAGCTCGACGAGGTCAAGGCCAAGGCCCGGCGCGAAGACAAGGACACGGACCAGGTCCTTCTGAACGACTACCTCGTTCCCAAGGACATACTCGGCGATTCCCTGAGCGCCTTTTATGAAGTCCCTTTCGTGTCCTTTGACGCGGAGTTCCCCCCACCTTTTGAGGTCTTTGAGAAGCGGCGCCTGGACCCGGAGTTTCTGAAGCGCTACGGATGGGTGCCCTACAGCCAGAACGGCCAGGTCATCGAGGTCCTGATGGCCAACCCTTTTGACCTCGGCCGCCTGGATGAGATCAGGTTTATTCTGGGCACCAGCCGCATCGATCCCAGGGTGGCCCTGGAGGGGGATATCGAAAGTTTTATCGAGAGCTTCTACAAGCAGCTGGGAGCGGGGGAGGAGCTTGCCGAGTTCGACGAAGAGATCGATCTGGACCTGGAGTCTGATTCTTCCGAACCGGTCATGGGCGACGAAGAGGTCTCCGAGCAGGACAGCGAGGTGGTCAGGCTGGTCAACGCCCTGCTCGTCGAGGCCTGGAAACGCAATGCCTCGGACATCCACATCGAGCCCAATGCCCGGTCCCGGTACTGCACCATCAGGCTGCGTGTCGACGGAACCTGTCACGAGTTCAAGAAGATCAGGCTGGGGCTGGCCCGCCCCTTGATCTCCAGGGTCAAGATCATGTCCCACCTGGACATAGCGGAACGTCGGCTCCCCCAGGACGGCAAGGTCAGGATCAAGCTCCCGGAGCTGAACAAGGTCGTGGAGTTCCGGGTGGCCACCATGCCCACCGTGGACAACCAGGAGGACGTGGTCCTGCGCGTGCTCTCCTCGGGCAAGCCCTTGGACCTGGAGGACCTGGGGCTCACCGAGCACAATCTGGAGATATTCGACAGGGTCATCCACATGCCCTACGGCATGGTCCTGGTGGTCGGTCCGACCGGCTCGGGCAAGACCACCACCCTGCATTCGGCACTGAGCCTGATCAACACCAGCGAACGCAAGATCTGGACCGCGGAGGACCCGGTCGAGATCACCCAGGCCGGCCTGCGCCAGGTCCAGGTCAACCCCAAGATCGGGCTGACCTTTGCATCCTGCCTGCGCTCTTTCCTCCGGGCCGACCCTGACGTGATCATGATCGGGGAGATGCGCGACGAGCAGACCGCCCACATCGGGGTGGAGGCCTCGCTGACCGGGCACCTGGTCTTCTCCACGCTGCACACCAATTCGGCACCGGAAACCATCACCAGGCTCCTGGACATGAACGTCGACCCCTTCAACTTTGCCGACTCGCTGCTCTGCGTTTCGGCCCAGCGGCTGGTGAAGACACTGTGCCAGAAGTGCAAGGAGCCCTACCACCCCTCCAGGGAGCAGATGGAAGAGCTGCGGCTCGAGTTCGGGCAGGGGTGGGGCCGCTACGTCGAGGGGAAGCTGGACAAAAATGTGACCCTGTACCGGGCAAAGGGCTGCCGTGTCTGCGTGGGGGGGTACAAGGGCCGCCTCGGGCTGCACGAGATCATGGCCAACTCGGACAAGATCAAGAATCTGATCAAGCGGCGCCGGCACACCGAGGAGATCAGGGAGGAAGCCATGCGCGTGGGAATGATCACCCTGAAGCAGGACGGGATTCTCAAGATTTTGCGGGGGGACACGGATATAAAGCAGGTCCGCTCCGCAGCCATGAAATAGAGGATGCGATGAGAATTCCCGCTGGACTGCGTTGCGGCGCACTGCGTGCTAGCTCGAAGTTCGAAGTTGGAAGGAAATCCAAGAGAAGAGCCAGTGTTCCGAAATTTTTTTCTTGCTTCGAGCTTCAAGCTTCGAACTGCGGCTAAGACACTCGGTCCACTCCAGCCAAGGAAGTCACATGCGGTTGATCGGGCGGTTCAAGGACTGGGAACAGAACGCCAGGGACTTCGTCCAGGAGCGTGAAAGCGTGGCCCATGCCCTGCACTGGCTGCAGCGGCTGGTGCGCGGCATCCGTAATGACCAGTGCCTGTTGCGCGCCTCGGCCCTGACCTATGTCACCGCGCTGTCCATTGTGCCCCTTCTGGCCGTGGCCTTTTCCATCTCCAAGGGGTTCGGGTTTCAGAACACTCGGTACATACGTGAGTTCCTGCTCCGGGTTACCGCGGGCCGGGAGATTGTGGTCGACCGGATCGTGGACTACATCAACCGCACCGATGTGGGCACGCTGGGCGCGATTGGCGTGGCCGGGCTTTTTCTGGCCGTCATCTCCTTGCTGAGCTCGGTCGAGAAGTCGTTCAACACCATTTGGGGGGTGCAGCAGGCCAGGAGCGGGGGGCGCAAGTTTGCCGACTACCTTTCCATCACCCTGATCTGCCCGCTGCTGATCATCATCTCCGTCAGCTCCACGGCTTCCCTGCAGAGCTCTACCGTGGTCCAGACCATCTTGAGATACTCGGTCTTCAGCCACGCCTACCTGGTCTTTCTCAAGGTCCTTCCCTTCCTGATGGTCTGGACGGCACTCACCTTCATCTACAAGCTGGTCCCCAACACCAAGGTCACCTTTGGGAGCGCTCTGGGCGGGGCATTCGTGGCCGGGCTCTGCTGGACGGTCACCGAGCGGATGTTCATCACCTACCAGGTGGGGGTGGCCAGGTACAACGCCATTTACGGCAGCTTTGCTCAGGTGCCGCTCTTTCTGCTCTGGCTGTACATCAGCTGGGTGATCGTGCTCATCGGGGCCGAGATCAGCTATGGGCTGCAGAACAAAGAGGTGTCCGCCCCGGGGCTGGCCCTTGACGACTACGAGTTCGAGGTCAAGGAGAAGCTGGCAGTGGTGGTCATGGCCATGCTTGCCAGGAGCTTTCAGGAGGGCAGGGGGCCGCTGCCCACGGCAGACATTGCCGAGGCCGTCAACATGCCGGCCAAGCTGGTCAACCACGTCTGCCACACCCTGGGCCAGGTTGGGCTGGTCGTGCTTTCCTGCGAAAAGGACAGGGAAGGGTACCTGCTCACACGCCCACCCGAGTCCTTCACCGTGGTGGACGTGATCAGGTCTTTGGCCACCTACCGGAAGAAGGAAACCGAAGTAAACCTCACGGGCAGCGGTGATTTCGTCCACGCCACCTTTGACAGGCTCTTCGAAGCCGCCAGGCAGAGTGAGGCCAACCTCTCCCTGGCCGAGCTCGCCTCGCGCAACACCCTGGAATCCATCCCCAAGAGTTGAGACTCGATCAGGCATGCCTCCTACAGGAACCCGCCTTTCCTGAGCCACCCAAAGGCTGTTCGGGAAGTGTCGGATGCAAAGCGGGGTTGCGTGGCAGGAGGAAGCGGTGTGCTCGGGGATTGAGAGGGGCCGGACAGGCCTTGCCGGCTTGTGCGGAAGAAAAAATGGCGGAGAGGGTGGGATTTGAACCCACGTACGGGGGATTAGCCCGTAACCCGATTTCGAGTCGGGCCCGTTACGACCGGACTTCGGTACCTCTCCGCGCTCGGGGAAGCGGCTGTGTAGCAAATAATTCTACATTGCAAAAGCCCTGGGTTTCAAGGGGAAAGGCGAAAGCATCTGCCCACGAAGATCACGAAGCAAGAGAAGGCAGGGAATTTCTTCTCGCGGTGAAGACCCGCGATAAGAAAAGCGCCCTTGGGTTGCGCCGCAGGCAGGCGCCTTTTCCCCTGCGGGTCTTTTCCGCAGGGGAAAAATCCTACTCCCCCTTCGCGCCCTTCGTGACCTTCGTGGGTAAGCTATCTTCTTTTCTCCCGGAAGAACTCCCGCAGCAACTCGCCGCACTCCTCTTCCATGACGCCGCCCACCACCTCGATCTTGTGATTGAGCCAGGGGAGCTCGGTGCCGCGCAGGCGTGAGAGAACAACGCCCGCCTTGGGGTCGGCGGCGCCGAAGACCAGGCGTGCGATGCGGGCGTGGACCATGGCGCCCAGGCACATCAGGCAGGGCTCCAGGGTGACCACCAGGGTGGTGGTGCTCAGGCGGTAGTTCCCGAGCAGCTCGCCAGCTTGGCGCAGGGCCAGGATCTCGGCGTGGGCCGTGGGGTCGTGCAGGGCGATGCTCTGGTTGTGGGTCCGGGCCATAATGCTGCCCTGCCTGTCGAGCAGCACGGCGCCGATGGGCACCTCCTGCATCTTGGAAGCCACGGCCGCTTCTTCCAGGGCCGTGACCATGGCCGCGGACCATGGCCCCTTGTTCTCCGGAGGCGGGACGTTGCCGGTCCCAGGTGTGTGGAGCACGGTGCTAGCCGGACTTCCCCTGCAGGTGGCGGATGCCGTTCTCGAACAGGACCACGCCAAGCGTCTGTTGCTCCCCACGGGTCCAGGCAGGGTGGTTGGTTGGGTGGTTGTAGGCCTCGGGGTGGGGCATGAGCCCGAAGATCTGCCCGGAGGGGTCGGTCAGCCCGGCAATGCCGAGTGGGGATCCATTGGGGTTGGCCGGGTAGTCCTGGGTGGGGCTGCCCGTGCCGGGGTCGCAGTACTGCACGGCGATGAGATTGCCGGCCCGGATGTCTTCCAGGGTCTGGTCGTTGCGGATGATGAGCTTGCCCTCACCGTGACGCACGGGAAGGTAGAGCCGGTCCAGCCCCCTGGTGAAGAGGCAGGGAGACGCGGGGTTGCAGACCAGGTGGACCCAGCGGTCCTCGAACCTTGCCGAGTCGTTGTGGCTCAGGCTGACCTGCCGTTCGCCGTAGTTTCCGTGCACCGCAGGAAGCAGGCCCATCTTGACCAGGAGCTGGAAGCCGTTGCAGATGCCAAGGATCAGCCCCCCTCGGTCGTGAAGAGCCTTGACCTGAGCCTCCAGCGAGTGCCCGCTCGTGGTCCTGGTGTACTTCCAGCGCTGGGCAGCGGCCTGGCATGCACCGAGGTCGTCCCCGTCGAGAAAGCCGCCGGGAAAAACCAGCAGGTTGTAGTCGTCGATGCGGACCTGTTCCGAGACCAGGTCGGAAAAAAAAGCAATGGTCACCCTGTCCGCGCCGGCCACCGTGGCGGCATGGGCCGTCTCCCTTTCGCAGTTGGTCCCATACCCGGTGATAACCAGGACGCTGGCCAGTGTCATTTGCTGTCTCCGCTTTTCTTGACAAGCCTTTTTAGGCTTGACTATTGATTGCACCCAATGGATGGTGTGCTCATAAATTGCGGGTCGGGCTGCCGTCAACCGGCGGCCTATTTTTTTGTCTCCCCGTACCGGAAACCGGAAGCCTTCGGGCGCAGGCAGGAGCAGTGATGAAGACCAAGTTCATGTTCATTACCGGAGGAGTGCTTTCCTCGCTGGGAAAGGGGTTGGCCGCGGCGTCCATCGGGGCCCTGCTCAACGCGCGCGGACTCAAGGTGACCATCCAGAAGCTCGACCCGTACATCAACGTGGATCCCGGCACCATGAACCCCTTCCAGCACGGGGAGGTCTATGTCACCGACGACGGCGCCGAGACCGACCTCGACCTCGGGCACTACGAGCGCTACCTGGGCATCCCCATGAGCCAGCGCAACAACTTCACCTCGGGTTCGATCTACAACACGGTTATCACCAAGGAGCGCAGAGGGGACTACCTGGGGGGAACGGTCCAGGTCATCCCGCACGTCACGGACGAGATCAAGAACGTCATCCGCAGCGTTGCCCAGGACAACGAGGACGTGGCCATCATCGAGATCGGCGGCACGGTGGGCGACATCGAGGGGCAGCCCTTTCTCGAGGCCATCCGGCAGCTCCGTTCCGACCTTGGCAGGGAGAACGTCCTCTACGTCCACCTGACCCTGGTTCCCTACATCAAGGCAGCGGGGGAGCTGAAGACCAAGCCCACCCAGCACAGCGTCAAGGAGCTCCGCTCCATCGGCATCCAGCCGGACATCATCCTCTGCCGCTCCGAGGTCGATCTGGACAAGGACATCAAGGCCAAGATCGCCCTGTTCTGCGACGTGGACAAGGACGCGGTGTTTTCCGCCGTGGACGTGAAGAGCATCTACGAGGTTCCCCTGTCCTTCTACAACGAGGGGCTGGACCAGAAGATCGCCATCCTGCTCCGACTGCCGGCCAAGAACGCCGACCTGGCCCCGTGGCGGGAGCTGGTGCACAGGCTGCACAACCCCGAAGGCAGGGTGACCATCGGCATACTGGGCAAGTACGTGGACCTCAAGGAGTCGTACAAAAGCCTGCACGAGGCCCTGACCCACGGAGGCGTGGCCAACAACGCGGCGGTGGAGCTCCTGTACGTCAACTCCGAGGAAATTACTCCCAAAAACGTGGAGCAGAAGCTCGGGGCCCTGGACGGGATCCTGGTCCCCGGAGGCTTTGGTGCCCGCGGAGTCGAAGGCAAGATAGTGGCCTGCCGCTATGCCAGGGAGAACAAGGTCCCCTTTTTCGGCATCTGCCTGGGCATGCAGTGCGCGGTCATCGAGTTCGCCCGCAACGTCCTGGGCCTGGAAAGGGCCAACTCCGAGGAGTTCGACCCCTCCACGCCGGATCCGGTCATCTATCTGATCAAGGAGTGGTATGACTACCGCAGGCAGTGCGTGCAGCGGCGCGACGTGAACAGTGACAAGGGGGGGACCATGCGGCTGGGCGCCTATCCCTGCGTCCTGAAAAAAGGAACCCGGGCATATGAGGCCTATCAGGCGGAGGAGTTGGAGGAGCGCCACCGCCACCGCTACGAGTTCAACAAGGTCGGCTATGTCGAGTCCATGGAGGCCAAGGGCATGATCATCAGCGGCCAGTCCCCTGACGAGGCCCTGGTCGAGATCGTGGAGATCGAGGACCATCCCTGGTATTTGGGCTGCCAGTTCCATCCCGAGTTCAAGTCCCTGCCCATGCGTCCCCACCCCTTGTTCCGCGAGTTCATCCGGGCAGCCGGGGAGTATCAGGGGCAGAAGGGTGGGAAGAAGGGTGAGGCGTGAGGGGTGAGGCATGAGGTGAAGAACGGATCCACTCTTTCCAATCAGGGTACGCTGAGCTTCATGGATACCACCGCCCTGTACGAGTCGTCCAGGACCAAACCATTCTTCATTGCCGGCCCCTGTGTCATGGAGAGCCGGGAGCTCTGCCTGGAGGTCGGCATGGAGGTCGCCGCGATCGCCGGGCGCCTGGGCATGACCGCGGTGTTCAAGAGCTCTTTTGACAAGGCCAACAGGACATCGGTCACAAGCTTCCGTGGCCCCGGCCTCGATCAGGGGCTCGAGTGGCTGGCCAGGGTCAAGAAGGAGAGCGGGCTTGCCGTGCTGACGGACATCCATCACCCTGAGCAGGCAGGAGCGGTCTCCCAGGTGGCCGATGTCATCCAGATCCCCGCCTTTCTCTGCAGGCAGACCGATTTGCTCTTGGCGGCTGCCGGGACGGGGCGCATCGTCAACGTCAAGAAGGGGCAGTTCCTGGCGCCCTGGGACATGGGACAGGTTGTCAAGAAGCTGCGCGCAGCCCGTGGGTCCATGGTCTGGCTGACGGAGCGGGGCACCTCGTTCGGCTACAACAACCTGGTGGTGGACCACCGCTCCATCCCGATCATGAAGGACCTGGGCTGCCCCGTGGTCTTCGACGCAACGCACTCGGTGCAGCTCCCCGGCGGTGGGGGCAGCTGCTCCGGCGGCCAGCGCGACATGGTGCCGGTTCTGGCAGGTGCGGCGGTGGCGGCCGGGTGTGACGGGGTCTTTCTCGAGGTCCATCCCGATCCGGACAGGGCCCTGTGCGACGGTCCTAACAGCTGGCCTCTCGCCCGTCTCGAAGCGCTGCTCACGCACCTGGCACGTCTCTGGGAGGTGAACCGTGCGGGTTGAAGAACGCGCCGCACGCATAACCATGCTGGTTCTGGACGTGGACGGTGTGCTGACCGACGGCGGCCTCTACTACGACGAGCAGGGAAGGATCTCGAAGCGCTTCCATGTCCAGGACGGCCTGGGAATCAAGCTGGCACAGGCAGCCGGCATAGAGATCGCCGTGATTTCCGGGCTCGACTCCGAAGCGGTGCGCAACCGGGTCACCGAGCTTGGTGTGACCGAGTACCATGCCGGGCACCTGAAGAAGATTCCGCTTCTGGAAAAGCTGTGCCAGAAGAGAAAGGTCTCCTTTGAGAACGTGGCCTACCTTGGCGACGACTGGGTGGATGCGGGCGTGATGCAGAAGGTGGGTCTGCCCATGGCGGTTGCCAATGCCCAGCCCGAGATACTCGACCTGGCCGCCTGGGTTGCTACCAGGCAGGGCGGGCGTGGTGCGGTGCGCGAGGCCATCCGCTTCCTTCTCACCTGCCAGGGCAAGCTCGACGAGCAGTGGCAGCGATGGCAGGGGTGAGGCGTCGAAGAGCCCTTTTCTGGTTCCTGGCGGCTCTGCTGGCGGCCATGCTCGCGGCCTGGCTCCTGTTCAGCCAGGAGGGGGGGGACCTGCAGGTCGATGTCGACCGGGTGGGGGTGGATCTGTCTTTGGAGGATGTGCACCTCGTCCAGGGTGAAGGCGGCGAGCTGCAATGGGAGCTCACGGCCGACCAGGCAACGTATGTCAAGGACCAGTCCCTGGCCCGGCTGGTCAGCCCTCGCTTCACCTTCTTTCCCGGCCAGGGGAACCAGACCGTCAGGGTCGAGGCGCCGTTTGGGGAGGTGGAGCAGGCCAGGGACAGGGTCGGGTTGTGGCCCCAGGTGACGGCCACGTTCGAGGACTACGTGTTTCAGTCCCAGAGGCTCGACTACCTGGGCAGTGATCAAAGCGCTGTCTTTTCAGGCAATGTGAACGTCAAAAGGCCGGGCATGGAGCTTGACAGCGAGCAGGCCAGTCTGGCTTTGGACACCCGACGAATAACGGCCTCCGGCAATGTGCGGGTCGTGCTTTCACAGGAGTCTCACTATGAGTAGGACAGGGGTGTGTTTCCTGGGGCTCTTCCTGACCCTGCTGCTGATTTCTCCCTGCAGCGGGCAGCAGGAGGCGGGAGGTCAGGAGCTCGAGTCAACCGTGATCACCGCGGACAGGATGGAGTATCTGCACGACCAGCGCACGGTGCGCTTCAGCGGAAACGTGCGGGTCGAACGATCCGATTTCGAGCTGGAGTCCCAGCGGCTGACGGTGCTGTTCCTGGAAGGTGCCGGCATCACCGGCGTGCAGCCGGACACCGGCCAGACGGAAAAGATCGAGAAGATCATTGCCGAAGAGGATGTGAGTTTTGACCACCAGGGCCGGGTGGGCCGCTGCCAGCGGGCTGTCTACATGGTCCAGGAGGAGACCCTGCGCATGGAGGGAAACCCCAGGATCGAGGACGGCAGGAACATGATCAGCGGCGAGGTGATCACCTTTTCCCTCAAGGACAACCGGAGTGAGATCCTGGGGGGTGAAAGCTCCCGGGTCGAAGCTGTTTTTTTCGCTCCCGCCCCCGGAGAGGAGCAGTAGATGCACGAGCTCATGGCCGAAGGGCTCTACAAGCGTTACGGCCAGCGCGATGTGGTGCGGGACGTGAGCCTGGCCCTGCAGCAGGGCGAGGTGGTGGGCCTGCTCGGTCCCAACGGCGCGGGCAAGACCACGACCTTTTACATGCTGGTGGGGATCGTCAGGCCGACCATGGGGCGGGTGTACATCGACGACACCGAGATCACGGGCTGGCCCCTGCATGAGCGGGCCAGACAGGGGATGAGCTATCTCCCCCAGGAGAGCTCGGTTTTCAAGAAGCTGACCGTGGAAGAAAACATGCTCCTGGTTTTGGAGTACTGCGGACTGGACAGGAAGCAGGTTGCGGAGCGGGCCGCCGGGCTGCTGGAGGAACTGGGCATCGAAAGGCTCAGGAAGCAGAAGGCCATCCACCTTTCCGGCGGCGAACGACGGCGGCTTGAGATCGCCAGGGCCCTGATCCTCAACCCGAAGTTCATGCTTCTTGACGAACCCTTTGCCGGCATCGACCCCTTGGCCGTTGACGACATCCAGGGCATTGTCGCCGGCCTCAAGTCCAGGGGGATAGGTGTGCTCATATCAGACCACAACGTTCGGGAAACACTGTGTATCTGCGATCGGGCCTACCTGGTCTACGAGGGGCAGATCATTTTGAGCGGTTCGCCCGAGGAAGTCGTGGCCGACGACAGAGCCCGTCAGCTCTATCTTGGTGAGAGATTTCGGATGTGATCATTTACAGTGTGGCTGACTTGTGGCACAAGACATGCAAGAGGCGTCGTCCGCGCCACCCCGGACATTTTGTGTCACGCCAGACCCAACGGCAGAGCTTGTGAACCATTCGGAAACATATGATGCATAAAGCCCATGGTCCTTGAACTCAGGCAACAGCTCAAGCTGACCCAGCAGCTGGTCATGACCCCGCAGCTGCAGCAGGCCATCAAGCTGCTGCAGCTTTCACGGCTGGAGCTTGTGGAAACCGTTCAGAAGGAGCTTTTAGAGAACCCCCTGCTGGAGGAGGGCCTCGAGGTCGAGGCCGGAGACACCAGCGTTGAGGCCAAACAGGAGACCGAAAGCATCCGCGAGACCGTCAAGGAGGTGGGTTCAGAGCAGGCCGAGCTGCTGCGCAATGCCGACTGGGAGGACTACCTGGGGACCTTCTCCAGCACATCGAAGCAGGCCAGGGAGTTCGAGGTCCCGGACGAGATGGTTTCCTTCGAGGCCCGGCTGACCTCGAAGCCCTCACTGGAAAGCCATCTTTCCTGGCAGCTCCACCTTTCAGATTTTTCCGAGCTGGAGGTCGAGGTCGGCGAGTACATCATCGGCAACCTGGACGAGCACGGCTATCTTCGGGCCACCCTGGAGGAGCTTGCCTTGGCCAAGCAGGTCGACCAGGAGCTGGTCTGCCGCGTCCTTGAAAGAATCAGGCATTTCGACCCGGTGGGCGTCGGCAGCCGTTCGGTGGAGGAATGCCTGATGCTGCAGCTGGATCTGCTTGGCAAGGACGACCCGGTCCTAGTTTCCCTGGTTCGGGACCATCTCGAGGACCTGGAGAAGAAGCGGTTCAAGCCCCTGGCCAGGAAGTTCAGAATCTCCATGGACGAGCTGGGGCAGTACCTGGAGGTTATCCGGCAGCTCGACCCCATGCCCGGCAGGAGCTTCGGCTCGGGGGAAACCCAGTACGTCAGCCCGGACGTCTTCGTGTACAAGTATGGCGATGACTTCGTCATCGTACTCAATGACGAGGGCCTGCCCAAGCTCCAGCTCAGCCCTTATTACATCGAGGAGCTCAAGGACAGGAAAGGGAAGGACTCCGAATACCTGCACGACAAGATGCGTTCGGCCATGTGGCTGATGAAAAGCCTCTACCAGCGCCAGCGCACCCTGTACAAGGTCGTGGAGAGCATCGTCAGGTTCCAGCACGGTTTTTTCGAGGAAGGGGTCGCCCAGCTCAGGCCGCTCATCCTCAAGGACGTGGCCGACGACATCGAGATGCACGAGTCCACGGTCAGCCGCATCACCACAAGCAAGTATGTGTCCACGCCCTACGGCATCTTCGAGCTCAAGTTTTTTTTCAACAGCGGGCTTGGCGTGGACGGAGGCGGCCAAGTCGGCTCGGAAAGCGTCAAGGCGGCCATCAAGAAGATGGTCGGGGAAGAGAACCCGAAGCGGCCCCTGAGCGACGAGAAGATCGCCCTGAGCCTCAAGGAGCAGCTCGGGGTGAACATTGCCAGGCGCACGGTGGCCAAGTACAGGACCGCACTTGACATCCCGTCCTCCTCCAGGCGCAAACAGGTTTTTTGAACCTGAAGCCGGGGGCAGGCTCTTCAAGGGGGGAGTTGGATGCAGATCAAGTTCAATTTCAAGAATTTCGACCCTTCGGACCATTTGAGGTCCTATGCCCTGGGACGCTTCGAAAAGCTGTCCCGGTATGTCCGGAACACGGATGCGGCCGAGCTGCAGGTCAATCTGGAAGTGGAGAAGCTCCGTCAGATGGCCGAGGTCGTGCTGGTCGACGACGACACCCATTTGTCTGCCTCCGAAGAGAGCCAGGACATGTACAGCACCATTGATCTGGTGCTGGACAAGATCGAGGCACAGCTGCGCAAGATCAGGGACAAGGACAAGGATCACCGGCGGGGCGGCAGGTCCGGCTCGGTGCGCATGGACGTCATTTCTTTCACGGAAGGCGATGCCGGGGGGCGGCAACGCAACATCGTCACGACCGACCGGTACGAACCAAAGCCCATGACCATTGAAGAGGCGGCCATGCAGCTCGAAACCACCAACCTCGACTTCCTGGTTTTCAAAAATGCGGAAAGCGATGGCGTCAATGTCATATACCGCCGGAAAAACGGGGACTTCGGGCTGATCGATCCGGGAGTCTGATCCAATGCACGTTGCTGATTACCTCGACGAAGAGCTGATCCTGCCCGACCTCAAGGCCACGACCAAACCCGGGATCCTGGCCGAGCTGGTGGCTCCCCTGGCAGAGAAGCGGGACAATGTGGGCCTTGAAGAGGCCAAACAGGTCCTGTTGGAACGGGAGAACCTCGGGAGCACCGGGATCGGTGAAGGCGTGGCCATTCCCCACGGCAAGATGGAGGACCTCGAGGACGTGATCATGGTTGTCGGGCGCAGCAAAGAGGGAATGGATTTCGCCTCCCTGGACAAGAAGCCCTGCACCATCTTTTTTCTGGTTCTGGCCCCGGAGCGGGTTGCCGGGATGCACCTGCGCATCCTGGCCCATGTTTCACGCCTGCTCAAGGATCAGAGTTTCCGGCAGGCCTTTATGGAGGCGCCCGACAGGGCGGCCCTCTGGAAGCTCCTGCAATCGGCATGACAGTGTTTCAAGTTCATGGCCCGTCACACGGGGTCGCCCCAGCAAAGCCCTGAGAACAGGTGCGGGCCCGACAACCCGGGTTTCAGTCGGCGTGAGCATTCCCAGCAACTTCCCCGTGGTCATCCTGACCGGCCTTTCAGGCTCCGGAAAGAGCACAGCTCTGGACGTGTTCGAGGATCTGCGCTTCTTTTGCGTCGATGGACTGCCTCCAAGCATGGTTTCCAGGCTGGTGACGCTCTTCACCGGGGACAACCCCAGAGGCTACCGCGGCCTGGCCCTTGGAATGGACCTGCGCCAGGCCGACCTGCTCAAGGAGTGGGGCCAGGCCCAGTCGTGGTTCGTCAGCCACGGCGTCCAGCCGCAGATCGTATTTTTTGAGGCCCAGCCCGCCGAACTGCTGCGCCGCTACGCAACCACCCGGCGTCCCCACCCCCTGGAGTCGCAGCGGTTGAATCTCGAGCAGGCCGTGGAGCAGGAGCGCCAGCTGCTGAACCCCCTGCGAGAGCAGGCACATCTGGTGGTGGATACGACCGGTTTCTCCATCCATGACCTGCGGCGCTTCCTGCAGGAGAAGGTGACCCTGTTCACGGGCCCATCCACCGGCCTTCGCGTCAACCTGGTCTCCTTCGGATTCAAATACGGCCTGCCGGCCGACGCCGACCTGGTCATGGATCTCAGGTTTCTGCCCAACCCTCATTTCGATGCGGCACTCAACCCCTTGACCGGCAAGGATCCTCGCGTTGCGGACTATGTCCTTGCGGACGATCCAGGGCGCGGCTTTCTGGAGAGGTTCCTTGGCTTTCTGCAATTTCTGCTGCCGCTCTACGCCCTGGAAGGGAGGTACCGGGTCACCCTGGCCCTGGGATGCACGGGTGGCAGGCACCGCTCCGTGGCAGTTTCCGAAGCGGTCTTCGCGTCCTTGAAGGCCACGGATCTGGAGGTTACCATGGAGCATCGACACATAGACCTGGGCTGAGTATGATCGGGCATGCACAGCACCAAGTGGAATCTGATATGATCGGTATAGTCGTTGTGACCCACCTGGATTTCGGGGAACGGCTGCTCAAGGCAGCCGAAATGATCATGGGCCCGCAGCAGGCCTGCGTCTCGGTCAGCCTGGATATATCCGCGGACATGCACACGGTGCTGCAAAGCCTCAAGGAGGCGGTGCGGGAAACAGACCAGGGAACGGGGGTGCTCGTCCTGACCGACATGTTCGGCGGGACCCCAAGCAACCTGAGTCTTTCCCTGCTCAGTGCGAACAAGCTCGAGGTCATGACCGGGGTCAACCTGCCCATGCTGCTCAAGATCCTTGGCGGGCGCGACAAGCCCCTGGCCGAGGTGGTCAGCGAAGCCAAGGCTGCCGGGCGTCAGGGCATCCTCGTTGCCGGCGAAGTGCTCCGGCGCAAGGTGGCCAATGGGTAGTCAGGCGGCGTGGTACCGGATCGACAACCGTCTGGTCCACGGACAGGTGATCGAGAACTGGATCCCCTACACCAGGACAAAGTCGATTATCGTGGTCAACGACGAGCTGGCCTCAGACGAGCTCCAGAAGGAGATCATCGGCCTGGCCGTGCCAAACAATCTGCGCATCGTGTTCACGAGTGTGCGCGATCTCATGCACACCCTGGACAGCATTTTCAACCAGGGCAAAGGGTTGCATGGAGCTTTTTTTCTCTTTGCAAGCTGCAGGGATGCCAGGCGGGCCTTTGAGCAGGGCCTGCACTTCGAGCACCTGAACATCGGCAATGTACATTACGGGCCGGGCCGCAAGCCCGTCTGCGATCACGTGGCCCTGAGCAGGGAGGACGCAGGCTGCCTGCGACACCTCAGCCGCGAGGGTGTCGACCTGGACTTCCGGTGCGTGCCCAACACGCCGGTTCAGGTCAAGGAGTTCTGATCATGAGCACTTCCCAGCTCGGCATTGTTCTGCTCATTGGTTTTTTTTTGCCCTGGTGTCCCTGACCAGATTTGCGTGCAACACAGGCCTTCTGGACAGGCCCCTGACCATCGGATTGCTTTGGGGGGCCTTGACAGGCGAGTGGGCCACGGCCGCAGGGGTGGCCATTTTTTTTGAGCTCTTCTGGCTCGACCTTTTTCCGGCCGGAACGTACATCCCCCCCCACGGAGCCCTGAGCGTCTTCCTCTGCTTGAGCGTCAGCCACCTGCTCGGCCTGTCAGCTGCCCACCAGGTCTTCCCGGTCATGATACTCAGCCTGCCCGTGGCCTGGTTCGGATCCAGGCTGGAGCACTGGCAGCGAGGCTTTCAGAACAAAAGCTACAACCAGCTCATCCAGTGGTCCCGGGAGGAGTGGTCCAGCTTTCGTCCCCGGATTCTGGTCAAGCGTTCCATGCTCCAGATCGGGCTCATGAACCTTGTGCTGTTCATGGTTGCAGCCGTGCTCCTTGTGACACTTTTGCAGGGCTCACCTCAGGCGGACAGGCTCATGCCTTCCTGGGTGAGCTGGCCGGTGCTGTGGATGCTGGCCAGCATCGGCGGGGTGCTGTCCCTGCGCATCAAGCGGGCCCATGTCCTGCTCGGGGTCGGGATCTTCTGCATCGGGGCCCTGTTCTGGCTGACCGGGGGGTGACGGCTGCTGTCGGACCCGGAATGACTTGGCAGGCGGGCAACATTGTGCTATTTAGCACAATCTTTGCCGTGGGGTGTTTGGAAAGTCAAGAATTTCAAATAATTGGGAGGATGATATGGCAGCGTTGGTATTTGGACACAAAAATCCTGACACTGATACCGTGGTTGCGGCGATCGCCATTGCCGATCTGAAGAGCAAGACAGGCGTAGAGACCAAGGCCATCGCGCTGGGCGAGCTCAACCCCGAGACCAAGTTCGTCCTGGACAAGAACGGGGTGGACGCTCCTGAAACGGTCACCAGCGTGGCCGGACAAAAGGTCTTCATCGTGGACACCTCTGACACGGCCCAATGCCCCGACGATCTCGGCGAGGCCGAGGTCCTGGGCGTGTTCGACCACCACAAGCTCGGCGACCTGACCACGCCCAACCCCATCGAGATGTGGGTCTGGCCTGTGGGCTGCTCCTGCACGGTTATCAAGTCCATGTACGACTTCTACGGCGTGGAGATCCCCAAGAACATTGCCGGGGCCATGCTCTGCGCCATCCTCTCGGACACGGTCATCTTCAAGTCCGCCACCTGCACGGACACGGACAAGGAGGCCGCCGGGGCCCTGGCCAAGATGGTCGGCGTGTCCGACCTGCAGTCTTTGGGCATGGAGATGTTCAAGGTCAAGTCCGCGGTTGAGGGCACCCCGATCCGCGAGCTGGTCTTCCGCGACTACAAGGACTTCAAGATGGCCGGCAAGGGCGTGGGCATCGGCCAGCTGGAGGTCGTTGACCTG
Source organism: uncultured Desulfohalobiaceae bacterium (assembly GCA_964594925.1). Lineage (GTDB taxonomy): Bacteria > Desulfobacterota > Desulfovibrionia > Desulfovibrionales > CAZUBS01 > CAZUBS01. The sequence goes on from CAZQOG010000006.1 coordinate 45,333, forward strand.
TCCATCCTGGACAAGGTCAAGGACGAGCTGCACGCCGACATCAAGAAGCTCAAGGAAGAAAAGGGCCACCAGGCCGTCTACCTCATGCTGACCGACATCATGAAGGAAGGCACCGAGCTCCTTATCGCCGCGGACGACGAGTCCTTCGTGGAAAAGGCCTTCGGCGCCACGCCCAAGGACGGCCGCGTTTGGCTGGACGGCGTCATGAGCCGCAAGAAGCAGGTCGTTCCCAACTTCGAGAAGGTCTACGCGTAGGAAGTTCGAAGGCTGAAGCTCGAAGCTGGAAGCAAAAGAGAAGTACAAAGAGGCCGGCCGGGAGTCCCCCGGTCGGCCTCTTCATTAATTTAGAGGCCGTGGGAACAAAAAAAATGGCAAAGAAAGAGCCTGGGTTGGCTACGGTCTTCCTTCGTCAAAGCTGACGCCCCCTGGCGGAACGGATGCGTTGCGCTGCGTGATCCAGGCGCAGGCCGCGGCGAGGTCACGGGCCAGCAGGTCGGGGTGGTGGCTGCCGGGCGGGGGGGCGATCTCGAGCCAGTCCTGCTGCAGTTCGGGGAGCCCGAGACTGCGGGCCTGATCAGCCCCGTGACCCGTGAGCACCAGGATGGCGGCCTGAAAGCCGCAGCTTCTGCCAAAGCCGATGTCCGAGCCCTTGTCCCCGATGACCACCGATCGCTCGGGATCAATGGCCTTTCCGGTTGTCAGGACGTCGAAAAGCCCCGGGCCTGGTTTGCGGCAGGCGCAGGCGCTGTCCGGGGCATGCGGGCAGAAGGCCTCTCCGCTCACGGTCACACCGTGTTGCCCAAGCAAATCGTGCAGCCTGTGCTGGACTTTTGTATACTCGGTCTTAGAGAAATATCCACGACCGATGCCGGACTGGTTGGTGACCAGGAAGAGGCGGCACCCTTGGACCCTCAGGTCGTACAGGGCACTTCCGGCGCCAGGGTACAGGCGCACCTGCTCAGGGTCCGAAAGGTAGTGCCGCTCCTCGATGACGGTGCCGTCACGGTCCAGGAAGACGTTTTCAATGGCCAGTTGCATGCTTCAGCTCGGGGTGTCCATGGGTTGTTCTTTACTTGAACATCTTGGGCGGGCAGGTCAAGGCGGCCGAAGACCCCCACCGGGGAACCGGCCTTGCACCGCCCATGGCCATCTGCTACGAAAATGAAACGCAGGCTCACGGGGGGCTGATCCCGGGCCTGGAGTGGAGGGTTGCGAACTTACTATCATGCTGGAACTCCTTCTGGCGGTTGGGCTGGCCGTCCTCATCTCAGCCTTTTGCTCCGTGACCGAGTCTGTTCTGTTCTCGGTCCCATGGAGCCATATCGAGCATCTCAGGAAGTCCGGGCGAAAGTCAGGGGAAATCCTCTATCAAATGCGCAAGTGCATTGATGAGCCCATCACGGCCATCCTGACCCTGAACACCGTGGCGCACACCGCCGGGGCGGCAGTTGCAGGTGCGGCCGTAGTCAAGGTGTACGGGGAAGGCAGCCTGACCGCTTTCTCCATCCTGTTCACCCTGGTCATCCTTCTGTTCACCGAGATAATGCCCAAAACGCTCGGCGTCCTGCACAACCGTGTGCTGGCTGTTGTTCTCGCCCGCCCGTTGGCCATACTGGTCCTGATATTCAAGCCGGTAATCGTTCTCAGCGGGTATCTGATCAGGTTTCTGGGCAAGAAGAAGATGGGTCCGGATGCATCCGAGGAGGATGTCCACGCCCTGGTCAGCCTGAGCTGCAAGGCCGGCTTCCTCAAGCCCTACGAGGAGCTGTCCATCAAGAACATCCTCTCCCTGGACACCAAGACCGTGCGTGACATCATGACCCCGCGCACGGTGATCTTTTCCCTGCCCGCCCACCTCACGGTGACCGAGGCCCGGGAGACCAAGACGGTCTGGCCCAACAGCCGCATCCCCCTCTATGACGACGAGGACCCGGAGAACGTGATCGGCATCGTCTACCGCCGGGAAGTGCTCGAGGCTCTGGCCAACGACCTGATGGACACCCGGCTTTCCGATCTGATGCGTCCGGTGCATTTCGTTCTTGAGTCCTTGACTCTGGATCGATTACTGGTCAAATTTCTTGGTTCACGCATTCACCTGGCCATCGTCCTGGACGAGTACGGCGGTCTGGCCGGGCTGGTCACACTGGAAGATGTCCTGGAGGAGATCCTGGGCAACGAGATCGTGGACGAGACAGACCAGGTGGCGGACATGCGGGAGCTGGCCCTGCGCAGGAAGCAAAGCCTCATAAACACCCCGTAAGGGCGACACGCTCCCCACTGGCAGCTGAGAAGGCGACGCGAACCAGCGACAAACACTGCCCGGAACTACAGCGGGCCTGGAAACCACAATGACCACAAAGGGAAATCAAAAGCTGACCTATGTCCTGGCCTTCCTGCTCCTGGCCGGAGGGTTGGGGTACCTCATATACGCCGGCCTGGGTGAGAACAGCGTCTACTTCCTGAACGTCTCCGAGGCCCTGGCCATGGAACAGGAAGAGCTCAGCAAGGCCAGGCTGTTCGGCACTGTTGGGGAGGATGACCTCGCCTACCACAGCGACTCCCTGGGAGTGCGCTTCTCTCTTCTGGACAAGCAGGACGCCGGCAAGACAATGGTTGTGGATTATTCCGGTGCGGTGCCGGACACCTTCAAGCCCGGGGTGGAGGTCATTGTCGAGGGCGGCATGGACCCGGGCAAAGGGCTGTTCCAGGCCAAAACCCTGATGACCAAGTGTCCCTCCAAATACGAGAAGCAGTCCAGTCAGCAGGGTTGAGCACTCCGTGCCTCCCCCTTTGAAAGCCTTGCGCCATCCCGACCCCACGAGGACTCCATGCACATGATCGCCTTTTTCGCCCTGCAGCTGGCCTTTGTCCTGAGCCTGTTCATGGCCGGGCTGGCCCTCTTCAACCTGACGCAGAAACGCAGCGACGGCCTGCGCTGGCTGGAGCTGGGGCAGGGCGCGGCCACCGCGCTCATGCTCCTGGCCTCCCTGATCCTGCTCTACGCATTTGTGGTGCGCGACTTCTCCTTCTCCTACGTGGCAAGCTACTCAGACACCTTCCTGCCCATGTTCTACACCGTGACCGCCTTTTGGGCCGGCCAGGACGGATCCTTGCTCTTGTGGGGGGTGCTGGTGGCCGTCAGCGGCCTGGTGTGGATGGTCACGCCTTCCTACCGCAGGCTTCCCCCGAGGGTCCGCGTAGCGTTCTGGCTCTTCTTTCTCGGGGTGCAGGCATTTTTCCTCTACATGCTGACCGGGCCGAGCAACCCCTTCATCAAGCTCTCCCCGGCTCCGGTGCAGGGCAACGGCCTGAACCCATTGCTCCAGCATCCCGGGATGATCTTCCACCCCCCGCTGCTCTTTGTCGGTTACGCAGGGTTCACCGTGCCCGCCTGCATTGCGCTGGCCATGTGGTTCAGCCGTGAGCAGTCCTCCTGGCTGATACCGGGGCGCAACTGGCTCCTGGTCTCCTGGATTTTCCTGACCGCAGGAATCATCCTGGGTGCCTGGTGGTCGTACATGGAGCTCGGCTGGGGCGGCTACTGGGCCTGGGACCCCGTGGAGAACGCCTCGCTCATTCCCTGGCTGAGCTCCAGCGCCCTGCTGCACACCGCAGTGCTGGGCAGGCAGCGCAAGGCCCTGGGACGCAGCAACCTTTTCCTGATGGCCCTGACCCTTGTGCTGTGCCTGTTCGCCACCTACCTGGTGCGAAGCGGCGTGATCGATTCCCTGCACGCCTTTGGCTCAGGAGGGGTGGGCGCGCCCCTGCTGGTTGCGATGGCATTCATCCTGCTGGTCACGCTGCTGATCGCCTTCTCCGGGCACCGCACCGAGGACCGCCCTCTGAGCGGCCTGGCCAGCCGGCAGGGCATGCTCCTGGTCCTGGCCTGGCTGCTGCTGGCCATCGGCACGGTGGTGCTGCTGGGCACCATGTGGCCGGTCATCAGCAGGCTGTGGTCCTCCTCTGACGTAGGGCTTGACGCGGGCTTTTACAACCGGGTCTGCCTGCCCCTGTTCGCCCTGTTCGTGATACTGCTGACCTTCTGCCCCTGGGTTGGGTGGAAGAGCGGCACCAGGCACCCGCGCATCCTGGCCGCCCTGGGTGTGCTGTTTATCCTGTTCGGCGCCGGGCTGGCCTGGCTTGGCATCACCCGGCCCCTGCCCCTGCTGGCGGCAGCCATATCCCTGACCTGCCTGGTGTCCATCGTTCTTTTGCTGATCACCGATGCTTCGGTCAGGCGCTCCAGGAAGAGGTTCGGAGCTTACGGGGTCCATTTCGGCATGGCCCTGATCGCCCTGGGCATTGCCATATCCGGGCCCTATCAGGTGACCCGGGAGGCCGTGCTGTCCAAGGGTGAGTCCCTGAACATCGACGGGTACACGGTCACGTACACCGAGACCGAGGAGAGGGTAACCCAAGCCATGGCAGCGGTAGGGGTA
>CAZQOG010000007.1:0-21796 GCA_964594925.1 uncultured Desulfohalobiaceae bacterium
GGCCTGCCCCTACAAATCACTTTTCTTGCCCACGGCCCCTAGTCCCGGCGAAGCCAGAGGCGAAGGCGGAAGCCAAAGCGAAGCCTGGGTTGCCAGCGTGGTTTTTGAACGGCCTGCAAAGAGGAAAGAATGTTGAAAAATCCCCGCTGGACTGCGTTGCTTCACCAAGGCCAAACCCTCACGTAAATTGAAGCTGGAAGCTCGAAGTTGGAAGCTGGAAGCAAGACATTAGAGATGCATCGCAGCCGGCAAATGAAGAAGGGCACGTGCAACGTGCCCCTACAAAACCCGGGTCAGGGAGCGGGAATGGCTTTCAGAATCCATACGGGACTTCGAAGAACCAAAGTTATATTCTTATTTCTTGCTTCGAGCTTCGAACTTCCAACTTCGAACTTTACCCCACCCGCAGGGAGCGGTTTCAGGTGCCTGTCTTCAGGAATGTGAGCTCCCCCACTCCCGGCAGGGTGACCAGGATGGCTTCCTGCTGCAGCCTGCCCTCGATGACCCCGCCACCCTTGGTGTGCAGCCGCAGCTTCTGCTTGTCCACGCTCCACTTGAAGCTGATCTCGTCCGCGGCCGAGCTCCAGACCCCTTCGCCCGAGTCCTTGAGGGTAAGCTCGATGGGGCCGGAAGGGCTTTCGGCCCGGTAGGTCCCTGCAACAGGACCGCTGTCTTGGCCGCAGGCGGAAATCATGAAGACCAGGAGCAGCCCCAGGCAGGCGACGGCGCATCTGTTCATGCTTCCACTTCCTTGAGTTGACGGAAGAAAACCTGGTCCAGCTGCAGAAGGCGGTCGAACCAGTAGGCGTGCAGCGCCATGCCCAGCCAGGCCAGGTCCCTGAGCACCGTCATCCAGCTGACGGGGTCGTCCACGGTGTGGAAGCAGCCACAGCTGATGGGCAGGTCCCGGTACAGGGTGATCAGGATGGCCAGGGTGAACACGACCATCATGCCGGCAATGACCAGGGCCGCTGCCTTGACCCGCAGGCCCACGATGAGCATCAGCCCGCTCAGCAGCTCCACCCAGGGCAGGACCACGGCCAGGACATTGACGCTCCAGTGGGGCACGATCTGGTAGCTGGCAATGGTCGTGGCGAACTCCGCGGTATAGTTGATCTTGTACATGGCTGCGGTGACGAAGACGCCGCCGATGTACAGCCTGAACAGCAGCGCCAGCAGCGGGTGGGTCAGAATCCTTCGCAGCAGGGAGGCCATGTTCAGCGCCCCTCCTCGACCATGGTTTCCGGCCACTCCTGCAATCCCTCCTGCAGGAGAAATACCTGCTCATGCCCCAGCATGAGGAGCTTCTGGACGACCTCGGTGTCGTAGTGGCTGCTGTAGGTCCTGCCATAGACAATGATCATCCGGGAAGGATCGAGCTGGCTGAGCTTCATGTCGTAGACAAAGTCGAAAAGGGGCAATGGGATGTTGGAGGCGCCCTGGATGTGCGCCTGCTCGAAGAACTCTGTGGGCCGTGCGTCCACGAACAGGGCCTGCTCCTCCTGGTGCATGGACAAGGCCCGCTGCTGGGAAATGGTCTCCGGGGCGGGCCCGGTCATGGAGGCGGGCACCAGGGAGAGGCGGCTCGGGCTGGCCATGTTGAACAGCAGCCCCAGGACCACGCTGACCACGCCCAGCACGGCGAAGTCGATCCAGGAGGCATGGCTGACCCGCTCTTTCTCCCGGTGCACCAGGCTCAGGATCCGTTCCTTGGTGGTCTCAAGCAGGTCGATCTCGTCCCTGGCCGAGGTCAGGTCGGCCAGGGTTTGTTCCAGCTCCAGGTTGCGCCGTTCCAGGTCGTCGTTGAGGCGCTTGGCCATGACGAAGTGGCGGGCATTGTCCAGGCTGACCATGAACTGGCTGAGCAGCATGGACATGAGCCGGTGCTCCTCCTTGGAAAACCCGCCACCCTGAAGCCTTTGCCCCAACCCCAGGGCCCCCCGGCACTCTTCGTCAACAGTGAACAGCACCACGGCGGAAACATCCCCAGGCACGTCCGCGAGCAGTTCCTGATCGGTTGTCCAGCGGGACTCCATGATGTGTGGGATGCGGTCCTTGAGGGCCACGAAAAGGCCGAACAGGACATCGCGCACCCCTGCGGTGGTAAGCTTTTCAGCGTCCTCGGGGCTCAGCCCCCTTGACGTCGCCTCGGTCTCCCCCAGGCCCTGGTCATAGACGACGATGAACCCCTCCGGCACGGAAAAGGAGCCCAGCACCAGCAGCAGGAATGTTTTCAGGATGGGTTGCGGCTCCACCAGACCGGACAGCTCCACACTGGCATCATAGAGGGCCTGCAGCTGGAGCGCCCTGCGGTCGAGATCGTTCCGGGCCCCCTCCATCTCCTCAAGGGCTGCGGATAGTCGAAGGTTCTGCCGTTCCAGCCGGGTATTCATGGCCTGGATCTTTTCGTGCGCCAGCGCATTCTGGAGCACCGTCCGGAGACTCCTTTTGAGGCCCAGGACCAGGTCGAGGTCCTCCTGCTCGTAGGGAGCCTGATCAATGCGCGGCCCCAGCCCAATGATACCCTGGATGCCCTGCTCCAGCACAAAGGCCACCAGAATCTCGGTGCCGGCAGGCAGGAGGGGTTCCCGGGCCAGGTGCCTGCCCCGGAAGACCACCGGGGCGGATCGTTCCGTCCTCAGGCCGGCGCCGGAGGAGAATATCTTGTCGGCCAGCTCCCTGGTCATGTGCTGCAGGGCCTCGACCTCTCCCTGAGCAAGCCCCCTCGAGGACAGATCGACCCTGACCTGGTCGTCGTGCCTGATGAGGACAAAACCCGAGGAGGCACCCACCGGCCCCATGCACAGGGGCAGAAAGCTCTCCAGGATGGACGGGATGCTGGTCATCCCTGTCAGCTCCCGGGTCACCTCGTAGAGGGTCCTCAGATGATAGAGCTTCTTCTGGGGGTTTGCGGCCTCGACGCCCGGTGAGAAGACGGGATCGGAACCGGTCATTTGGTCAGGCGCTGGATGTCCTGCAGGAAGCCGTCGATGTCGTTGATGATGCCCAGGTGTGCATACAGCACTTCGCCCTCCCTGGTGACGACCATGGTGAATGGGGTCAGGGGCTCGTCAATCTGCTTGTGGAACCCATAGTCCTCATCGCGCACCACCGGGTAGGGGTAATCCTTCTTTCTCAGGTATGCGGCCTCGGACGGCGTGGCACCGGCGGCAATGGACAGCAACTTGATCCGCTCGCTCAGGTCGGTGCGCTGCAGCCGCTTGAAAAGCTTGTTGAAACCCGGGAGCTGACTCCGGCACTGCGGACAGTAGACGCCGATGATCTCCACCAGCAGGTAGGGCGTTGGGATGTCTGAAAAGGTGAACTCCGCGGCATCCCCCAGCTTGAGATACTCCCTGTCAGCCTGATTATCCGGGGCAGGAAAGGAGTACTCCGGCAGGGTCTGCCCGGGCTCGGGGTCGGCAACACACTGTTGCGCCGGGATGAACAGAGCCGCCAGCAAGACCAGAGTGATTCCTATCGATTTCATGGCTTCCTCCTTGTGAGCGCTCCTGGGCCCTGGTTTTGATCACATCCTGTCAGGGCTTCAACGCTGCAACGGCCTCCTGCTCAGAGTCAAAAACCTCGGCCAGCTTTTGCAGCCCAACGATCTCGAAGACCTTCTTGAAGTTCTCGGAAAGCCCCACAATGGCCCGGGGAATCTTCTTTTTCTGGAGCTCGACCAGGTGCTGGGTCAGGATGGCGATGCCCGCGCCGTTGACCGAGGCATTGGTGTTGAAGTTCAGGATCACCCCTGCGGACTGCCCGGCCTTGTCAAAGGCCTCCTGCAGGTGACCCTCCGAGCGGGAGGTGATGTTGCCCTGGATGTCGATCACCGCCAGCCCGTCCTGCGTGCGGACGCTGATCTCCTGCCCCTTGCTCTCGGCGATGCGGATGCGTTCCTTGGCCCGCTTGAGGGCCCCTTCCAGATCCTTCTGCTGGATGGGCTTGTTGATGAAGTCCGTGGCGTCGAGGTTGAGGGCCCTGATGGCCAGGTCCATGTCGCCGTGCCCGGTGATGACGATGACCTCGGTCAAGGGGTTTTTTTCCTTGATGCGCTTGAGGAGCTCGATTCCGTCCATGCCGGGCATCTTGATGTCGGTGAGCACGATGGGCGGGTTTTCCCGTTCGAAGAAATCCAGCCCCTCCTCGCCGCTCTCCGCCGTGATCACATCGTAGCCGTAGGCATTGAGGATGAGGCGGAACATGGACAGGGTGGGTTTTTCATCGTCGACAACCAGGATCCTCTGCATACATGCTCCTGTCTCTTTATTCCGTGCGTGGGAAAAACAGCTCGAAGGTGGTGCCCTCACCGGGCTGGCTGGTGATGCGAATGTCCCCGCCGTAATCCTTGACGATCCCGTAGGTGATGGACAGGCCAAGCCCCATGCCCTGGCCCACTTCCTTGGTGGTGTAGAAGGGTTCGAAGATCTTGTTGCGCTCGGTCTCGTGGATACCGATCCCGGTGTCGGTGATCTCGATCTTGACCTTGCCGTCCAAGGCGCTGGAGCGGATGGAGATCTGGTTGCCGTCCGGGCTTGGCTCCTCGCGCTGAATAATGGCGTCCCGGGCATTGGTGACCAGGTTGAAGAGCACCTGCTGCAGCCGGTTGTCGTGGGCCAGGATGGGCGGCAGCTCGGGATCCAGGTCGAGGGTGAGGGCGATGTTGTGCAGCTTCAGCTGCTGGCCCACGATGTTCATGACCCCTTTGATGGACTTGTTCACGTCCAGCTTTTCCTTGAGCAGCTCCGCCTTGCGCCCGAAGGCCCGCAGGGTGTTGATGATCTCGGTGGCCCGGTCCACCTGCATGCTGATCTCCCGCGAGACCTGGTCCAGGTGCTCCTGGGGGATGCACCCCGACTCGCTGGCGGCCATGCTCAGGAAATCGCTGCCCATCTTGATGGCGTTGAGGGGCTGGTTGATTTCGTGGGCGATGCCGGCGGACATCTCCCCCAGGGTTTTCATCTTCCCGGCCTGGATGAGCTGGGCGTCCTTCTCGATCATCTCCGTGATGTCCGTGGTGGCGATGATCAGGGCTTCCCGACCCTTGTAGCTGATCGGGCAGGCGTGCAGGTTGACGAAAAACGGCTCCATGCCCTTCTTGTAGTGCAGGACCTTGGTACAGTAAACACAGGAGTAATTCTCGGGCAGATCTTCGAACCTGTTCAGGCACTGGACCACGAAATCCGGATCGAGATCGGTGAAGGGCCTGCCGAGCAGCTCCTTCTTCTCGTACCCGTAAAGGTCTTCGGCCCTGGGGTTGACGTCCAGGATCTCAAAGGTGTTGTGGTCCACGACCAGGATGGGGTCAGGACCGCTGTCGAACAGGGAACGGTACTTCTCCTCGGACTCCTGCAGCCTGCGCCGGTAGAGCCTGATGGACCAGACCATGTTCCGGAAGGAGTCGGCCAGCTGCTTGACCTCGTCACCCGAATGCTTCTGGTAGAAACGGCACTGCTTGCAGGTGCGCAGGCTTTCCGCGGAGCGCTCCGAGCTCGTGGAGTCCAGGGTCTGGTCGAAGTGCCAGCAGGGCAGGTCGGTGTTGCGGTAGGCCGGGCAGTCCTTGGGGTTCCAGTCTTCATTCTGGTCCTCAAAATCAAGGGAGATGTCGAAGTGCCCCCTGGAGAGCTCGTCCGAAATCCTGGTCAGCTTGCGGATGGGCAGGGTGATGTAGTTGGCCAGGCGCAGGCTGATGAAGAAAATGATGACGATGATGGCGGAGATGAAGCCGAGGAAGGTGATCCTGAGCTTGCCGACCAGGTTGTCGATGTGCTGCTTGTTCAGCCCGACATGCACCGTGCCCACCTGGTAGATGCCCTCGTCAATGGGCACTGCAATGTCGTAGGCGGGTTCCCCCAGCACCTCGTTGAGGCGCACGCTGCTCGTTTCGCCCGGGAGGAGGCTGTTGACCGTGGCCAGCTCGGGGGGGAAGGGCCTGGTCAGGGTGTGGGCCAGAACATTGTCCTCGGTCCCGCTGACATAGATGTACGCCACCAGGTCCTTGCGTTCCCCAAGGTAGGCCGCGTCAAAGACAAGGGTGACCAGCTCCGGGGTGTTGTTGTCCAGGATGTAGCCCCGGGCCCTGTCGGCAATGGACTGGGCAATGGCGGTTCCCCTGTGCTCCAGCTCGGTGGTCAGGCTGGAGACCAGGATCCAGCGGGCCAGGAAGGCGATGGCCGAGCTGACCAGCAGGATGACCCCCAGGGTGGAGAAGAAGAGCTTCTTGTTGAGGCTCAAATTTCCCAGGGGCTTCATGGCTGGAACCCCGCTGTGTCAGGTCCCGGTGGGCGACGCTCTGCGAACTCCGAGCCGATCTTCCCCCAGTCCTCGATCAGGGTGAAGCGCCCATTGTCCAGGCGGAAAAAGTAGACCCGGTCCAGGCCCTGGTGGTCGTCGGGGCTGAAGGAAACGGTCAATTCGTCCGCCAGGGGAAAGTTGCGGATGGACTCGATGGCGTCCAGGAATTTTTCCCTGGTCAGGTCCCTGCCTGCCCGCCGCAGACCTTCCACCAGCACCTTGGCGTTGAAAAAACCCTCCTGGCCGATAAAGTTGGGTTTTTCTTGAGGGTAGTATTTGTGCAGGAGGTCGATGTAATCCGGGCTGCCCTGGTGGTTCTTGGCCTCGGCGTGGTGGGGCAGCGGCACGACCTGGGACAGGATGACCATGGCTTTCGGCTGCTCCTCCAGCCGCCTGGCCAGCTCCTCGGCACCGACAAAGGAGATGTTGTAGAACAGGGGGTCGAAGCCCTGCCGCTCCGCTTCCTGGATGAACTTGGCGCAGGGGTCGTAGGTTCCGATCATGACCACTGCTTCGGCGCCCGCGTTCATGATCCTGTGCAGGCCGTCGTCAATGTCCATGGTCCCCCGGATGTAGGTTCCCCTGGCCACGGGCTGCAGGTCGTAGCGGCGCAGGGCCAGCTCGGTCCCTGTCAAGCCGTCGAACCCATAGGCGTCGTACTGGTAGAACACGGCAATCCTTCTCAGGCCCAGGTCCTCGACCAGGTGCTTCACCACGGCCTCGGTCTCCTGGTAATAGGAGGCCCTGACATTGACCAGATAGCGCTTGAACGGCGACCTGAGGGCATTGGCCCCGGTGAACATGCCGATCAGGGGGATCTGGGCATCCTGGACCATGGGCAGGATCTTCACCGTCGTGGGCGTGCCCACATAGCAGGACAGGGCAAAGACCTGGTCCTTAATGATCAGGCGCTGGGTGTTGGCCACGCACTTGGGCGGGTCGTAGGCATCGTCGTAGGCGATCAACCGGATCTGCCGCCCGTGCACGCCGCCGGAGTCGTTGATGTAGTTGATGTAGCACATGGCCCCCCGCAGGGTCTGCTTGCCCAGGTACTGGGCATGACCTGACAGGGCCAGGGACGAGCCGATACGGATTTCCGAATCCTCAACCCCGAGGACCTCGGAGGTGGTGGGCTCGGACGAGGTTCCCCCCTCACACCCGGCTATACATGCCACTACACAGAATAGGCAGAAAACCCGTTGCCAGGTCGGTAGGATTTGCAAGGTCGGCTCCTGTCTGACAAGTATACAACTGCACTATCACATCCCCCCCCCGCGTCAAGGCATTCCGAACCAGAACCAGGTGCAGGCGGGACGCATTCCCTGAAGCGGGTGAACGCAAAAGAAAAAGCCGGACCTCACGATCCGGCTGATTCGCTGTCCTGCTCTACGGCCCGCATTTACCTGATGCAGACCGCAAGCAGATTCAATGGCTTGTAGCCGTTGTCCGGATTTTCAGCATACCGGCACCCCAGCCCGCTGCTGTCCTCGCCCTTGTGCAGGATGTCGTCGGCCGAGCCGCGGTAGAACTCGCAGTCGTTGTTCTGACAGACCAGCAACACGCCCCATCCCGTTTCGGGCGGCCCGATCCACTCCTCAAGCTTCGCCTCGCAGTGGGGGCAGTATCTCGTTTCCATGCAACACCTCGTGAAATTCTTCAACCTTGCGGTCGGTTTGGATTTTCAACAGCCTGGAGAGTGTATGTCCTCCGGGGGCAGAGTCAACAGCCGGCTTTTCCAAAACCACCCCTTCAGCTTCCCTTCCTCTCGCCCCGCACACACTGCCCGTCCGACTGCCTCCAAAAACGGAATTACTCAGGGCGTGATACCGACAACAGCAAAATTTTTGCAACTATCCCCTTTGAATCATGGACAATCACAAGTTCGACACAACTATGGTATTTTTTCCTGAACTTTGATACTCAATCCTGGCCCGGGAGGGAACGCTCTTCCCAGTGACAAGGCTCCGGGCACACCGAGGCCCTGACAGTTGGTGACACATGAACTGCATCGATTACAAAAACCTGATCAGCTCCGAACCCCTGGCCCGCCGCTACATCCTTGGGTTTTGCTGGAACAAGTGGCAGCGGTTCTGTCCCAAGTGCAGCCACCGCAAGGTGTACCGCCTGTCCGACTCCCGGCGCCGGTGCTCCCGGTGCAAGTACACCTTCCACGACCTGAGCCGGCGCTGGATCAACTTCGGGGGGCTCTCCTGCCTGGAATGGGTCAGGCTGATCAAATTGTTCGAGCAGGAGCTGACCGCCAACAAGATGGTCCCCCGGCTCAAGCACTCCTACAACACCATCTACAAGGCCGTGACCACGCTGAGGCTGTCCATCCTGGCCCAGGCCGGCGACGGCGGCTCCCTGCTGCAGAGCGATCTGGGCAGGGATCTTGGGTTCGACGGGAAGAGGATCTGCCTGGAAAAAAAGGACGGCCGCATCAAGTCCATCCCTGTTTTCGGCATCCATGGAAACAACGGCTCGGTGATTATTGACTATCTGCCCAACATGGAGGCCGAGACCGTCTTCCACTTCAACCACAACTTCGGCCTCAAGCTGGTGCGCATGGGCAACATCGTCTACACCGACCGCTATCAGGGCTTTGACGCCCTGATCTTCTGCGGGGACGACCGCCTGCCCTACGAGTACATCAAGAACCGCGAGCGGGGGACCTTTGTGGACTCCCTGGAAACGAACTTCTGGAGCTTTGCCCGGCCCCGCATCAAGCGCTACAACGGCATCTCCCCCCGGCGTTTTCCCCTCTATCTCAAGGAGCTCGAGTTCCGCTACAACAACCACAACCAGGACCTGTTCTCCCTCTTCACCCAGAGCCTGTGCAGCTTCGTGCCTGATTTCACCCAAGGCCCGGCCTGTCTGCCGGATGGTTATTCCAACTCCTGAACACCCAGACTGACCCTTGAAAAGGGTTCCTCCGGTTCTAGCGTACTTTTTCAAGGGTTGCCCGGTTTCGGAAAGAGGCCGTGGGTGTTCATGACCAGCCAGAATGGAAGTGCGTCGCGTCCCTCCCCTCTCACATGGTTTAATGTTGTATCGGTCGTTCTTTCCGGCCCTCCCCCACCTCCGCTCGTACCAGCTTGGAATGTCCGACCCGGCACCTGCTGCGTTCAAGAGCCAATCCCCAGTCATTCCTCGTAAAAGACACGGATTCGGCTGGGCGTGAATGCCCACGGCCTCTCACTTGTACGCTGACCGCATACTCTTGAATCTGATGAACTAAAATAAGCGCGCCCGGAGCTGGCTCCAGGCGCGCTTTTTTGGTTTGGCTTCCGTTCTCTAGCCGACCACGGCGTCCTCACCGGACTCCTCGGTCCTGATGCGCATGGCGTACCCGATGTCCAGGACAAAGATGACACCGTCGCCTTCCTTGCCGGTCTGGGCACCGGTCTTGATGGCCGCCACGGCCTCCTCGACCTTCTCATCCTTGAGCCCGAGCTCGAGGCGGACCTTTTTCAGCAGGTTCACCTCCATGACCACCCCGCGGTAGGTCTCGGTGAACCCTTTCTGCCGTCCGCTGCCCAGGATGTTGGTCACGGACAGTGAGTATATCTGCTTGGAGTAGAGCTGCTGCTTGACCGTGGTCAGCTGCTCCGGCCTGATATATGCGACAACGAGTTTCATGTTCTTTCCTCCTTTACTCGGTGGTGAAAATCTGGAATCCGCTGTATGCCTCGGAACCGTGCTCGCTGATGTCCAGACCCTTGCGTTCTTCCTCTGCGGACACCCGGACCCCGAAGATCGCCTTGATGGCCAGGAAGGTCAGCAGACCGGCCCCGAAGGCCCAGACAAAGAAGGCCAGCACGCCGACGATCTGCACACCGAGCTGCGTGAAACCGCCGCCGTAGAACAGCCCGCCGTCCAGGTTGAAGAGCCCGGCTGCCAGGGTTCCCCAGGCGCCGCACACGCCGTGCACGCTGACTGCGCCGACCGGGTCGTCCACCTTGAGCACCTTGTCGATGAACTCGATGGACAGGACCACCAGCACGCCGGCAACCAGACCGATGATGATCGCACCCGCCGGGCTGACCGTGGCACAGGGGGCGGTAATGCCCACCAGCCCGGCCAGGACGCCGTTCATGGTCATGGACATGTCCGGCTTGCCGAACCTGAGCCAGGAGAAGAGCAGGGCCGCCAGGGTGCCTCCGGAAGCGGCCAGGGAGGTGTTCATGGCAATGGCGCCGATGGAGGCGTCAGCCGTGGTCGTGGAGCCGGGATTGAACCCGAACCAGCCGAACCAGAGAATGAACACCCCCAGGGCGGCCAGGGGGATGTTGTGCCCGGGTATGGCCCTGGCCTTTTTGTCCGGGCCGTACTTGCCCAGGCGCGGGCCCACCACGATGGCGCCTGCCAGGGCCACCCAGCCCCCCACGGAGTGGACGACCGACGAGCCGGCAAAGTCGGAAAAGGGCACGGAAAAGGCGCTTTCCAGCCAGCCGGCCGCCCCGTAGAGGCTCCCCCAGGCCCAGTGGCCCGAAATGGGGTAGATCAGTCCGGTGACCACAATGCTGATCAGGATGTAGGAGCTGAACTTGGTGCGCTCGGCTATGCCCCCCGAGACAATGGTGGCCGCTGTGGCCGCGAACACCGACTGGAAGAACCAGAAGGTGTAGGCCCAGGGCAGGTCTGCCTCGGCTATGCCGCCCAGGCCGAAGTAGCTGAGCCCCACAAACTGGGATCCCACCCCGAACATGAGCCCGAACCCGAGCAGGAAGAACATGATCTGCCCGGCGCCGAAATCCAGGAAGTTCTTCATGATGATGTTGCCCGCGGACTTGGCCCGGGTGAAACCCGCCTCCACGCAGGCAAACCCGGCCTGCATGAACATGACCAGGATGGCCGCCACCAGGGTCCAGAGAATGTTGGCGTTGTCCTGCGTCAGGAAATCCTGGGCAGAGGCCGACCCCGGGGACAGCAGCAGCACTCCCAGTGCGGCTGCTCCCGCGACAAGAACCTGCGTCTCACGTGCAGGGCGTTTGACTCTCCTGAACATACGTTACCCTCCTGTAGGTTTTCGTGATCGATGCCCTGCCAAGGCAAAGTCCGGGCCAAAACATGTAACAATCTGAAATTACTAGATAAATTCCAAAAGCCCGTTCTTTTTTCAATGCATTTTTATACAAAATTGTAATTCAGATTGAGATATGGCTGTATTAATTGGTAGACAAATTACAAATTTGTCATTACTGGCGTGGTGGTCTCGCTTCCTTGTCCCTTGCCTGGTCTCACTGCCCCGACCCCCGGGGTCGCAGAAGCAAAAAAACTGTTGACAAGCCCCGCGCGGCTCACCTAAGGGTCCATTCATGCTCTCGCACAAGGACTCCACCACACTTTCTGCCTGGTACTGGTTTTATTTCTGGTTCCGCAGTGGTGCGGCCTGTGGTCCTGGCGGAGGGGTGTAGACAACGTTTCCACAACCAAAGCTCCACAAGGGTCGCAGGCACAGCCGGCGACCCTTTTTTTTTCGGTTGCCGGCAGCGGGGCCGGCCCTGGTGGGGACCAAAGGAGGCTGCCATGAACCTTGGCAAGGCTGTTCGCCTGGAGCGCATCTTCAACCGCAACACAGGGCGGACCATCATCGTGCCCATGGACCACGGTGTCAGCGAGGGCCCGATCTACGGGCTGATCGATCTCAGGGAGACGGTGAACAAGGTGGCCGAGGGGGGGGCCAATGCCGTGCTCATGCACAAGGGGCTTCCCAGGTGCACCCACCGCGGCTACGGGCGTGACGTGGGGCTGATCATCCACCTTTCCGCCAGCACCAGGCTGTCCCCCTTTCCCAATGCCAAGACCCTGGTGGGGACTGTGGAGGACGCCCTCAAGATCGGGGCTGACGGGGTTTCCGTGCACATCAACCTCGGGGACGAGACAGAGAAAGACATGCTCAGGGACCTGGGAACCATCGCCTCCAAGGCATCGGAGTGGGGCATGCCCGTCCTGGCCATGGTCTATGCCCGCGGCCCCAAGATCAAGAACCAGTTCGACCAGGAGACCGTGGCCCACTGCGCCAGGGTGGGCGAGGAGCTGGGGGCGGACGTGGTCAAGGTCCCCTACACCGGGGACGTGGAGAGCTTCTCCAGGGTGGTCGAGGCCTGCTGCGTGCCCGTGGTCATAGCCGGCGGGCCGGCCATGGACAGCCAGCGCGCCGTGGTGCGCATGGTCCACGACTCCGTCCAGGCCGGGGGCGCGGGCCTGTCCGTGGGGCGGAACATCTTCCAGGCCAACCAGCCCAGCCGCATTGTCCAGGCCCTGCACATGGTGGTGCACGGCGACTACGACGTGGAGCAGGCCATGGAGCTTCTCGAGGAGTAGCCGGCCGGAAGTGGATCCGGCTGACCTTTTCTGAGTGCTGTGCGACATGTTGACCCCTGACCCTCAAAGCCCGAGGCGAAAACAATGACATCGATCCTTTACAAGGCCATTCCCTTTGACAAGACCCTGGTCACCCTGGCCCTGGAGTCAGGGGTGGACGGCATCCTGGCCGAAACGGAGGATGTGGAGACCATTCAGGGACTGGGCAGGACCCGAACCTGCACACCGGGTGATTTCCAGACCTTCAGCCTGCAGGGCAAAACAGACGAGGAGGAGGCTGCCGCAGCCCTCAAGCAGGGCCACAGCGTGCTGCTGGAAAAAGGGTGGGAGATCATCCCGGTGGAAAACCTCCTGGCCCAGGGGAGCGGCCTGGCCGTGGAGGTGGAAAACCTGGACCAGGCCAGGCTGGCAGCCGGGATCCTGGAACGGGGGGTGGACAGCGTGGTCGTCCTTCCCGAGGCCGCGGCCCAGCTCAAGGCCATCGTGTCCCAGCTCAAGCTTAGTCAGGGTGTGGTGGCCCTGCAAAAGGCCAGGGTCACAAGCATCACCCCCGTGGGCCTGGGCAACCGGGTCTGCGTGGACACCTGCTCCCTGCTGACCACCGGGCAGGGCATGCTGGTGGGCAACTCCAGCGGATTCACCTTCCTGGTCCATGCCGAGACCGAGTCCAACCCCTATGTGGCTGCCCGGCCCTTCCGCATCAACGCCGGGGCCGTGCACTCCTACGCCATGATGCCCGGGGACAGGACCAGCTACCTGGAAGAGCTGGCCGCCGGCGTGGAGGTGCTCATCGTGGACGCCCAGGGCAACGCCTCCCTGGCCACCGTGGGACGGTCCAAGGTCGAGGTCCGGCCCATGCTGCTCATCACCGCTGCCACCGACACCCATCAGGGTCAGGTCATCCTGCAGAACGCCGAGACCATCCGTGTGGTGGGGGCTGATGCCAAGCCTGTCAGCGTGGTCACCCTCAGGGAAGGGGACGAGATCCTGGTGCACGTCCAGGAGTCCGGGAGGCATTTCGGCATGCGTATCACCGAGGAGATCAAGGAAGGGTAGGCCATGGCCGATAACAGGGACGAACTCACGGGCCTTCGCCGGGCCATCGACAGCATCGACGAGAAGCTGCTCGACCTGCTCAACAAGCGGGCCGCCATCAGCCTTGAGGTCGGCCGGCACAAGGCCGGGGGGCAGGACCAGATCTTCCAGCCCACCCGGGAGAAGATGGTGCTGACCAGGCTGCAGGTGCTCAACCCCGGCCCCCTTCCGGACCGCCACCTCTACTCCATCTACCGGGAGATCATGAGCTCCTCGCGTCGTCTGCAACGGCCCGAGCGGGTGGTCTACCTGGGGCCCGAGGGGACCTTCTCCTACTTCGCCGGCATAGAGTTCATGGGCCACCTGGCCGAGCTCAGCCCCAAATCCAACCTGGAAGACCTCTTCCAGGCGGTTTCCGACGGCCAGGCCGAGCTGGGCATCGTGCCCCTGGAAAACTCCCTGCAGGGCACGGTTGGCCAGTCCGTGGACATGTTCATCCGCTACCCGGTCTACATCCAGGCCGAAGCCTACATGCGCATCTCCCACTCCCTGATGTCCATGGCCAGGGACCTGGTCCACATCAGCAAGGTCTACTCCCACTCCCAACCCCTGGGACAGTGCTCGGAGTGGCTGCTCTCCAACCTGCCCGATGCCGAGCGCCTGCCCGTGGCGTCCACGGCCGCAGCCGCCCGCATCGTTGCCGAGGAGCACGACGCCGCGGTCGTGGGGCACGTGCGCCTGGCTCCCATGTTCGGCCTCAACGTCCTGGCCGAGCACATCGAGGACCTGCCCGACAACTGGACCCGTTTTTTGATCATCGGCCCCAGGCCGTCCATGGAGCAGGGCAGGGACAAGAGCTCCATCCTGTTCACCACCCCGGACAAGCCCGGCGCCCTGGCCTCCATCCTGAACATCTTCGCCTCCCAGAACGTGAACATGAGCAAGCTGGAGTCCAGGCCCTTCCGGGAGGAGAAGTGGAAGTACGTCTTCTTCGCCGACCTGGAGTGCGACCTGGCCGGCTCTGGCTATGAGACGCTCCTCAAGGATCTGCGGGAGCACTGCTCCATGCTGCGCCTTCTGGGCTCCTACCCGGCCGGGCCACAGCTCGAGGAGCTCAAATGAGACCCGCTGTGGCCGTGACCGCCCCCCCCTCCAAGTCCATGTCGCACCGGGCCGTGATTGCCGCGGCCCTGGCACCGGGCAGGAGCGTTCTGGACAATGTCCTGGCCAGCGACGATCTGACCCGGACCATGGCCTGCCTCACGGCATGCAGCGCGGGCTTTAAACTCACGGGCAGGAGCATCGAGGTGACCGGGCTGGCCTGCCGCCCCCTGGGAGGGGCCACCCAACCCGCCGACCTGGATGTGCACGAGTCCGGGACCACCTGCCGGCTGCTCACGGCGGTGGCCGCCGCCGGCAGGGGCCGGTTCAGGATCCACGGTGCACAGCGCATGCACGACCGGCCCATCCAGTCCCTGGCAGCCGCCCTGGCCTCCCAGGGCGTGTCCTTTTTCTGGGAGGGCAGGCAGGGCTATCCCCCATTTGTCCTGGAAACCAGGGGGCTGCCCGGGGGAACGGTGTGCATCGACATGGCCGAGTCGAGCCAGTACCTCTCCGGGCTGCTGCTGGCAGCCCCCTGCGCGTTCTCCGAGATGACCATCGAGCTTGGCGGCGACAAGGTGGTCAGCTGGCCTTACGTGGCCCTGACCCTGCAGACCATGGAAGAGTGCGGGGTGGATTTCCGGGTTCAGACCCTGAACCAGAAGAAGGTCTGGGCGACCGCCCCCTGGCGTGCGGTACAGGAAGCCCGCCCCGGGGGTGTCAGGTTCACGGTCACTCCCGGCCCCTATGCCCACGGCAGGCGCAGGGTGGAAGGGGACTGGAGCAATGCCTCCTACTTCCTGGCCGCTGGGGCCCTGGGCAGCCGGCCGGTCAGGGTGGCCGGGCTGCGGCGCGACTCCCTGCAGGGGGACCGGGTCATGGTGGACATCCTCGCCGCCATGGGCGCCGGGGTCAGCTGGGAGGAGGATACCGTGGAGGTCGCCCCCCCCGCAACCGGCGGGCTGCAGGGCATCGATGTGGACATGGCCGCCTGCCCGGACATCGTGCCCACCGTGGCCGTGGTGGCCGCTTTTGCCGCCACACCGAGCAGGATCCGCGGCGCCGCCCACCTGCGCATCAAGGAGTGCGACCGGCTCCAGGCCACGGCAAACGAGCTGCGCAAGACCGGGGCGGATGTCCAGGTCCTCGAGGACGGGCTGCGGATCTTCCCGGCCCCTGAAAAGCCCGTGGGCGACCTGGAAGTGACCACCTACGGGGACCACCGCATGGCCATGAGCATGTCCCTGCTGGAGACCCGTGGCTTCCGGCCTGTATTTGACGACCCGGGCTGCGTGGGCAAGTCCTTTCCCGGCTTCTGGGACTCCTGGGCCGGGCTCACCCGGGACCAGGACAGGGACTCGGAGTGAGGCGGCCGGAAAGGGCGGACACAACGGACACGATGGACATAATGGACACTGTGCACAACCAGACAGGGATCAAAAGCGTGGCCGTGGTCGGTGCCAGGGGGGGCATGGGCCGGCTCTTTGTGCGGCTTTTCGAGCAGGCCGGGCTTACGGTCCTTACCTGCGATCGCCCGCTGACCCCGGACAAGGTGCGGGAGAGTGCCGGCCGGGCCGACCTCGTCTATCTGTCGGTGCCCTATCCCGCCCTGGAAGAGGTGGTCCGGCAAGTCGCACCGGCCATGCGCCCGGGCGCCATTTTGGCCGACAACTGCTCGGTCAAGGTCCAGCCCATGAGCATCATGCAGCGGTTGGCCAGGGGACCGGTGGTGGGCACCCACCCCCTGTTCGGACCGCGGCCAGGGACCGGTTCCGAGCTGCGCACGGCAGTGGTCCAGGGGTCTGACCAGGATTCCCTGGAACGGGTGATCCGGCTCATGGACGTGCTGGGCGCGGGACCCTTCGAGACCACGGCCGAGCGCCACGACCGCTGCGTAGCCCTGATCCAGGGGCTCAACTTCGTCACCACGGTCTCCTACCTGGCCTGCGCCACCCAGGAGCAGGACATGGAGTATTTCCTGACCCCCTCGTTCGAACGCCGGCTGCAGGCGGCCCGCAAGATGCTCCTGGAAGACTCCGAGCTCTTTGCCACGCTGTTCGAGGCCAACCCCTTCAGTCAGGACGCCGTGCGCCAGTTCCGGGGCTACCTGAACCTGGCCGCTGCCGGGGACCTGGAGCTTCTGGTGGAGAAGTCCTCCTGGTGGTGGCGCCGCAACGATCCAGGGGACGAGGCATGAATGTCGGGGCCGCACCAGGGTCCAGGCCGCGTCCCCCCGGCACGCGGCTTTTTTTGTCCCTGTCGCGGCCCTCGGTTTTCATGGAGGTTTACATGCACCACAAAACAGGTTCACCCGGGCGGCTTTGCACTCCAAGGAGGAGGCCATGAATACAATCGTCTTGCAACAGTACGGGCAGCACCTCCCGGCCGACACCCAGACGCCCATCGGGCTCTTTGGCAAGCTTGTGGGCAAGCGCCCCGGCATCCTGCTGGAGAGCGCCGAGGTCGACGGTCGGCTCGGCCGCTACAGCCTGCTGGCCTGGGACTTCCGTCTCCAGCTCGATTGCCGGCAGGGCAGGCTTTCGGTGCGCACCAGCTACCAGAAACAGTTCTCCGGCCTCATGGACCTGGAAGGCGAAGACTACCTTCCGGGGCTGCGCCAGGCCCTGGACCGGCTGCAGATCCTGCCTCCCGAAGACCTTACGGATCTGCCCCCCATCACCCGGGCCCTGTACGGCTACTTCGGCTACTCCATGGCGGGCATGCTCGAGCCCAAGCTGGCCCAGGCCCTGCCGCCGGAGCACGCCGAAGCAGGGATGGTGCTCCCCGGGCGCACCATCCTCTTTGACCACCTCTACCAGCGCTGCCTGTTTCTCAGCCTGGAGAAGGTGGGCAAGCCCATGCCGCAGAAGATGGGCCACAACCCCTACGACGCCCCCACTGTGGGCAGGATCGTGGCCGAGCCCGACAAAGAGGGCTACTGCGACGCCGTGCGCACCGTCAGGGAGATGATCAATCAGGGCGAGGCCATTCAGGTGGTGCTGTCCACCAGGTTCCAGGCCCCCTACTCCGGGGAGCCCTTCACCCTGTACCGCCGGCTCAGGCAGCTCAACCCCTCGCCCTACATGTACTTCATCCGCCTGCCCGGCATGAGCATCGTGGGCTCCTCACCCGAGCTGATGGTGCGCTGCGAGAAAAACGTGCTGGAGGAGCGCCCCATTGCCGGGACCCGCCCCCGGGGCCGGGACATCGCAGAGGACACGGCCTTGTCCGAGGAGCTGCTGGCCGACCCCAAGGAGCGGGCCGAGCACGTCATGCTGGTGGACCTGGGACGCAACGACCTGGGGCGCATCGCCACCCCGGGCAGCGTCAGCGTGCAGAAGTTCATGCAGGTGGAACGCTTCTCCCACGTCATGCACATCACCTCCTACCTCAGGGCCGACCTGCGGCAGGGTCTGGACGCCCTGGACGTGCTGCAGGCAACATTCCCCGCCGGCACCGTGTCCGGCGCCCCCAAGATCAGGGCCATGGAGCTCATTGCCGAGCTGGAGGGCCGCAACCGCGGCCCCTATGCAGGGGCTGTGGGCTGGATCGGCCTGGACAAGGACTCGGTCAACCTGGACACCGGCATCACCATCCGCACCCTGTGGATCCGGGAGGGCATGATCCACTGGCAGGCCGGGGCGGGCATCGTCAGCGACTCCGTGCCCGAGAAGGAGTGGCAGGAGTGCTGGAACAAGGCCCGGGTGCTGCGTGAAATCCTGACCCAGGAAGGGGGCATCGATGTTTTTACTCATTGACAACTTCGACTCCTTCACCTTCAACCTGGTCCAGGCCTTCCAGCAGCTCGGGGGGGACCCCGTGGTCATCCGCAACGACCAGGCCCAAATCCTCGACCTGGCCAGGGGAGGGGAGCTTGACAGGGTGTGCATCTCCCCCGGCCCAGGCCGGCCCGAAAGCGCCGGCCTGTGCCTGGAGTTTCTGTCCCTGCTGGACCCCGGCGTTCCCGTGCTGGGCGTCTGCCTGGGCCACCAGACCCTTGGGCGCCATGCAGGTGCACCGGTGGTTGTGGCCGGGCGCATCATGCACGGCAAGACCTCCCGGGTCCATCACCACGAGAGCGGGCTTTTCGCCGGTCTTTCCAACCCCTTTGAGGTCTGTCGCTACCACTCCCTGCTGGTGCAGGTCGACCAGGGGCACGAGCTTCTGGAAACCACCGCCAGGACCAGCCGGGGCGAGGTCATGGGGCTCTCCTACCGGGACAGGCCCTGGGTCGGGGTTCAGTTCCACCCGGAGTCCATCCTGACCCCGGAAGGGCCACGGCTCCTGGACAACTTTCTGGCCATGCAACCCCGCACGTTCAATCGACATGGAGGAGACGGATGACCCCTGAGATACGTGAAATCCTCGAGCAGCTGGCCAGACGCCAGCCCCTGACGGACGTCCAGGCCGACCTGGTCTTCAACGCCCTGCTGGACGGCAAGCTTGGCAGGTCCCAGGCCGGGGCCTTTCTCATGGGCCTGCGGGCCAAGGGGGAGGACTCCACCGACCTGGCTGCGGGCGTGCGGGCGGGGCTTGACCACGCCCGGCCCATACCGGGCCTGTCCGGGGTGCGCATCGACACCTGCGGCACGGGCGGGGACAGCTCCCACAGCTTCAACTGCTCCACGGCCGTGGCCCTGTTTTTGGCCGAGATGGGCTACCAGGTGGTCAAGCACGGCAACCGGGCCCTGTCCTCCTCCTGCGGCAGCGCCGACGTGCTCGAGGCCCTGGGCATGCCCCTGGAGACCGAGCCGGAAAACGTGGCCGGGGACCTGGCAGCGCACGGCTTCGTGTTTCTCTTCGCCCCGGCCTACCACCCCGCCTTCAAGCACATCATGCCGGTGCGCCGGGAGCTGGGCATCCGGACCTTGTTCAACCTCATGGGCCCGCTGCTCAACCCGGCCAGGCCCACCCACCAGCTCATCGGGGTGGGCGACCCGGGGTTCTTGTTCATCATGGGCGAGGCCCTGCTGCTGACCGGGGTGGAAAAGGCCCTGGTGGTCCACGGGGCAGGCGGTTTCGACGAGCTGACCACCTTTGGTCCGGCACGCTGCTACCTGGTCCAGAACGGCATCATGGAAAAGACGGCCATCAACCCCGAGAGGCTCGGCTTTGACCGCCACTCCCCCGAGGACGTTGTGGTCCTGAACAAGGACCACGCCGTGGGGGCCATGCGCGACATCCTGGGCGGAGACGGCCCCGAGGCCATGATGCAGATGACCGCCCTCAACCTGGCCGCCTGCCTCTATCTCCTGGAGGAAGGCAAAAACCTGATCGAGTGCTCCGAGCTGGCCAGGGAGGCAGTCAAAAAGGGGGTCGGCAGCAGGGTGCTCTATGCTTGAGCGGTTCCGAAAGGCCAAGGCCCGGGAGATCAGGGACCTCGAGGCGCTTGCGTCTTCAGGCGGGTTCCCCGCCCCCTGGACCGGGCCCCGGCCGGGTTTTTCCCGCGCTTTGGCTGAAAAAGGCCCGGGAGCGGTCATTGCCGAGTACAAGCGGGCCTCCCCCTCCAAGGGGGACCTCAACCTGGGCCTTGGCCCGGCAGAGGTGGCCGCCATGTACAGCCATGCCGGTGCGACGGCCCTGTCCGTGCTCACCGAGGAGGACCACTTCAAGGGCCGGCTCGACTTTCTCACGGCCATGCTCCCGGCAGGCCTGCCCCTGCTGCGCAAGGACTTTCTCTTCCACCCGCTGCAGGTGCGCCGCACAGCAGCCACCCCGGCCTCGGCCCTGCTGCTCATCGTGCGCATGTTCGCCGATCTCGCCGGGTTGCAGGAGCTCTACCGTCTCTCGAGCTCCCTCGGCCTGGAGTGCGTGGTGGAGGTCTTCGACCGCCGGGACCTGGACCTGGCCAAGGCAGCAGGGGCACGCATCATCCAGGTCAACAACCGCGACCTGGAGACCCTGTCCATCGATCTTGCGACCAGCCGCGACCTGATACCCTTCAAGGAGTCGGGTGAGCTCTGGATCGCTGCCAGCGGCATCAGCCGCCCGCGGGAGGTGGCCGACCTTACCGGGGCCGGCTTCGACGCGGTGCTGGTCGGCACCTCGCTCATGCAGAGCCCAAGCCCGGAAGCCGCCCTGACCGGATTGGTGCAGTGGAGGTCGCGTGTCTGAGCTGCTCATCAAGGTCTGCGGCATGACCCGGGCAGAGGACGTAACCCTGTGCGCCTCCCTCGGGGTGGACATGCTGGGGTTCATTTTCCACCCGCCCAGCCCGCGCTGCGTGACTTTAGCCGCTGCCGGGACCCTCAAAGCCCCGGGGCCCAGGCGTGTGGGCGTCTTTGTAGACCAGGATCCGGATCAAGTCCTTTTCGCCATGGAGGAGGCAGCGCTGGACCTGGCCCAGCTGCACGGCGACCAGGACGAAGACTTCTGCCGGGCCGTGGGACCGGAGCGGGTGGTCAAGGTGCTCTGGCCGCAGCGCTTCCAGGTTTTGGGCGATCTGGAGGCCGAGCTGGCCAGGTTCGCTCCGGTGTGCAGCTATTTCCTGCTCGACGCCGGCACCTCGGGCGGCGGTCACGGCACTGTCCTCGAGGCCCGGCGCCTGAAGGGGCTTACGTGTTCCCGGCCCTGGCTGCTGGCCGGCGGGATGGGCCCGGACACGCTTGTTGCGTCACTCAGGGCCTGCACCCCCCCGGGCGTTGACCTCAACTCAGGAGTGGAGCACCATCCCGGGGTCAAGGACCCCGGCAAGGTCCGCGCGGCCCTTGCATGCATCCAACATTATAAGGATACAGGAACATGAAAAAAGGATACTTCGGCGCATTCGGCGGGCAGTTCGTTCCCGAGCTGCTCATGCCCCCCCTGATCGAGCTGGAGCAGGCCATGGTCAGGATCATCCCCTCCAAAGAGTTCCAGGAGGAGCTCTCCACCATGCTCAGGGACAATGTGGGGCGGCCCTCGGCTCTGACCTTCTGCCGCAACCTGTCCGAAGAGCTGGGCCTCGACCTGTGGCTCAAGCGGGAGGACCTCAACCACTCCGGGGCGCACAAGATCAACAACACCCTGGGGCAGGGGCTGCTGGCCAGGATGATGG
>CAZQOG010000007.1:21806-45751 GCA_964594925.1 uncultured Desulfohalobiaceae bacterium
GGCCGGCATGCACGGCGTGGCCACTGCCACGGCCGCGGCCATGCTCGGCCTCGAGTGCGTGGTCTACATGGGCGCGGTGGACGTCAGGCGCCAGTCCCTGAACGTCAAGCGCATGGAGCTCCTCGGTGCCCAGGTGGTGGCTGTGGAGTCCGGAACCAGGACCCTGAAGGATGCCATCAACGACTCCCTCCGGCGCTGGATCGCCGATCAGGAGAACACCCACTACTGCTTTGGCACCGCAGCCGGGCCCCACCCCTTTCCCACCCTGGTGCGCGACTTCCAGGCCGTGATCAGCCAGGAGGCCCGGGCCCAGTTTGTGGAGCGCACCGGAAAGCTTCCCGACATCGTGGCCGCCTGCGTGGGGGGGGGGTCCAACGCCATCGGCATGTTCCACCACTTCGTGCCCGACACCTCCGTGGCGCTGATCGGGGTGGAGGCTGCCGGATCCGGGGACGAGGGGTGCCACCACTCCGCCCCCCTCAACCTGGGCACCGACGGTGTGCTGCACGGCATGATGACCAGGCTGCTGCAGACCCCGGCCGGCCAGATCCTGCCTTCCCATTCCGTGGCCGCAGGTCTGGACTACCCGGGTGTCGGACCGGAGCACGCCCACCTGCAGGCCGCGGGACGGGCCGGGTACGTGTGCGTCAACGACGCCCAGGCCGTCCGGGCCTTTCGTACCCTGTCCAGACACGAGGGCATCATCCCGGCCCTGGAGTCCGCCCATGCCGTGGCCTGGGTCCTGGAAAACGCACCTCAGCTGCGGGGCAAATCCATCCTGGTCTGCCTGTCCGGCCGCGGCGACAAGGACCTGGGCATCCTGCAGGACTATGAAGACGAGCAAAAGGAGGGCAGGTAATGGCCGTTTCCAGACTGACCCAGGCCATCCAGGCCGCCAACGCGCAGGGCAGGAAAGCACTCATCCCCTATCTGCCGGGCGGGTATCCGGACAAGGAGCGCTTCTGGGAGGAGATCAAGGCCCTGGACCGGGGCGGGGCGGACATCATCGAGATCGGGGTCCCCTTTTCCGACCCCGTGGCCGACGGGCCGGTCATCGAGGCTGCAGCCCTGCACTGCCTGGAGCAGTGCGTTGACCTGCCCTGGATCCTGGACACCCTGAAAAGGGAGCGCAACAGCATTGCAGCCCAGGTCGTGCTCATGGGCTACTACAACCCCTTCCTCCAGTACGGCCTGGAAAGCCTGGCCAGGGACGCCGCAGCATCCGGCGTGGCCGGGATCATCTGCCCGGACCTCCCCCTGGAGGAAAGCGCTGCCTTCGTAAAACAGCTGTCCTCACACGGGCTCGACCTCATCTCGCTGGTGGGGCTGAACACCTCGGCCGAGCGGCTCAAGATGTACGCGGACAAAGCCACCGGCTTTGTCTACTTCGTCTCTGTCATGGGCATAACCGGCAGCGGAACAGGGTTGCCCAGAGAGCTCAAGCAGGGGCTGCAGGTAGCCAGGGAGATTTTCACCCTGCCCATTGCCCTGGGCTTCGGCCTGAGCTCACTCGACCAGCTGGAGGAACTCGAGGACCTGGTGGACGGTGTGGTCTTTGGCTCCTCCCTGATCCGGCACATCAACGCAGGCCACCCGACAAGCGAGTTCATGAAAAGGTGGCGTGACTAGCCTTTACACTTTTGTAAAAAACAAGGGGAAATCGGCCTCCCTTTTTACGTATTTGTAATTTGCAAAACGCCGAAATTGGGCCTTTTTTCAGCTTATTCTTTGATATAATTGAATGTTCTCGTTTTGGCCCTGTTCTTGTTGTTCTTCCGTGGTCACAACGTACAACCCACGGAGGAATGCATCCTATGGAAACCCCAGTCTTCAAGTGCAAGAATGCCGACGACGTGCTCAAGGCAGTCAAGGACCACAATGTCAGCTTTATCCAGTTCTGGTTCACCGACATCCTCGGTGTGCTGAAATCCTTTCAGGTCACCCCCAATGAGCTGGAAGCCGCCTTTGACGAAGGAATGGGCTTTGACGGCTCGTCCATCCAGGGCTTCACCCGCATCGAGGAGAGCGACATGGTCGCCTTCCCCGACCCCGCCACCTTTCAGATGGTCTCCTGGCGCCCCACCGAGCGCCCCGTGGCCCGGATGTTCTGCGACATCAAGACCCCCGACGGGCAGCCGTACGAGGGGGACAGCCGCTACATCCTGAAAAAGGTCTTGGCCAAGGCGGCTGAGAAGGGCTACTCCTACTACGTGGGCCCCGAGCTGGAGTTCTTCCTGTTCGAGAACTCCTGCGAGCCCAAGATCATCGACGTGGGCGGCTACTTCGACGCCCCGCCCCTGGACCGGGCCAACGACATCCGCCGCGACATCATTTTCTCCCTGAACAGGATGGGCATCGACGTTGAGTACAGCCACCACGAGGTGGCCCCCAGCCAGCACGAGATCGACCTGCGCTACCAGGAGGCCCTGAAGATGGCCGACACCGCCGTGACCTACCGGGTCATCGTCAAGGAGACGGCCCGCAAGCACGGCGTCTATGCCACCTTCATGCCCAAGCCCCTTTTCGGCGAGAACGGCTCGGGCATGCACGTGCACCAGTCCCTGTTCAAGAACGGCAAGAACGCCTTCTTCGACGCCAAGGCGCAGCACAACCTGAGCGAGGACGCCAAGCATTACATTGCCGGCCTGCTGGCCCACGTCAACGAGTTCGTGGCCATCACCAACCAGTGGGTCAACTCCTACAAGCGCCTGGTGCCAGGGTACGAAGCTCCCGTGTACAAGGCCTGGGCCAACCGCAACCGCTCCTCCCTGATCCGGGTGCCCATGTACAAGCCCGGCAAGGAAGCGGCCACCCGCGTGGAGCTGCGCTGCCCCGACCCGGCCTGCAACCTGCACCTGGCCTTTGCCGTGATGCTGGCCGCCGGCCTCAAGGGCATCGAGGAGAAGTACGAGCTGGGCGCCCCGGTGGAAGACGACATCTTCGAGATGACCCCGGAGGAGATGGTCGAGCGCGGGATCGGCGCCCTGCCCGGGAGCCTGAACGAAGCCGTCGCCGTCCTGGAGGAAAGCGAGCTGATGAAGGAAACCCTGGGCGACCATTTCTTTGCCCAGTACGTGGCCAACAAGAAGGTGGAGTGGGACAACTACCGCACCCAGATCACCGACTACGAGATCGCCAAGTACCTGCCCCTGCTGTAAAGCCTCTTTTCTCAGTCACCACACCACCCCCCTCCTGTCACGGAGGGGGGTTTTTTATGTGTCCGCGCTTTCTCGGCGCATTCCAGCATACTGTCGAAGAACATGATTCTGGTAGGGGCGCGTGGTACGCGCCCTTTTTTTGCCGAGGCTTGCCGAGGCTTGGTTCGGGCACGATCTCACGACCAAAGGCAGGGCGGCTACCAGCCGCCCCTACCAGAAAGGGGATACTCGTTCCCAATAATCAACTCCCACTCAGGTCGTTCAGGGGGTGAGGGGCGGCGGGTCGATCTGATTCAGCCTGAGCTTTACCAGCTGCGGGTTGGGGTGGGTTTCGAGAATAGAGGTCAACAGCTTTCCGGCCTGCTCCGTCCTTCCTTCCTGGATGTGGATGTCCGCGGCCATGTAGAGGGCCAGGGCGCGGTGCTGCCCGGAAGACCCCTCCAGCCCCGCAAGACGGTCAAGCCAGGAAAGGGCCTGGACGTGCTCCTCGTTCAGGGCGTAGGTCCTGGCCATCATGTACATGGCCTCTGCCTTTTTGCCCGCACTGTCGGCCTTCTTCAGGCACTGCTCAAGCTCCCGCCGCGACTCGGCAAAGCGGCCCTGGTCGAAATGGATCGCTGCCATGTTCCAATGGGCCATCCAGCAGGCCCCGGGGACCTTTGCGCAAAAATCAAGCGAGCGCATCCAGACATCGATGGCCTTTTCGGGCTGGGCCAGGCCGTGCCTGTGGACAGAGGCTGTTTGCTGCAGCACCTCCAGGAGCCTTGGCAGGTCGTGCTCATACTCCACGGACATGGACTGCAGGATCTCCAAGGATCTGCGGGGGTTTTGCCGGATGCTTTCGGAGATGAGCAGCAGCCGTTTCCAGGCCTGCCAGCGGGATGGGTTTTCCGGGTGCTGCTGCAGAAACTGCTCGTAGAGCTGCTCGGCCAGGATGAACCGTCCCGAGGCAAAGGCCTGCTCTGCGTCCCTGAACTGTTCGAGGCCGTTGTCGGTTCCCTGGCAGCCACAAAGGAGCACAAGCAGGAGCAGGAGGAAGCGGACCAGGGGGATACCCTGTTGCTGCAGGTCTGCTGTTACACCAAAACACAGCAGACCTGGCCGGGGCGTGGCCAGGCCGCAAGGACCGCTGCCCGCAATGCCCTGGTTTTCATGCACCAGACAGTCACAAGGTGATCATGCTTTCCGGCAGGATCTGGTCAAAGCAGATGACCTCCCCCTGGGGGTCGAGCCGCACCAGCATGACGCCCTGGGTGGATCTGCCGCTGACCCGGATGCCCGAGACCCCGATGCGGATCATCTTGTTCCCGGAGGTGAGCATGATGATCTCATCCTCCGGATCGACCATGATCGCCCCCAGGACCTTGCCGGTCTTTTTGGTGACGTTCATGTTGATGATCCCTTTCCCGCCCCGGGACTGGATGCGGTACTTGTCAAGGGGGGTGCGCTTTCCAAACCCGTTGGTGGAGACTGTGAGCAGGTGCCGCTTGTCCTGCTCGTGGGCCACCACACAGGAGACAACCCTGTCCTGGTTGCGCAGGGCAATGCCCTTGACCCCGCTGGTGTTCCTGCCCATGGGCCGGGCCTCGCTGCAGGCGAAACGGATGGCAAACCCGTTCTGGGTCACCAGGAATATCTGGGACTCGTCCGAGACCTCGCGCACCGCGATGAGCTCGTCCCCCTCCTTGAGCTTCAGGGCGATCAACCCTGTGGAGCGGAAGTTCTGGTAGAGGCTCATGGGCGACCGCTTGACCATGCCTTTGCGGGTGATGAACAGGAAATGGGCCTCGGGCGGGAACTCCCGCAGGCACACAGCCGTGGCGATCCACTCATCCTTGGCCAGGGGCAGCAGGTTGGCGATGTGCACCCCCCTGGCGATCCGGCTTCCCTCGGGCACCTGGTGCACCTTGAGCTGGTACATGCGGCCGTAGTTGGAAAAGAGCAGCAGGTGCTGATGGTTGGTGGTGGTGATCAGGGAGGTGATGAAATCCTTGTCCGAGATGTTGGCGCCGGATATGCCTTTCCCACCGCGACGCTGCTGGTGGTAGTGGCTCAGGGCGGTGCGCTTTATGTACCCGTTGCGGGACAGGGTGATGACCACCTCGTCGTCGGGGATGATGTCTTCCACGTCGATCTTGTCCGGGTCCTGCTCCAGGATCACGGTGCGGCGCGTGGTGGCGTAGATCTTCCGGATCTCCTTGAGTTCGTCGCGGATGACCTGCTTGAGCACCTCGGGGTTTTCGATCACGCTCTTCAGGTACTCGATCTGCTTGAGCACCTCCCTGTACTCCTCGAGGATCTTCTCCTGCTCCAGGTTGGTCAGGCGCTGCAGGCGCATGTCCAGGATGGCCTGGCTCTGGATCTCGGAGAGCTCGAAGCGCTCAATGAGGCGCTCCTTGGCCTCGGCCGGGTTCCTGGAGGTCTTGATCAGCTCCACGACCTGGTCGATGTTGTCCAGGGCCACCCGCAGGCCTTCCAGGATGTGCGCCCGGTGCTCGGCCTTGTCCAGGTCGAAACGGGAGCGGCGCAGGATGACTTCCCGGCGGTGGTCCAGGAATATCTCCAGGATCTGCTTCAGGTTGAGCAGCTGGGGGCGGTTCTTGTTCACCGCCATCATGTTTATCCCGAAGGATGTTTCCAGCGCCGTGAACTTGTAGAGCTTGTTGATGATGATGTCCGGATAGATGCCCTTCTTGAGGTCGATGACGACGCGGATGCCCTTGCGGTCGGACTCGTCGCGCAGATCGCTGATGCCATCCAGCTTCTTGTCGTTGACCAGCATGGCGATCTTTTCCACCAGGGAGGCCTTGTTCAGGGCATAGGGGATCTCCTTGATGACGATGGAGTCCAACCCCCTGGGCCGCGACTCCACCTCCACCTTGCCCCTGATTTTGAGGAAGCCCCGCCCGGTCTCGTATGCTTCCTTGATGCCCTCCTGGCCGTAGAGAAAGGCCCCGGTGGGGAAATCAGGCGCCTTGACGTGGCGCATCAGGCCGGCCACGTCTATGTCGGGCTTGTCCAACAAGGCCAGGGTGCCGTCCACGATCTCACCCAGGTTGTGGGGGGGGATGTTGGTGGCCATGCCCACGGCAATGCCGGCCGACCCGTTGATGAGCAGGTTGGGGATCTTGGTGGGCAGGACTTCCGGCTCCTTCAGGGTGTTGTCGTAGTTGGGCCTGAAGTTGACGGTCTGCTTTTCGATGTCGGTCAGGAACTCCCCGGCCAGCCGGGCCATGCGCACCTCGGTGTAACGCATGGCTGCAGGGGCGTCGCCGTCTATGGAGCCGAAGTTGCCCTGGCCGTCCACCAGCAGGTCGCGCATGTTGAAACCCTGGGCCATGCGCACCAGGGCATCGTAGACAGCGCTGTCACCGTGGGGGTGGTACTTACCGATGACGTCACCAACCACCCTGGCCGACTTCTTGTATGCCCTGTTGTAGTAATTGCCCAGATCGTACATGGCGTAGAGGATCCGCCGGTGCACAGGCTTGAGACCGTCACGGGCGTCTGGAATGGCCCTGCCGATGATCACGCTCAGGGAGTACTCGAGATAGGATTTCTTGATTTCGTCTTCGAGACTGATGGTATCGTTGAGCACAGTGGCCTCGGTTGGTGTTTATAAAGAGTTATCTGTCAGTGAACAACACTACTGCTGTGTTGTACCCTGGTCTCGTGACTGAAGTTCAAAGTTCGAGGCACGTCAAAGGACCGCTTCCTGTATACTTCCTGGCCTTTCCCTTCGAACTTCCGACTTCCAGCTTCGAACTGTTAGATGTCCAACTCCGCGACTGTCAGGGCGTTTTTTTCGATGAACTCCCTCCTGGGCTCCACCTTCTCGCCCATGAGCCTGGTGAAGATGTCGTCCGCCTCCTCGGCGTCATCAATGGTCACCTGAAGCAGGGTGCGCTTTTCAGGGTTCATGGTCGTCTCCCAGAGCTGCTCCGGGTTCATCTCCCCAAGCCCCTTGTAACGCTGAATGTTGAAGGCTTTGTCCGCCTCGATGAGCACCAGGTCCAGCAGGTCGAAGGGCGAGGAGACATCCTTGGGGGGGCCGTCCTTCTTCTCTATGGTGAAGGTCAGTCCCGGGCTTTCCTTTTTGACCTTGTCCAGCAGGTCGAAGGAGTTGCGGTAAATCTTGGAGTTGAAGAACTCCACCCCTACCTTGGTCATGTTGGCATTGACGTCCTTGAAGATGACGAAAATGCGCATCTCCTCTTCATAAAAGGTCTTGCTGACCTCGAAGGTGTACCCCTTGCCCCGCATGTACTCGGCAAAACGCTCCGAACCGTTCTCCACGAAAAAGCGGGGAGTGAGCTTCTCCCCGTAATCCAGGATGTTCAGGAAGAGGCTCTGCTCGATGCCGAAGTTCTGCACGTCCCTGCACTTGTCCTGGAGCAGGACCACGGCGTCCAGGAGCTTGACCAGCTTCTTTCCTTCCAGCTTGGAGCCGCTCTCGGTGCCAATGGACAGCTGGTTGCTGACCCGGTCCATGAGAAAGCGCTTCAGCTCCTTCTCGTCCGGGATGAACCTCTCGAACTTCCCCTTCTGCACCCTGAACAGCGGGGGCTGCCCGATGTACAGGTAGCCCTTCCTGATGAGCTCCTCGTACTGCCTGAAGAAAAAGGTCAGCAGCAGGGTCCTGATGTGCGCACCGTCAACATCCGCATCGGTCATGATGATGACCTTGTGGTAGCGCAGCTTTTCCAGGTCGATGCCGTCCTCCCCGATACCCGCTCCCATGGCGGTGATCAGGTGCTTGATCTCCTTGTTGGCCAGCATCTTGTCGAAACGGGTCTTCTCCACATTGAGGATCTTGCCCCGCAGGGGGAGAATGGCCTGAATGCGGGGGTCCCGCCCCTGCTTGGCCGAGCCTCCCGCAGAGTCACCCTCGACGATGAACAGCTCGCTTTCCAAGGGGTCCTTGGTCTGGCAGTCGGCCAGCTTGCCCGGCAGGGAGTAGTCGGACAGGGCCCCCTTGCGCCGAACCAGATCCTTGGCCCGTCTGGCCGCTTCCCTGGCCCGGGCCGCATCCACGACCTTCTCCACGATGCTCTTGGCTTCCTTGGGGTTTTCCCCCAGGAAGGTGGTGAGCTTGTCGTAGACCAGTGTGGCCACGTACCCCGCCACCTCGCTGTTGCCCAGCTTGGTCTTGGTCTGCCCTTCGAACTGGGGCATGGGGAGCTTGACGCTGACCACCGCGGTCATGCCTTCGCGCATGTCGTCGCCAGAGATCTTCTGCTTGAGCTTCCTGGGCAGGTCGGCGTTTTGAATGTAGGTGTTCAGAGCGCGGGTCAGGGCGGTCTTGAATCCCGCCAGGTGCGTGCCCCCCTCCCTGGTCCGGATGTTGTTGGCAAAGGAGTAGACGTTCTCCTTGTAGGCGGTGTTGTACTGGAAGGCGAACTCGATGAGCACGTTCTCCACCTCACCCAAGCCGTGGATCACGGAGTGGACCGCTGTCTCTGTCTCGTTGAGACGCTCGACATAGGAGCGGATGCCACCGTCGAACCTGTACCTGGCTCGCTGCAAATTGCGCTCGTCATAGAACTGGATCTCCAGCCCGCTGTTGAGGTAGGCCACCTCTTCGAAACGCTTGGACAGAACATCGTGGTTGAAGTTCAGGTCCTGGAAAATCTCCTCGTCCGGCCTGAAACGCACCATGGTGCCGGTCTTGCTCGTTTCCCCCACCACCCGCAGCTTCTCCACGGGCACTCCCTGCTCGTATCGCTGGGCGTACTTCTGCCCGTCCCGGTTGATCGTCACCTCCAGGTACTCCGAGAGGGCATTGACAACCGAGACACCCACCCCGTGCAGTCCACCGGAGACCTTGTAGGTCTCGTTGTCGAACTTGCCACCGGCGTGCAGCACGGTCATGACCACTTCAACGGCCGGGCGTTTTTCTTTGGGGTGCATGTCCACGGGTATGCCCCGCCCGTTGTCCGTGATGGTCACACTGTTGTCCAGATGGATGGTGATGACCACCTTGTTGCAGTAGCCGGCCATAGCCTCGTCAATGGAGTTGTCCAGCACCTCGTACACGAGGTGGTGCAGGCCCTGGATGTCGGTGGTGCCGATATACATGGCCGGCCTCTTGCGCACGGCCGACAGCCCCTCCAGGATTGTTATGGAGTCTGCGGTATAGGAACTCTTTTTGGGTTCTGTGACCATATCAGAGGTTCTCTTCCGTGTAGTATGTTTCCTCGGTGATCTGCATGGGCATGACAATGACCATGTAGTCGGTGTCCTTGTTCCCGGTGATCCTGCACGGCCCGTCCTGCCCGGTGAAATCGAAGCGCACACCGGGGGAATCGAAGTGGGCGAGGATCTCGATCAGATTCCTGGTGGGGAAAGCGATTTTGTTCAGCTCCCCGGTGAAGGCGATGCTCAGAAGCTCGGTGGCCTCACCCGTGTCCTGCCCCTGACTGTAGAGTACCAGCTCGCTCTGATCGAACACGAAATAGGAGCAGCGCTGGTTGTCGGTATTGAAGAGGGAGACGCGTTCCAGGGAGTCAACCAGCTCGTCCCTGTCCACGTCCATGGAAGAGACCGAGGC
Organism: uncultured Desulfohalobiaceae bacterium; assembly: GCA_964594925.1. GTDB lineage: Bacteria > Desulfobacterota > Desulfovibrionia > Desulfovibrionales > CAZUBS01 > CAZUBS01. The sequence continues at coordinate 31,515 of CAZQOG010000007.1, forward strand.
ATCGAACTTGGACAGGAAGTTCTGGTACTTGGGATACTCGTAATAGCTCAGCGGCAGGCTGAATATCTCGTTCTGGGCCTGGTTGGTGAAGAAGAGCCGCTTCTGGTCGATGTTGAAGTTGATCTCGTTCCCGCTCAACCACTTCCTGAGCTCCATGAGGTAGCGCTTGGCGATCAGGATCCCGCCCTCGGGCATGATGGAGTGGATGTCCGGGTTGACGAAGCGCAGCATGGCGAACTGGTGCCCGTTGAGCCCGCAGACCTCCACGGTCTCACGGTCGGCCTTGGGCCGCACCTTGAGGCAGTTCATGGCCTCCATGGTGTCCTCGTCGCTGATGCAGAAAGAGACCCTGTCGATCATCTCCTTGAGAAAATCACCCGACCAGAGCACGGCGTTGTCCGCGGGAAAAGGAGCGAAATCCTGGAACCAGGTCGGATCGTTGGTGGGCAGCTTGTACTTCTTGCGGGCCTGCTCCAGAAGCAGGGTATTGTTGGAGGCGTCCAGGGTCAGGGTGATCTCGCCGGGAGGCAGCCGGCGGAAGAGATCGTAGAACTTCCTGCCCTGGACCCCGACCAGGCCGTCCTGGCTGGACTGGGCCGGGTATGTCCCTGAGAACTCCAGGTTCGAGTCCGTGGACAGAATGGACAGGGAGCCATCCTGGGCCCTGAGCCAGATGGTTCTCAGAAAGGCCGCCCCCGTCCTGGCGGGGATGATACTGGAAGCCTTTTGCAGTCCGTCAATGACCTGTTCTTTGACCACTGTAAGTTTCATCTCTTTTCCCCGTTGTAGTTCCTAGGCCCTGTTCCTGTGTTGCTCATGTGTTTAAGCTCTTGAAAAGATTGAAATTAAAACAGACACGGCAACCGACCAACAACCGACATCCGAACACTGCTGACGGTGTGTCCGGGTTAGTTGGGCCGGGTGCGACAAGTTTCTTCAAGCTCCGTTAACATGTTTTTGATATCTTTGTTAGTACCCTGTAATTCCTTGATTTTTTTGACTGCGTACAGGGCGGTGCTGTGATCCTTTCCACCAAAGAGGCTGCCGATGCGCGGATAGGACAATCCCAGCAGCTGGCGGCACAGATACATGGCCACCTGCCGGGCCAGCACCACCTGGTGCTGACGCCGGCTGGACTCCAGATCCGCGGGCTTAAGCTGGAACCGCTGGGCCACGCAGGAGATAATCCGCTCCGGGGTCAGCGGGGTCACAGGTTTGTCGTCCAGGCTGTCCAGGATGTGCCTGTAGTCCTTGTCGGTCAGATCGCTGTGCACCAGCTCCTTGTAGGCCACCAGCTTGACCATGATGCCCTGAAGGGCTCTGAAGTTCTGAAAGTGCTGCGCCAGCATCAGGCACCGGGACTTGGACAGGTTGAGGTTGCGCAGCCGGCTTTGCTGCTCCACGTAGTTGAGGCGGATCTCCAGGTCGGGCTGCTTGAGGGTCACGATCAACCCCCATTCCAGCCGGGACTTGAGCTTGCTGTCGAAAAAGTCCATGCAGGCGATCCTGCCCGCCACCCCGAAGACCATCTGCTTGCGCTGGTCATGGAAGAGGTTGAAGATGGAGATGAGCTCCTGCTGCAGGTAGTCGAATTTTTCCAACTGCTGCAGATCGTCTATGAGCAGGCTGTCAAAGCTCAGGATCTGCGCCCTGGCCTGGAGCTTGTTGCGGGGAAAGGACTGGTAGATGGAGTGCAGGTCGTCCACGGATGTGCAAAAAAAGCGCTGGTCCGGGCGGGACTCCGACAACCCATTGGCAATGGCCTTGATCAGATGGGACTTGCCGGTTCCTTCGGTTCCGCTGATGATGAAAGGGTTGTATGTGACAGTCTGCTGGTTGCTGATTTCTCTCGCGGAAACATAGGGAAAGTAGTTTTTCTTGTTTACCAGAAATGAATCAAAGGTACATGTTTTTTCCGGAATAAAAGAGATGAAAGCCTCCTGGTGGGGCTTTACTTCCAAAAGATTCCCATAGGAAATATTTATTTCATTATCAGCAAGTGAATAAAATATTTTTTCAAATGGTTCCCTGATGTATTTAAAGAACCACTCGGCAAAGAACTGATGGGGGAAGTGGAGCGAGAGAGCCTTTTTTTCATCAGAGTAGGACAGGCCCAGGGGATCGAACCAGGTTCTGAGCTGCTGCTCCTGAAAGCTCGCGCGGAGATGCTCCCTGAGAGCTTCCTTGATCTCCCGGTCACTGCTCTTTGGAGTCAGTTCCACGTTTGCATGCTCAGGCATTTTTGCAACAGCGGGCCGGTGTCTGAATGATGGTGCTCATACAACCCGAGGCGTGAGTAGATTTTTGTTCTGGGCTGGATTACACCCAGGCCACAATGTATTGTCCGCGCCGGTTATCGCGCCTGCATCCCGGACAAGGCGACCGGCCCGGGGAACTTCGTCCTGAGCGGATGGACAGAAATCGCACGCTTGGGGTGTCAACCACGCGTCAGGGAGCTTGCATGGCCACAGCAGTTACCAGAACCATCAAAGAAATCAACGAGAGAATCAAACAAGGCAAGGCCGTGGTCCTGAATGCCCGGGACATGGCCAAACTAGTGCGACGCTCCGGCAAGGTCAAGGCGGCCAGGGAGGTCGACGTGGTCACCACCGGGACCTTCTCTCCCATGTGCTCTTCGGGCCTGCTGTTCAATATCGGGCAGCGGCCTCCGACCATGAAGGTCTCCCGGCTGTGGCTCAACGGGGTGCAGGCGTACTCGGGGCTGGCAGCTGTGGACGCGTACATCGGGGCCACGGAACCCTCAGAGGACGATCCCCTGAACAAGGTCTACCCGGGCCTGTTCAAGTATGGGGGGGGGCATGTCATCGAGGAGCTGGTCAGGGGCAGAAGCGTGCACCTCAAGGCGGCGGCCTACGGCACGGACTGCTACCCGCGCCGGGATCTGGAGAAGGACATCACCCTTGGGGATCTCAAGAATGCCGTGCTTTTCAACCCGCGCAACGGCTACCAGAACTACAACTGCGCCGTGAACCTGACCAGCAGGACCATCTACACCTACATGGGCCCGCTCAAGCCCAACCTGGGCAACGCCAACTTTGCCACGGCCGGCGAGCTGAGCCCCCTGTTCAACGATCCCTTTTTCAGGACCATGGGCCTGGGGACCAGGATCTTTCTCGGCGGCGGCTTGGGGTACGTGCTCGGTTCCGGCACCCAGCACAATGCCAGGCCCCAGCGCAATGAACGGGGGATTCCCCTGACCCCTGCCGGGACCCTCATGGTCAAGGGCGAGCTCAGCACCATGGACCCAAGGTTCCTGCGCGGGGTGAGCATCACGGGCTATGGGTGCTCCCTGGCCGTGGGTCTGGGGATCCCCATCCCGGTGCTGGACGAAGAAGTGGCCTGGCACGCCGGGGTTGGCAACAGTGATATCCAGATGCCGGTCGTGGACTACGGCTACGACTATCCGCAGGGGACCTCCCAGATCCTGCGGCACGTCAGCTTTGAAGAGCTGCTCTCCGGTGAGATAGAGGTCAACGGCAAGAAGGTGGCCACTGTTCCGGTCACCAGCCTGACCATGTCCCTGGAGGTGGCAGACGTGCTCAAGGCCTGGATTGAAAAAGGGGAGTTCCTGCTCACCGAACCACAGGAGCCCATTGCAGCGTTTTGAAGCAGATTTAAAACAGGCCGTGTCCACCAAGCTTGAGCGCCTGAAGGGTTTGATGACCTTGCTGCAACCCGGGGTGATCGCTTTTTCCGGGGGGGTGGACAGCCGTCTGCTGGCCGGTCTGGCCGAGACATGGAACCTTGACTATGTGCTGGTTACGGTTGCGGGGCAGCACATGAGCCCGCAAGAGCTTTTGTTCGCCCGCATCATGCAGGGATCCCTGCGCCTTCCCTCCAGGGTCCTGGCCATGGACCCCCTCCAGGTGCCCGGTGTGGCCGGCAATACCAGGGAGCGTTGCTACCACTGCAAGCACCACCTGTTTTCAGGCCTGCTTGCGCTGAGTGAAGAAAGTGGCCGGCCCAGACTACTGGAGGGGAGCCAGGCCTCCGACCTGAGGAGCTATCGCCCAGGGCGCCGGGCAGTGGAGGAGCTTGGGGTGCACAGCCCTCTTCAGGCAGTGGGTATGACCAAGGACGAGGTTCGCATCACCCTGGCCTCCCAGGGCATGCCCTACCCAGACCAGCCCTCGCGGCCCTGCCTGCTGACCCGCTTTGCCTACGGGATGCGTCCGGAAAGCAGGCTGCTGGCTCGCCTGGGGGCAGCCGAGGATGCTCTGGCTGCTTTGGGGCTGCGGAATTTCAGGCTCAGGGTCGTTGCCCCGGGGCGTTATGCCCTGCAAATCCACCAAAGCGAACAGGACCACCATCAACAGTGTTCCGGGCTGATACACACCATACTGGATCAGACGGGGTTCGGTTCCGCGGAAACGGTCTTTACGGACAAAGTCAGCGGATTCTACGATGCACGGGAACGGCCCGGGCAAGAGTAAAAATCCCCCTAATCAACCAATCAACGAATCAACGAACTCCAAGGAAAATCCAGTGGCCAGCAGCGTCTTCTTCTGGGATCTTTCCACCTCGCGCCGGGCGCCTTTTGACCAGCGGTTGAAACGGCTGCTCAAGAAATCCGGGCTGGGAAGGCATGTCGGTTCCGGAGACCTGGTGGCCCTGAAGATCCATTTCGGGGAGCAGGGAACCACGGGGTTCATCGCCCCGATCTGGATCAGGCCCATCGTGGACTTTGTGCGCAAGAACGGCGGCAGGCCCTTTTTGACCGACACCAACACCCTCTACGTGGGGAACAGGGGAGAGTCGGTCTCCCACGCCCTGCAGGCGGCGCGGCACGGTTTCGATCCGTATGTGACCGGGGCGCCGGTGATCATTGCCGATGGCCTCAAGAGCGGCAACGAGACGGTTGTTTCCAGAACAGGGAAGCATTTCAGCGAGCTCTACCTGGCCCGGGACATCGTGCAGGCCGACACCATGGTCACGCTCAGTCATTTCAAGGGGCACGAGCTGGCAGGTTTTGGCGGAGCCCTCAAGAACCTGGGCATGGGGTGCGCGACCAGAAAGGGCAAGATGCAGCAGCACTGCGGCCTCGGCCCGGAGATCCTTCCCGAGCATTGCACCGGGTGCGGAAATTGCATTGAAGTGTGCAGCGCCGGGGCCCTGTCCCTGGACGAGTCCGGGAAAGTGGTGCTCGCCAGGGAAAAGTGCCTGGGATGCGCGGCCTGCTTCCTGGCCTGCCGGCACCAGGGCCTGAAGGTGGACTGGAAGGTGGACGTGGAGGAGTTTCTGGAACGCATGGCCGAGTATGCCGCTGCCGTCCTTGAGACCATGAAGCGGCCGGTGCTGCACCTCAACTTCGTGCTCCAGGTCTCACCGGGCTGTGACTGCGTCGGCTACACCGAGGCTCCGCTGTGCCCTGATCTGGGAGTCCTGGCATCCTACGACCCCGTGGCCCTTGACCAGGCAGCCCTTGACCTGGTGAACCAGGCACCGTCGACACGGTCCGGCGTTGCACAGGGCCGGGACAAGTTTCAGGGGGTGCATGCCCACACCAGGGGGTCCCACCTGCTGGCCTGCGCCCAGGAGATGGGTCTTGGCAGCAGAAGCTATCAGCTGGTGCGGGTCTGAGGGAAATAAAGGGGTGGACAAAGCAATGTACAAAAGTGTAAAAGCCTGTTCTTTATTTTGAAAATTTTCAGGAGGAGTTGCCGTATGTCAGGACACAAGAAGATCGAGCGTAAGAAAGAGCTCGACCGCAAGCGCAAGAGAAAGGAAAAGAGGATAAAGCAGCGTATCAAGGAAGCCAAGGAAGCGGCTTCCAGCAAGTAGCTTGACACATGGTCCTTCAGGGACCATTCTTGGTATACAGGAAGATAATGCGTAAGGAGAGAACATATGCCGATCTACGAATATCGCTGTAACGATTGCCAGCAGATCTTCGAGGAGTGGCAGAAGAACTTCGATCAGAAAGACATGTCCTGTCCGGTCTGCGGCGGTTCAGGCAAGCGCCTGCTGTCCAATACCTCATTCATACTCAAGGGCTCGGGCTGGTATGTGACTGATTACTGCAAGAAGAACGGAAAGGCCTCCTCCAACGGGGGGACTGACAAGGCCAAAGAATCTTCTGCGAAGTCTTCTGAGTCGTCCACGAAAGAGACGTCCACGACGACCACATCCGAACCATCCTCGTCCACATCCACAACCGGAACCTGAGCGCACAAGGCTGAGCCCATGGCCGCTTTGAAGCGGCCATGGGCCAAGCTGGACACCGGACCATGATCGAACGGTACACGCGTCCCGAAATGGGCGGGAACTGGTCGCTTGAGGCCAAGTTCAGGGCCTGGCTCGAGGTGGAGCTTGCCATATGCGAAGCCTGGCACGAGCTTGGGGTCATCCCTGTTCAGGCCATGGTGGACATCCGTGAACGGGCGGGCTTTAACCTGGACAGGATTCTGGAGGTCGAGGAGACCACCAAGCACGATGTGATCGCCTTTCTGACCGCTGTTGAGGAGAAGGTCGGGCCTTCGGCCAGATACATCCACCTCGGCTGCACCTCCTCGGACATCGTGGACACGGCCAACGCCCTGCTGCTGGTCAGGGCCGGCCAAACCATCGCCCGCGACCTGGACAACCTGCTCGAGGTTCTCGGGGGTATGTCCTTTGCGCACAAGGGGCGTCTGGTCATGGGGCGGACCCACGGCATCCATGCCGAACCCACCAGCTTCGGGCTCAAGCTGGCCGGCTTCCATGCAGAGTTTTCCAGGCACAAGCAGCGCTGGCAGGAGGCCCTGGACACCATCCGGGTGGGCAAGATCTCCGGGGCCGTGGGCACCTATGCCCAGCTCGACCCTCGAGTGGAAGCCCTGGCGCTTGAGCGCCTCGACCTCGCGGTCGACCCGATATCCACCCAGATCATCCAGCGCGACCGCCACGCCCAGTACTTCACCACCCTGGCCCTGATTGCCGGGGGAGTGGAGCGGCTCTGCGTGGAGCTCAGGCACCTGCAGCGCACCGAGGTGCTCGAGGTGGAGGAGGGCTTCAGCAAGGGGCAGAAGGGTTCCTCGGCCATGCCCCACAAGAAGAACCCCATCTCGGCTGAGAACCTGACCGGGCTGTCGCGCCTGGTGCGCAGCAACGCCCTGGCCTCACTGGAGAACATGGCCCTGTGGCACGAGCGGGACATCAGCCACTCCTCGGTGGAGCGGGTCATCATGCCCGACTCGACCATTCTGGTGGACTACATCCTGAACCGGCTCACCTCGGTGCTCGGCAACCTGCGCATCATCCCGGAAAACATGCAGCGCAACCTGGAAGCATCCTTTGGGCTGTTCTTTTCCCAACGGGTGCTGCTGGCCCTGGTCGAGGCAGGGCTGGACAGGCAGCAGGCCTATGAAATGGTGCAGCAGGTGGCCATGCGCTCCTGGGACGAAAAACGCTCCTTCGAGGAGCTGGTCAGACAGGATCAGGACATTGCACGGTACCTGACCAAACCCCGCCTGGACGAGGTTTTCGACTACACCTACTACCTCAGACACGAAGACCTGATTTTCAGCCGGGTCTTCCCAGAGGCCTGATGCACGACCTCAACAACCGCCTGGCCGGGATCCTGCTCGAAAAGTCCTACATCGAAGGGCAGGTGACCCTGACCTCCGGACGCACCAGCGACTACTACTTCGACTGCAAGCAGACGGCCCTGCACCCTGAAGGGTCCTGGCTGCTGGGCAAGCTCTTTCTGGAGCGCATAGGTCCGGAAGCACAGGGGGTGGGGGGGATGACCCTGGGAGCGGATCCCCTGGTGAGCGCCGTGAGCCTGCTTTCCCACCTCGAGGGGCGTCCTTTGCCCGGCTTCATCGTCCGCAAGCAGCCCAAAGGGCATGGCACCAACCAGTACCTGGAGGGGATGGCCAATATTTCCCGGGGCAGCCGCGTGGTGCTGGTGGAGGATGTGGTCACCACGGGCGGCACCCTGCTCACGGCCTGTGAGCGGGTAACCGCGGCAGGCCTTGCCATCGTTCAGGTCATCTGTGTTCTGGACCGGGAAGAGGGGGGCGCTGCCGCGCTCTCCGCAGCCGGGTACCGGCTGGAGTCCATCTACACCCGCCAGCAACTCCTCACCGCGGCAGGCCGTTGAAAAATCCCCGCTGGACTGCGTTGCTTCATCAAGGGCAAACCCTCACGTAAATTGAAGCTGGAAGCTCGAAGCTCGAAGCTGGAAGCAAGACACGAGAGACCTCCACAACCGGACTGTCGTCCACACCATCTTGGCCTGACCTGGCCTCTGCTGACCCGCTGCCGGCAAGGCTTTGCCGGGCTCCTTCACTGCTTTCCAAAGGCTCGCGAACTGGACGAAAGACCAGGAATGTGACATTGCCCAGGGCGAGGAGAGGGGCATGCCGATCATTCGTTCATCCTGTGAAAAACCGTGGCCCTGGCTGCCTGGGGCGCTGCTCGCTTGTGCGGTTCTCCTTGGCATGGCCGGGCAGGGGTGGGCCTGGACAGCCCGGATCCCGAGCCAGCACGGCGGGCCGCAGAATATCTTCGTGGTGGACAAGTCCAGCCAGACGATCTGGTATCTCGAGAAGCAGAGCCCCTTGCGCAAGGTCAGGCAGATGGAGTGCTCCACCGGTCAGCTGGGGGGGGACAAGCAACTGGAGGGCGACCTGCGCACACCGGAGGGGATCTACTTCCTTGAGGGACGGATCGAACAGGATCTGGATTTCGAGCTCTACGGGGACCTGGCCTACGCCCTCAACTTCCCCAACCCCGTGGACCGCATGCAGGGCAAGACAGGCTACGGCATCTGGCTGCACGGGAGGGGCAAGGAGCTCGTTCCCATGGACACCAGGGGGTGCGTGGCCATAAACACCGCGGCGCTGGCTGGTTTGAGCGACCAGATAGAGTATGGTCTGACCCCGGTGGTCATCAGCCAGCAGACCGAGCTGGAGCAGGATTTCGAGGACCCGGTTGCAGCGGACCTGCCGGGGATGGTCGCATCCTGGGCCAGGGCCTGGCAGGACATGGACGACGGCTTTTTCACCTTTTACGATGGGGAAGCCTTCAGCAGGTCCTCGGGAAAGCCATTTCAATCCTTTGAAGACCACAAGAGGAGACTCTTCTCCCTCTACCCCTGGATCCACGTCTATGTGGACGATGTCCGGGTCGTCAGGGGACCGGGGTACTGGGTGACCTACTTTGGCCAGTATTACAGGACCCCTTCCTTTGTGTCGGAGGGGATCAAACGGCTCTACTGGCAGGTCAGGGACCCGGGGGTCAGGATTGTCGGCTCGGAGTGGCTGCCGGCCCAGCTCGACCTTGGGGACAGATACATCTCCTCGGTGCGCCCGGAGATCATCGCCTGTATTGGGAAGTGGCGCCAGGCCTGGGAAAATGCCGAGCTTGAGAGATACCTGTCCTTTTATGCTCCAGGCGGCACACAGGACCAGCGCCGCGGCATCGAGGCCATTGGCGAGCACAAGCGTCGGCTTTGGACTCGCGACGCCCCTGCAGCCGTCAGTGTGGACGACCTGCGGATCCGCACCCACCCCAAGGGCTTCGAGGTCGGCTTCATCCAGCGCTATCGCTCGGGTTCAGGCTATGAGGACCAGGGCAGAAAGACCTTGGTCCTCACACCTGACAAGGGGGGCTGGGCCATTGTCCGGGAAACCTGGCAAGGCCTTGGGGGTGAGCCGTGAAAGCCGGGGGCGCGGGAAAGAAGAAATCCTCCTATGACTTGCTGCTGATCAGCGAGCACGCACCGATCCGCCGCATCAGGCTGCACAGGTTCTGGGTCAAACTGCTGCTCCTCCTGCTGCTTGCCATGGCGGCAGGCATAGCAGGGGCGGGGTATGTGGCTGTGCATTCCCTGAACGCCATGCAGTCCCTGAAGGAGCGCAATGTCGATCTTGAACAGCGGCTGGAGCAGAGCCGGGTCAGGCTGGACAGGCTGCAGAATGTGGAGAAGATGCTCGATTCCTACGATCCGGGCGTGGTTGGCCCACTGGTCAAAAAGCCCGCCCCCCCCTTGATGCCGGAAGATCAGGAGGCACAATCCATCGACCTCACGGCCGTTTTTCAGGATCTGGACCTGGCGCGCATCTCCATAAAGAACATGCAGGCCGCCATGGAAGAGCACTACGTGGAACTGAGCTTTGAGATCAACAACCTCGAGGAGAACGAGACCGCCAAAGGTGCGTTCAGCTACGCGGTTATCACCAGGGACGGCAGGGTGATCGAGGTCGAAAATCATGGGGGGGATGACTTTCAGATCAATTATTTCAAGCGGATCAAGGCAAAGCTCATCCTTCCGGAAGGCATTGAATCCGGGCAGCTCTTCGGTGTTCAACTGACAGTCAACGACACGACCGGGGCGGCACTGTTTCGTGAAACATATCCTCTTACTCGTATTCTGGTGTAGTCCGTGGTTGCTGTCCGGGCCGGCAGTGCCTGCCTGGGCCGGGCAGGAGGTCCACACCTTTTTTTCAGGGACGCAGCACCCGCTGACCGTGCACTATCTCCAGGGAAAGGAGCCCGGCCCCACGATCCTCATACAGGGGGGCATCCAGGGGGATGAGCCCTCAGGCTTTCTCACCGCACAGGTCCTGGCATGTTCCACGGTCACCAAAGGCACCCTGGTGGTCATACCAAGGGCCAATGTGCCCTCCATCCTGAAGCACCGCCGTCAGATCAACGTCGACCTGAACCGCCGCTTCGACAAGGATTACGGCGAGTTTTACGAGGACCGCCTGGCCCGGGCAATCAAGGTCTTGCTCAGGGGGTGCGACGCCTTCATCCACCTGCACGAGGGGTCTGGTTTCTACCACCCCACCTATGTGGACCAGCAGCGCAACCCCTTCCGCTTCGGCCAGTCCGTGATCATCGACACCGCGGTCTTCCAGGACCGCATCGACCTTGCCAGGCTGGTGGATTCCGTTCTGTCTCAGATAAACGGTCAGATCAGGCCGGCCGACTACAGCTTCCAGCTCTTCAACATGGACACCTTGTCCGACGGCACGAGCTATCCAGAGCAGCGCAAATCCCTGACCTACTTCGCCTTGAACGAGCTGGGCATCCCGGCCCTGGCCATCGAGGTGAGCAAGAACATCAACCGGCTGTCCTGGAAGGTACGGCAGCAGGTGTTGCTGACCAGTCTCTTTCTGGCGGCCCTTGGTGTGGATATCGAGCTGCCGGGGGACCTGGACCCCGAAGGGTGTTATACAGGGGACTCAGCCGTGCTCACGGTCAACGGCCGCACCCTCCCCCTGGACAGAGACGCGTCTCTGGTTCCGGACCGGGATTTCATGGAGCTCTCTGTTGAACCCATTCCCGCCATGGCCAGATGGAACCCGGCCTGGGGGGTCTACAGCGAGCACCGTCCCCAGACCAACCTGCTCACGGGTTTGTCCCACGTTTCCAGACAAAGGGGCCTCTTGTCCGTGGTGGCTGATGGAAACGAGATCGGAACAGTCGAGGTGGGTCCATCCAGGGCTATGCCGGTCACGGATCCCGAGACCCCGCCGGCATTCCTGTGTCTGGTCAACGGCGCTCCGCGGCTCCTGGCAGCGGGCGAAGAGCTCGATCTGATCCACGGCGACAGCCTGGTTCTGGAGCAGGTCTGGGGAAGCAGCCGCGAGGAGATCATCAATCTCAAGGGCTTCGTCAGCAACCGGATCAACAACGACGGGCAGGACGCCGGCCACGAGATCGTCATGGACAAAGGTGTCTTTATCCACAGGTACCTGCTGCCCGCCAAGGCAAGGGACGTCTGGCGCTGCGAGGTGGTTCGGGAGACCCCGGGCCGTTCGGAGCACCGTTTCACCATCAGGGTCTCCCCGCGCAGGGTCGAGGCCCTGGTGCTGGACCGGGGCGATGATCAGGGAGGCATGGTCCTGCCGGTTTCCCCGGGCGGGGGAGAGGGGTCGCTCACTCTTCCGGCAGGAAGCTATACCGTGCAGGGCATCTTCAGCAACGGGCCGAAAGAACGCGTGCAGATGATGGTGGGAAACAGGCCCCTAAAGTGGGGAGGGGCCTTCCAGCTCGGGCAGGGGGAGCGTCGCAGCTTCGAGCTTTACGACGCCAACACCTTTCTCCCCCTGGCCGGGCTCACCGTGACCGGTCAGGAGTAAGGGGGTCCTGGTTTGAAAGGACACGCATCACTGCAGCATCAGCCACAGCCGAAGCCGTGAGCAGGGAGCGACCAGATGGCCGCCCAACCGCCCTTTTTCGTCAATCTCCCCCTCGGGTACATCCATCGGGACAGGTCCTACCTGGAGCTCTTTCTGGCCGGCAAGCTTGCCCCGGAGCTGGGCCTGGACGCCCAGGTTCTCGAGGAGCAGGACGATGACTGGCACTGGGGCGTGGCCGCAGAGCTGGCCGGGGGCGGGCTGTCCTGCGCCATGCACCTGCCCTTTCTGGATCTGCAGCCCGGCAGCCTGGACGACCTGATCCTCGAGGCTACCCGGCAGCGGTTGTCAAGGGCGCTTCGCGTGGCCCGTATCTACAGCCCTGTCCACCTCGTGGGACATGCGGCCTTCAATGATGACATCTATGCCGAGCTCTTCTCGTCCTGGGTGTCCAGGGCGGCGGCAACGTGGCGGCAGGTCCTGTCCCACTGGCCGGGCCACCCGTCCCTGTTCCTGGAGAACACCCTGGAAACCGAGCCGGGCCCCCTGGCCGATCTCCTGGCCGAGCTCGGCGGGCTCGGTGCGGGGTTCTGCCTGGACGTGGGACACTGGTTCAGCTTCGGCAAGGGGTGGCAACGCCGGGATCTGGCCCAGTGGCTGGTGGCCCTGCGCCCACATCTCAAGCACCTGCACCTGCACGACAACGACGGGAGCGCGGACCAGCATCTGGGGCTTGGCCAGGGATCGATCCCGTGGGACGAGCTGTTCCAGGGCCTGCAGGCCCTGGGCCTGCAACCGACACAGACCCTGGAGCCCCACACCAGGGAGGACCTGGAGCACTCGCTTGAGTTTCTCACCCGCCACAACCAGGGTTCAGGTTAGGACCAAGGGCAAGGCGACCGGTTCACGGGGATGGCGTGACCTGGGCCACGGACAGGGCCTCCCGGATCTTCTCGCCCAGCGGTGCCTTGGTGAAGGGTTTTTCAATGAAGTGTATGCCCTGCTCCAACACCCCGTGGTGGGCGATCACATTGGCGGTGTACCCGGACATGAACAGGCACCCGATGCCGGGCCGCAGCTCTCTGACGCGGTCCCTGAGCTCCTTGCCGCTCATCTCCGGCATGACCACGTCGGTCACCAGCAGGTGGATCTCTTCAGGGTGCTCCCGGGCCAGGGCGATGGCCTTCTCCGGACTCGAAGCGCTCAGCACCGTGTAGCCGAGGCTTTCGATCAGGTCCCTGCACAGGGCAAGCACCTCGGGCTTGTCTTCCACGACCAGCAGGGTTTCGTCCCCTGTCTCGAGCTCCCTGTTTTCAGCTCGACGCTCTGTCTCCCCCTGTTCGGGGATGTATCGAGGAAGGTAGATCCGAAAGGCAGAGCCCTGGTCCGGCTCACTGTAGACCGTGATGAAACCGTTGTTCTGCTTGACGATGCCGTAGACAGTGGCCAGCCCGAGGCCGGTGCCTTTTTCAGCTTCCTTGGTGGTGAAGAAGGGCTCGAATATCTGGTGCAGGGTTGTGGGCCCCATGCCGGATCCGGTGTCGCTGACCACCAGGAGGACGTACTCTCCAGGGGCGCTCTCCGGGGTGGTCGCGCTGGAGCCCTCATCAATGACCGCGTTTCTGGTTTCAATGGTCAGCGTGCCCACATCCGCAATGGCGTCCCGGGCATTGACCGAAAGGTTGGCCAGGATCTGGTCCACCTGCGCGGGGTCCATCTTCACGCTCCAGAGACGGTTTGAAGGCAGCCAGACCAGGTCGATGTTCTCGCCGATGATGCGGCTGAGCATCTTGAGCGATCCCGCCACCACCTCGTTGAGATCCAGGACCTTCGGGGCGATGGCCTGCTTGCGGGCAAAGGCCAGCAGCTGCCGGGTCAGGTTCGAGGAGCGCTCCGCAGCCTGCTGGATGTTTTCCAGGCACTCGACAATGATCGGGTCGGCCGCCTTGCCTGACTCCAGGGCCAGGTCGGTGTAGCCCAGGATGACCTGCAGCATGTTGTTGAAGTCGTGGGCCACACCCCCGGCCAGACTGCCCACGGCCTCCAACTTATGGGCCTGGGCCAATTGGGCCTGGAGTTTCTCTCTTTTTTCTTCCGCCTTTTTGCGCTCGGAAATATCCCGACAGGTTCCCATGAATCCAACCA
>CAZQOG010000008.1:0-7169 GCA_964594925.1 uncultured Desulfohalobiaceae bacterium
GGCGGGCATGGGTGCAAACCCAGAGCTCGCCGTGCAGCAGGCCGGCCGGCCCGGCGGCCAGCAGCGGAAGGTAGTCGAGACCGGCCTGGGGGACAGCGCCCCCCCTGGACAACCCGAGCACAGTGGCCAGGACCAGGCGCACGCCCGTAAAGCTTCCCGGCCCCCGGACCGCGGCAATCCCGCCGAGATCCGCAACGGACAGCTCGAAAGCCTTGAACAGCCGGTCCAGTGCCGGGGCCAGCCTGGTCATGAGCCGGCCGGGAGCGGTGCTCTCATGGCTCCAGAGCAGGCCGTCGCCATCGCCCAGGACGATCTGCAGCCTGGACTCGACCCCGTTGACCACCAGGAGAGGCCCCTCAGCCATTGAATATCCTCTGCAGGTCGTTGAACACGGCCAGGGCCATGATGGTCAGCAGAAAGGCCAGGCCGAGGCGGATGGTGATCTGCTGCCACCTGCGGTCCAGGGGCCGACCCATGACTGTCTCCACTGCGAAGAAGAGCAGGTGGCCGCCGTCCAGGACCGGGATGGGCAGCAGGTTGAGCAGGCCCAGGTTGATGCTGATCAGGGCGGCCAGGGCCAGGACGTTGACCACTCCCTGCTCGGCCTGCTGGCTGACCATCTGGGCGATCATGATCGGCCCCCCGATGTTGTCCAGGGGGATGATGCGCTCCACGAGCTTGACCAGCCCCTGGCCCGTCAGGACGATGATCTCCCAGGTCTGCCCCCCGGCAGCGGTCACGGCCTGGACGGGGCCGAGGGCCTCGCTGCGGGTGTCGCCCGAGGCGGAGATGCCGAGCATGGGGGCCTTGACCTCCTCCCCGAAGATGTTCTGGCTGCTCCTGATCTCAGGGGTGACCCCGACCCGTCGCTCGCCCCCCTCCCCCCTGACCACCAGGGTCAGGGTGGTGTCGGGATTGTCCTGGATCATTTCGGCCATGTCCGACCAGCTGTCGACCTCTTGTCCGTTGATGGACACGATGGTGTCCCCGGGCTCGAGCCCCGCCTCCATGGCCGGGCTGTCCTCCACCACCTCTCCGATGCGGGGCAGCACGATCTGCTGCCCCATGGCCAGAAAGATGCCGGCATAGATGAGCCAGGCCAGGACGAAGTTGAAGACCGGGCCGGCAGCCACCACCAGCATCCGCTGCCAGGGGGGGCGCAGGGAGAAGCTCTCCTGCCTGGTGAAGCCCGGGGGCAGCTCCGCCTCGGGGCTCTCGCCCACCAGGTGGACATAGCCGCCCAGGGGCACGGCCGAGAGGCGGTAGTCGGTGGCGCCCTTTTTGAACCCGGCCAGGCGGGGGCCGAAACCAAGGGAAAAGGTGCTCACACCGATGCCGAAAGAGCGGGCCACGAGGAAGTGCCCCAGCTCATGGAAGAAGATCAGTCCGCCCAGGACAAGGGCGATGGCGATGATGCTGACGGTCATGTTCCTGCTTCAGTGATTGTGGTTGCTTGGTGGGACAAGCCGGCAGGGCCCACAGTCTGTCCGACCATGGTTGTTTCTACCGGAGGGACAGCCGGGTGGCCCTGTCGATGTCGCATATGGCCTCGTACCCGAGCTCGCTGACTGGGTCGTGGGCCTCCAGGGCCCGGCTGATCAGCCCGGGGATGTCCCCAAAGGAGATCTCCCTGTTCAGGAAACGCTCCACCGCCACCTCGTTGGCCGCGTTGAGGACCACGGGGTAGCTGGGTCCGGCAGACAGGGCCTGCCGGGCCAGATCGAGGCAGGGGAACACCGTGGTGTCGGGAGCCTCGAAGCTCAGCCTGCCCAGGGAAATAAGATCCAGACGGGCAAGGTCAAGGGTGAGCCTCCCCGGGTAGCTCAGGCAGTAGGCAATGGGGATCTGCATGTCCGGAACCCCGAGATGGGCCAGCAGGGAACCGTCGCAGTACTCGACCAGGGAGTGGACAATGCTCTCGGGGTGGACGACCACCTCGATCTGCCCGGGAGAGACGCCGAAGAGGTGGTGGGCCTCGATGAACTCCAGCCCCTTGTTCATGAGGGTGGCCGAGTCGATGCTGACCTTGGCGCCCATGGACCAGTTGGGGTGGGCCAGGGCCTGCTCCGGGGTGACCGAGTGCAGCTCCTTGGCCGCCATGCCCCGGAAGGGTCCCCCGGAGGCGGTGAGGATGATCTTGCGAAGCCGGGTCTGGTCGTGACCGCACAGGGCCTGGAACACAGCGTTGTGCTCGGAGTCCACCGGGAGGATCACGGCCTTGTGAGTGCGACAGAGCGTGCGCAGCAGGCCCCCGGCCAGCACCAGGGACTCCTTGTTGGCCAGGGCCAGGACCTTTCCGGAGCGCACGGCGGCCAGGGAGGCGGGCAGGCCGGCCGCACCGACCTGAGCGTTGAGCACGATCCCGGTTTCGGGCTGGGAAGCCATGGCCTGGTAGCCGGAGGTTCCGGTCAGGATTTCGGGGCGGTACCCGGCCGGGAGAAGCGCCGCGAGGTCCTGACCGGCCTGCCGGTCCAGGACACCGAGCACGGGCGGACGCCAGACAGAGGCCTGGCGGGCCAGAAGCGCGACATTGGTGGCCCCGGCCAGCCCGGTCAGGGTGAAGCGTTCCGGATGACGCGCAACGATCTTCAGGGCGCTTTGCCCGATGGAGCCGGTGCTGCCCAGGATGGTCAGGGGACGGGGCGTGTCCCCGAGAAACGCGGGGCTGGTCAGGGGGGAGATGTAGCGCGGCACCATGGCGTTCCAGCTGTCGTGGGTGTCAGTCGAAAAAAGCGTGCACCAGCCGCAGCCCCGTGTACACCGGCAGGACAAGGAGCAGGCTGTCGATGCGGTCCAGGATGCCGCCGTGGCCGGGAAGGATCTGACCGGAGTCCTTGACCTCCAGCCAGCGCTTCAGCGCGGACTCGAAGAAGTCGCCAGCCTGGGCCGCCAGATTGAGGGCCACACCCAGGAGAAGCCAGGTCCACAGGGGGGAGTTCCCGAGCCAGAGGCCGTAGACAGTGGTCACGGCTGTGCACAGCACGAGCCCTCCCAGGCTGCCCAGCCACGTTTTCTTGGGGCTGACCACGGGCCAGATCTTGCGCCGGCCCCACAGGCTCCCGGCGTAATAGCCGCCGGTGTCCGTGGCAAAGGCGGCCACAAGGACAAGGCCTGCCTCGGCAGGCCCGAGAAAGAGGAACAGGGTCAGGGGCAGGGTCACGTACAGCAGGCCGGCAAGCAGCGTCTGGGCGAGGGTGTGGGATGCATCCGGGTGGCGGCGGCCGAAGCGGGTCAGGAAGGAGAGCTGAAAGACCCAGAACAGGAGGATCAGCACCACGAGCATGGACTGGAAGTGTCCGGCGTACGCGGTGAACACCAGCAGTGCGCCGCACAGAACGCCAAGGACCTTGAGGCCCCGGTTGTCCTTTCCGGGCCAGAACAGGGAGTAGAACTCCCAGAGGCCGAACGAACCGACCAGGACCAGGGCCAGGGACACGACCCCGTTGGAGGAAAAGAGCACCACGGCCAGGATGGGCAGCAGGACAACCGCCGTGAGGATGCGTTTCACGTGGCTGGTCATTGTTCTTCCGTGAGCCCGAAGCGCCGTTGCCGGCCTGCGTAATCCTCAAGGGCCTGGTGCAGGTCGTGCACCCCGAAATCGGGCCAGAGCACGGGGGTGAAGTAGAGCTCGCTGTAGGCCCCCTGGAACAGAAGGTAGTTGCTCAGGCGATGCTCGCCGCTGGTGCGCAGGATGAGGTCCGGGTCGGGCATGTCCCGGGTGTAGAGGTTTTCCCGGAAGAGCTGCTCGTCTATCTGCGCGCCATCCTCGACCTGGGAGGCAATGGTGCGGCAGGCGCGCAGGATTTCCTCCCTGGCCGAGTAGTTGAGGGCCAGGGTCAGAACCATTTCGGAGCAGTTCGCGGTCTTTGAGCGGACGTGGTCCAGGGCCATGCGAACCGGGCGGGAGAGGGCCTGCTGGTCACCGATGACGTTGAGCCGGATGGACTGCTCCAGGAGGGTCTTGAGCTCCTGGCGCAGGAAACGGACCAGCAGGTCGAAGAGGAAGCTGACCTCTTCCCTGGGGCGTCCCCAGTTCTCGGTGGAAAAGGCATACAGGGTCAGGTAGGGGATACCCAGCCTGCGGCACTCCGTGACCACGGTTCTGGTGGCCTCGGATCCGGCCCTGTGCCCCTCGCTGCGGGGCAGGTTCCGTTGCCTGGCCCAGCGGCCGTTGCCGTCCATGATGATGGCCAGATGGGAAAGCAGGGGCTTTGAAGACAGCTCAAATCTCCATGATCTCGCGTTCTTTTTCAGCCAGGACCTCGTCCGCCTTGGCCACGAACTCGTCGGTGATGGCCTGTACCTCTTCCTGGCCCTTGTGCATCTCGTCCTCGGAGATCTCCTTGTCGTTTTTCATCTTCTTCAGGGTCTCGTTGGCATCCCGCCTGATGTTGCGGATGGCGATCTTGGTCTCCTCGGTGTACTTCTTGGCCACCTTGACCAGGTCCTTGCGCCGTTCCTCGGTCAGCGAGGGGATGTTGATGCGGATGATGTTGCCGTCGTTGACCGGGTTGAGGCCCAGGTCGGACTTCATGATGGCCCGCTCCACATTGCCGATGGCGCTGCGGTCCCAGGGCTGGATGGCGATGGTCCGGCTGTCGGGGATGGAGATGGAGGCCAGCTGGTTGAGAGGTGTGGGCGTGTTGTAGTACTCCACGGTCACCCCTTCCACCAGAGAGGTCGAGGCGCGACCGGTCCGAAGCTTGGAGAAGTCGTGCTTCAGGCTCTGGATGGCCTTTTCCATGCGTGCTCTGCAGTCGTCGTTGACGGATTTCATGGGGGTCCTCCTTGCACCTCGGTTCCGACTTTTTCACCCAGCACAACGCGTTTGATGTTGTCCTTCTCAAAGAGATTGAAGACCACGATGGGCAGATTGTTGTCCATGCACAGGGAAATGGCGGCGGAGTCCATGACCATGAGGCGCTTCTGGAGCACCTCGATGTAGCTGAGGCTGTGGTAGAGGGTGGCGTCGGCGTGCTTTTCCGGGTCCTTGTCGTACACCCCGGCCACCCGGGTGGCCTTGAGGATGGCGTCGGCCTTGAGCTCCATGGCCCTGAGGGCCGCTGCCGTGTCCGTGGTGAAGTAGGGGTTGCCGGTCCCTGCGGCGCAGATGACCAGGCGCCCCTTTTCCAGGTGCCTGATTCCCCGGCGGCGTATGTAAGGCTCGGCCACCTCGAACATGTTGATGGCGGACATGACCCGGGTGGTGAGGCCGAGCTTTTCCAGGGAGTCCTGCACGGCCAGGGCATTGAGGACCGTGGCCAGCATGCCCATGTAGTCTGCCGAAGCCCGGTCCATGCCCTTGGCGGACATGGAGACTCCGCGGAAGATGTTGCCCCCGCCGATGACCAGGGCGATCTCCAGCCCCATCCTGGCCACCTCGACGATTTCCCGGCTGATGGTCTGGACGGTTTCGGGGTTTATGCCGAACTTGTCCGGGCCGGCCAGGGCTTCGCCGCTGAGCTTGAGCAGGACACGCTTGTACCGGAGCTTCCCTGACATCGCTTCTCCTAAAAAAAACGGGCCGCAGGGGCCCGTTCTGACTTGCGTGGTTACTCGTAATCTTCGCCGATGACCATGCGCGAGAAACGGCCGATCTGGATATTCTCACCCAGCACCGTGACCAGCTCGTTGAGCAGGTCCTGAATGGTCAGGGAGTCGTCCTTGATAAAGGGCTGCGCCAGCAGGCAGACCTCCTTGTAATATTTCTTGATCCGACCTTCGACGATCTTCTGGGCTATGTTCTCGGGCTTGCCCTCGTCCATGGCCTGCTTGAGGTAGATGGCCTTTTCCTTCTCGATCAGGTCCTGGGGGAGGTCTTCTGGGCTGACGGCCAGCGGGTTGGCGGCGGCGATCTGCATGGCCAGGTTCTTGGCGAACTCCTGGAACTTGTCGCTCTTGGCCACAAAGTCGGTCTCGCATTTGACCTCGACCATGACCCCCAGCTTGCCGGTCATGTGCACGTAGGAGCCAATGAAGCCCTCGGACGTGGCGCGGCCGGACTTTTTCTGGGCCGCGGCCAGCCCTTTCTCCCGGAGCGAGACAATGGCTTTTTCTTCGTCCCCGCCCGTCTCGACCAGTGCTTTCTTGCAATCCATCATGCCGGCCCCGGTCTTGTCCCGGAGCTTCTTTACCATTTGGGCCGAAACAGTCATCAGGCTTCCTCCTTCTCGGCATTCTCCCCAGGGGAATCTGCAGTGGGTTCTTCAGCGGGTTTGATTTTCTCGGAGCTCTTCGTCTCGGGGGCCTCGGAAGCAGGCTCCTCCGTTGCGGCCGGCGGCGTTTCCGCAGGAGGGACAGCAGACTCCTCCTCAGAAGCTGACGCGGCCGGGGCCTCGGTGGCGGGCGTGGCCGGTGCGGGCGGAGCCTCGGCGGACGTTTCAGTGACCGGTTCCTGCGGGGCGGCCGGAGCCTTGGCCGCGGGTTTGGCCGGTTTGGCGGGCTTTGCCTGTTTGGCGGGCTGTGCCTGCTTGGGAGGCTGCGCCTGTTTGGGGGGAGCCGGTGCGGGCTCGGCAGAGGGTTTCTCCTCCTCCTGCTCCTGCCTGGCCTGGCCTTCGAGACAGGCTTCGGCTACGTGGGAGGCAAAGAGCTTGATGGCCCTGATGGCGTCGTCGTTGCCCGGAATGATGAAGTCGATGAGGTCGGGATCGCAGTTGGTGTCGGTCACGGCAACGATGGGGATGTGCAGCTTGCGGCACTCCTTGACGGCGATGTCTTCCCGCTTGGGGTCGATGACAAAGGCCGCCTGGGGCAGCCCCTCCATATCCTTGATGCCCCCCAGGGCGGCCTCGAGCTTCTGGAGCTCCCGCTGCATGCCCACGATCTCTTTTTTTGGAAACTTGTTGATCGTGCCGTCCTCGAACATCTCTTCGAGCTGCTTGAGCCGGTCGATGCGCCTGGAGATGGTTTCGAAGTTGGTCAGGGTCCCGCCCATCCAGCGCTTGGTGACGGAGTACATGCCGCAGCGTGCGGCTTCTTCGTGCACGGAGTCCTGGGCCTGGCGCTTGGTGCCGACGAAGATGATCTTTCCCCCGTCGGCCACCGTGTCCACGATGAAGTCGTGGGCCACCCGGAACAAGCGCACGGTCTGCTGCAGGTCGATGATGTGGATGCCCTTGCGCGCCCCGAAGATAAAGGGGCGCATCTTGGGGTTCCAGCGGCGGGTCTGG
>CAZQOG010000008.1:7179-43158 GCA_964594925.1 uncultured Desulfohalobiaceae bacterium
TCTCCAGCATCTGCTTCATGGTGATGTACGACATAGAAATCCTCCGGTTGGGTTTGTACCTCCACCGCGGTCCAGATCCGACGACCCAGCACTCACTTTGGCCCAGCGAAATTCCCGGCGAGGGACAACTGTGCTGCCAAAGTGAGTGCTGGG
Organism: uncultured Desulfohalobiaceae bacterium; assembly: GCA_964594925.1. Lineage (GTDB taxonomy): Bacteria > Desulfobacterota > Desulfovibrionia > Desulfovibrionales > CAZUBS01 > CAZUBS01. Next base: position 7,333 of record CAZQOG010000008.1, read on the forward strand.
CACCCGCGGACCGCTCCGCGGTGTGCGTATTAAGAACATGCCCTCATATAGAAAAATTTTCCCTGTGGCAAGGGTGCGGGGGGGCCGGCCCCCTACACATTGATGACCAGGGGGATGACCACGGGGTCGCGTTCCATGACCTTGCGGAAGTATCGCCGGAGGGAAGACTTGATGCCCTCCCGGAGCTTTTTCCAGGCCCCCGGGGGGAGTTTTTCGTGGATGTCCAGGACAATGCTCTTGGCGTCCTCCAGGACGTGGGCGTACTGCTGCTCGAAGATGAAGCCCTTGGACTGGATCTCGGGACCCATGATGATCTCCCCGGTGTCGTCGTCAAGGACCAGGATGACGATGACCATGCCCCCGCCCCCCAGAAGCTGACGCTCCTTGAGGATGGTGTGGCCCACGTCGCCGACGCCCTTGCCGTCCACCAGCACGGATTCCACGTCGAAGTCGTCTCCGAATCGCACGGCGTCGGGTTGCAGGGTCAAGGGGTTGCCGTCCTCGAGCACCAGGGCCCGTTCCGGGGCCACGCCGCACTCCCGGGCCAGGAGCACGTGCTTGTGCAGGTGGCGGTACTCGCCGTGGATGGGAACGAAAAACTTGGGCCGCACGGTGTGCAGCATGGTCGTGAGCTCGTCCCGGTGGGCGTGGCCGGAGGCGTGGATGCCCTTGACCTTTTCGTACAGGACCTGGGCTCCCAGGCGGTAGAGGTTGTTGATGACCCGGGTGATGGCCCGGGTGTTCCCGGGAATGAAGCGGGAGGACATGACCACGGTGTCGCCCCGGTGGATGCGCAGCTGGCGGTGGCCGCCGTTGGCCAGCCGGGTCAGCGCGGACATCGGCTCCCCCTGGGATCCGGTCACCAGCAGCACGATCTGATCGTCCCTGAGCCCGGGAAGGTCCTCGATGTTGCAGAAGTTCTCCTTGCGGATGTTCAGGAAACCCATTTCCCGGGCGGTTTCGATGTTGTTGGCCAGGCTGCGGCCGCTGACAGCCACTTTCCTGCCGGTCTGCACGGCCAGGTCGAAGATCTCCTGCATGCGCTGGATGTGGCTGGAGAAGAGGGTGATCAGGATGCGCCCGTCGGCCTGGTCGAAAATGGACATCAGGGAGGAGCGGATCTCCCGCTCGGTCAGGGCGTGGCCGTCGCGCTCCACATTGGTGGAGTCGGAAAGCATGAGCAGCACCCCGGGCTCGGAAAAGGCGGCAAAGGCGTCCAGGTCGGTGGCGTGCCCGCCCAGTGGCTGGCGGTCGATCTTGAAGTCGCCGGTGTGCACGATGCGCCCGACCGGGGTCTCGATGCCCAGGCCGTAGCCCTGGATGATGGAGTGGCAGACCGGGAAGAAGTTGAAGGCGAAGTCGCCGAGCTCGATGCGCTCCCTGGGGGCGACCGGGACCAGCTCCACTGCGTCGGCCAGGTTGTGCTCGGTGAGCTTGTTGCGCACCAGGGTCAGGGTGAACTTCGATCCATACAGAGGGACGTTCACGTGGGGCATCAGCCAGGGCAGGGCGCCGATGTGGTCCTCGTGGCCGTGGGTGAGCACGATGCCCTTGAGTCGGTCCTTCTTTTTCAGAACGAAGTCGAAACGGGGAATGACCACATCCACGCCGTAGTGGAAGTCGGAGGGGAACATCAGCCCGCAGTCAACGAGCACGCAGCTGTCCCCCGACTCGAGGAGCATGCAGTTCATCCCGATCTCGCCCAGGCCTCCGAGGGGGTAGAGGGTCACTGCTGGATGGTCATCGGTCATGTCTGTTCCCGGGTCAGTGGTTGGACAGATCTTTTCCCCGGCCTTTTTGTTCTGCCGAGGCGCATGAGTCAGGTGACACACTTGTTCAGGGATATGCACATGGAGTAACGGAATCGGTTGGGGAGGACAAGGGAACAGGGGGCGGATGGAGGACGGGAAAGCCGCCCGCAGGCGGCTTTCCCGAAAGGAGCTTTCAACGCAGGGACGTGCCTTACTCCTCGTCCCTGGACTCGGCAATGACCTTTTCCGCAACCTGGGGGGGGCACTCCTCGTAGTGGTCGAACTCCATGGTGAAGGTCCCCTGGCCGCCCGTCATGGAGCGCAGGTCAGGCGCGTAGCGCAGGATCTCGGACATGGGCACCTGGGCCGTGATCTCTGTGATGCCCTGGTTGGACTCATACCCCAGGACCTTGCCGCGGCGGCTGGAGAGATCGCCGATGATGTCCCCCATGAACTCCTCGGGCACGGCGATGTGCATCTGCATGATGGGCTCGAGCAGGGCGATCCCCGCCTTCTCGCAGGCCTTCTTGAAGGCCAGGGAACCGGCAACCTTGAAGGCCATCTCCGAGGAGTCCACATTGTGGAAGGAGCCGTCGAAGAGCTCGACCTGGAAATCGACCACCGGGTAACCGGCCACCACCCCCCTGGCCGAGGCTTCCTGGATGCCCTTGTCAACGGCCGGGATATACTGCCTGGGGATGACCCCGCCCACGATGGCGTCGACAAACTCGTACCCCTCGCCGCGGGCCCTGGGGGCCAGACGGATCCAGCAGTCCCCGAACTGGCCGCGTCCGCCGGTTTGCTTCTTGTAGCGGCCCTGGACCTCGGCCTTGCCCTTGACCGTCTCCCGGTAGGGCACGGTGGGGGTCTTGAGCAGGATGTCCGCCTTGTAACGTCGTTTGGCCTTCTCTACCGACAGCTCGATGTGCAACTGCCCCATGCCCGAGAGGAGCATGTCACCGGTCTCCTCGTTGCGCTCCAGCTTGAGGTTGATGTCCTCGTCCAGGAGCTTGTGCACGGCGGAGAAGACCTTGTCCTCCTCGCCTTTCTCAGCTGCGGCCAGGGCAAAGGAGATGAGCTGGGGCGGGATCTCGGGCCGTTTGACCACGAAGGGGGATTTTTCAGCGCACAGGGTGTCTCCGGTGGAGGTCTCCTTGAGCTTGGCCACGGCCACAACCGCCCCCGGTCCTAGGGAGTCCTTGCAGGGCTCCTGCTTCTTGCCCACCAGGTACAAAAGCTGTCCGATCTTTTCCTTGGCGTCCCGGGTGGGGTTGAAGAGCTGCACATCAGAGGTCAGGACACCGGAAACCACCCGCATGATGCTCAGCTGGCCGGCAAAGGGGTCGGCGATGGTCTTGAACACGAAGCAGGCCAGGGGCTCGTCCGGGCTCGAGGGGCGGGTGGAGCCGTCCTCGCCTTCCCAGGGGCCGCGCTGCAGGGGGGAGGGGAGGTAGCTCTGGATGGCCTCGAGGACCTGCTTCCCGCCCTTGTTCGCAGCAGCGGCGCAGGCGCAGACCGGCATGAGAGAACCGTTGAGCACGCCCGCGGACAGGCCGCTGAGGATCTCCTCCTGGCCGAGGTCCCCTTCCTCCAGGTACTTCTCCATGAGCTCGTCGTCGCTCTCGGCGATGTTCTCCAGGGAGAACTCGCGCAGCTCCGCAACCTGGTCGGCCAGCTCCTCGGGGATGTCCCCGTTTTCCACGGCGCCGTCTTCCTTGAAAAGGAGCGCCTTGTTGCCGAGCACGTCCACCAGGCCCTTGAAGTCGGCCTCGGCTCCGATGGGCAGGTAGAGCAGCACGGGCTTCATGCCCAGAATGTCGGTCAGCCCGGCGTAGGCCCGGTCGAAATCAGCCCGCTCGCGGTCCATCTTGTTCACGACCACCATGCTCGGCAGGCCCGCCTTCTTGACCTCGTTCCAGAGCTTCTTGGTCAGCGGCTTGACGCCGTCCACGGCATCGATCACAAAGACCGCGCTGTCAGCGGCGGTGAGGTGGTAGGCGATGTCGCCCACGAAGTTGGTGTCGCCCGGGGTGTCGATCAGAAAGTGGGGGTTCTTCTGCCACAGGTAGTGGGCAAAGGCGGGTTGGATGCTGCCGCTGCGCTTGATCTCTTCCGGCTCGTAGTCCAGGGCGGTGGTTCCCTTGTCGATGGAGCCCATGCGGCCGGTGGCCCCGGTGTTGTAGAGAAACATCTCGGCAATGGTGGTCTTCCCGGTGCTGCTGTGGCCGACCAGGACGAAGGTGCGTTGTTTGTCGAGCGTGTCCTGCATGCAGAAACTCCCTTCAGTCAGTTTTTTTCGGCCCCTGTGACGGGACCGGGGCATTCGATTGCGGGATCGTGTCGCGTCTTGCGATTGTGAAAGATTCAGACCTATATGTAGAGGGTCCAAATCTTGTCAAGGCAGGGAAGAAAGCGGGAAGCTCGAAGCTGGAAGCTGGGAGCAAGAGGCACAGTCTGGCCCGGTCAAAATCGAAATCGAAATCGCAATCGAACCCTCAGTCATCCTCTACTTCCCATTTCTACGGCAGATCCGGCAGAATCGAGATGTCCGGTTTGGCCAGTGGCAAAATATGGGTTTTTTCGGTTCAAGAACATGTGGACAGCGCACAGGGGGGGAGGCCGGGGGCATTCATGCCCAGCCGAATCCGTGTCTTTTACGAGGAATGACAGGGGATGGTCTCTTGAACACGACCGGTGCCGGGGGGGGGGACATCTCAACTTGACCGGAACGGTGGTGGTTTCGCGACAGTAAGAACGACCGGAACAAAGGTGGACCATGTGAGAGTGAGGGACGCGACGCACTTCCATTCTGGCTGGTCATGAACACCCCCGGCCTCTTACCGAAACCGACAAATTTTAAGAAGTGCCTTCGAACCGGATGCACCAAAAACGAAGCGATTTGGATTGCGATTTCGAGAGAGGAGGGCAGAGCAATGAGGGTCCAGCCGTGATCGTGCACGATGAAGTCCAGAGCCGCGACCCCCACCGGATCGACGCCACCGGGGCCTGGTTGCTGCGGCGGAAGGAGGCTGCCGGGGCCCTGGTGGAGAGTATCCGCCGGGTGGGGCAACTGGCGCCGGTGCTGGTGGCCCGGGACGGGGGGCAGGAACGGCTGGTGGCCGGGACGGCCCGGCTGGACGCGGCCCGGCAGCTGGGGGTGCCGGTCAGTATCCGGCTGGTGGAGGCCAAGGACCGGGACAAAGGCGTGCTGTTTGTGGCGGACAATGCGGGGCAGGCCCCGGAAGAGCCGTTGCTGGTCAAATGCCGGCGCTTTTTCTCCGGCCTGATGCCGGAGGCGGATATGGAATCCAGCGTCCTGCCCCTGCTGGGACTGGATCCCCGCTCCAGGCCCTGGCGCCTGGTCCGGCAGTGGACCCGGCTGCCCGCGGCCTGGGACATTCCCCTGTTCGAGCAGCGGCTCCCTTTGGCAGCGGCGCCGGTTCTTGTCAGGTTCACTGCGCAGGAGCTCGGGGCGGTGTTGCCCCTGTTCCAAAGCCTGAGCTGGTCCCGGGGCAATGCCCTGCGCCTGCTGGAGTGGCTCCTGGCGGTCAGCCGCCGGGAAGACAGCACTCCGGAGGAGGTCCTGCAACGGGTCAAGGCCCGGGAGCTGTTGCAGGTGTCCCTCTCCCCCAAGGACACCATGGAGGCCCTGCTGACGCGGCTGCGCAACCTGCGCTACCCCGAGCTGACCAGGCTGGAGCGCCGGTTTGCGCAAACATCCACGCCTCTGACCCGGGCCACTTTCTGGCGCCTCAGCCCGGAACAGCATTTCGAGACCGGACGGGTGCGGCTGGAGGCCGTGGCAGGTTCCCGGGAGGACCTGCGCCGGGCCGTGGTGGAGCTGGAGCAGCTGGCGGAGCAGGAGGAGTGGCAGCTGCTCTGGAGCTTGGGCCGGGAAGAGCCAGGGACATGACCAGCCACGTCCTTGCACCGCACCTGCGCTGCATCGAGGCCATTGCAGCCGATGCCGCCGTGGCCGCCACGCCCCTGGCCCGGCGCGTGCGGGAGCGGCTCCCCGGGCTCCCCTTCCGGGTCCTGGGAGAGGGTGAGGAACCAGAAGCGGCCGGGCCGGGCCAGCTCCTGTACCTCAAATATTACCGGGGGCGGTTCTTCAAGTTCTGTCCGGGCACCAGCCAGTACCGCTGCTGCGCCTACCGTATCGCGCATATCGGGGAGAACTGCCCCCTGTCCTGCACCTACTGCATCCTGCAGGCCTACTTCCAGGACCGGGTGCTCAAGGTCTGGGCCAACCAGGAGGACCTCTTCGGCGAGCTAGGCCGGGTTGCCGCGGCCGCCCCGGGCAAGCGGTTCCGGGTGGGCACGGGCGAGTTCACCGATTCCCTGGCCCTGGAGGCGGTGACCGGCATGAGCCGTGACCTGGTGGATTTTCTGGGGTCCTTTGACAACGTCTGCCTGGAGCTCAAGAGCAAGGTGGTGGACCTGTCCTGGATGGAGGCGGTGCGCCGGCCGGACCGGGTCCTGCCGGCCTGGTCCCTGAACTCCCCCCAGATCCACGCCACCCAGGAGCGGGGCACGGCTTCCCTGGAGGACCGGCTGGCCGCGGCCCGGGAGTGTGCCCGGCTGGGATTTCGGGTCTGCCTGCACTTCGATCCGGTCATCTGGCATCCCGGCTGGGAGCGGGGGTATGCCAGGAGCGTTGAAATGATCTTCGACCACCTGCGGCCGGACCAGATCGCCTACCTGAGCCTGGGCTCCTTCCGCTCCATGCCCAGGCTGTTCGAGATCATTGCCGACAGCCACCCCGAGGCCTCCTACATCCACGACGAGTACGTGCCGGGGCTGGACGGCAAGCTGCGGTTGCTGCGGCCTCTCAGGGTGCGGCAGCTCAGGCGTCTGGCCGGGCTGCTCAAGGCAGGGGGGCTGGACCGGCAGCTCTATCTGTGCATGGAGTCGGATCAGGTCTGGCAGGCCGTGCTGGGCACGACACCCGGGCGGCTGGGCGGGCTGGGGCGGCTGCTCATGGACCGGGCCTTCGGGACGGACCGCTGAACGGCGACGCCCCGGCCCTGGGGCAGGACTCGCGCAGGTAGCACTGCTCGCACCCCCCAGAGGAGGGAATTCGGGTCAGCACGCCGTACTTGACGTTCAAGGCCCCGGTGTTGTGGAACTCCAGCCCCAGGGGCTTGAGGGAGCGCTTGAGGATCTTGTTGGGCTCGGGCACGGGCGCGCAGCCCCTGGCCCCGGCCTCGGGCAAGAGCTCCTGCACGGCGCTCATGATCATGGCCTGGGCCAGGGTCTGCAGCTCAAAGCCGCGCGAGGGGGTCTTGTTCCAGAGCTCGTCCACCTCCTCCTCGACCGAGGGTTCCATGAACACGACCAGGTAGCCCTTGCGCTCACCCAGGCGGTAGGCCTTGAGCCTGGGGAACAGGCGCCCCCAATCCTTCTCCAGCCTGGCTGCCAGCCCGCCCTCGATGCGCCGGGTCTCGGAGAGCATCATGAAGGTTTCCAGATCGAAGTGGGCGCTCGGCGCGAGCGGGGTTGCGGAAAGTGATTTCAAAAAAACCTCCAGGGTCGGTTCTGTAGTATTTCCAGGATCAGTCGAACAGCCGGCGCAGCCAGTCGGGCATGGCCACGGGGCGCCCTGTTTTGTCCACGCAGGCGTGCCGGGTGCTGCCCTCGGCCACCAGGGTCTCCTGACTGCTGACCCGGTAGCTGAACGTGCACGAGGCGCGTCCCCATGCCGAGACCACCGCCCGCACCGCGATCTCCTGGTCGAAGCGCACGGGGCGCCTGTAGCGGCACCCGGCCTCGGCCACCGGCAGGTAGAGCCCTCGCTCCTCGACCAGGGCGTAGCTCATGCCCCGTTCCCGGATCAGCTGGCTGCGGGCCTGCTCGAACCAGTGCAGGTACTCCCCGTAGTAGGCGTGGCCCATGGCGTCGGTCTCCCCATAGGAGACGCGGTGGTGCCAGGTGGTCTCCTGAGCCCTGGTTTGCCTGTCGGTGCTCATTGCCCTGCCCCGGCGGCCTGGACGCGGTCGAGCACCCAGGGGAGCAGGTTCTCCCCGCGGGAAATGTGCAGGCCGGTTTTGGCAGCGGCGCCCTCGTCGAACCGCGCCGGGGGGGCTTCGGGATGCACCCCTGGGGCGGCAAGGACAAAGGGCACCGGGTCGTGGACGTGGGTGCGCACGGCGATGGGGGTGCGGTGGTCGCAGGTCACCAGGATCGCGGCCCGGTCAGGGGGGTGGACCTGGAGCAGCGGGCCCACGATGCGGGCGTCGAAGCGTTCGATGGCCTCGATCTTGTCCTTGATGTTCCCGGCATGGCCGCACTCGTCCGGGGCCTCGACATGGAGGTAGACGAAATCCCCCTGCTCAAGGAAGTCAAGGGCCGCAGCCACCTTGCCCTCATAGTTGGTGTCCAGCAGCCCTGTCACGCCGGGCACGTCGAGCACCTCCAGGCCAGCGGCCCGGCCCAGCCCGCGCACCAGGTCCACGGCCGAGACCACCGCGCCCAGGCGGTCGAATCGGGTCTTGAAGTCGGGCAGGGAGAGGCGCCTGCCCTGGCCCCAGGGCCAGACAGCGTTGGCCCGGCTGGGGTTGTCCTTGGCCAGGATGGCCGGCGCCCGGGAGGTCAACCGGTCCAGGCCGGGAATCGTGCCCAGGGTGGCCAGGTCCGGGGTGATGGGCTGGTCCGTGATGTCGTGGGGGGGCCGGACGGTCACCCCGGCCCCGGGCATGTCCGCGCCGTCTTTCTGCACCAGCAGGTGACGGTACTGCACCCCGGGCACGAAGCGGAACACCTCATCACCCAGGGCCTGTTGCAGCCTGAGGATCAGGTCGTGGGCGGTCGGGGTGTCGATGTGGCCCGCGGAGTAGTCACGCATCAGGTCGTCCTCGCCCCAGCCGGTGACCGTGACCAGGTTCAGCCGCCACACCAGGTCACGGTCTCCCAGGTGAAGACCCTGGGCGGCAGCCTCGATGGGGCCTCTCCCGGTGTGGTGGGTGGCCGGGTCATACCCGAGCAGGGCCATGTTGGCCACGTCCGACCCCGGGGGCAGGTGCTCGGGTATGGTCCGGCACAGCCCCTGGAGGCCGTTTCCGGCCAGGGCGTCCATGTGGGGGGTGCGGGCAGCCTGCATGGTCGTGCGGTGGCCCAGCTCCGCAAGGGGGAGGTCGCCCATGCCGTCCGCGATCAGGAAGAGGATTTTCGTTTTCATGGTGCGTGGTCGATGGGTTTCAAGTGCCTCAGGAAATGATCCGGTAGTGGACCGGGGGAGCGGTGTTGAAGCTCTGGCGGCTGATCTTCTTCAGGGCGGCCAGGACATCCTCCAGGGGCGCTTTGTGGGAGAGAAAGACCACGGGAACGGAGGAGCCGCCGGGGCTTTCCTTCTGCACCACCTGGGCGATGCTGATGTTGTGCTCGCCCATGATCCCGGCAATGCCCGCCAGCACCCCGGGGCGGTCCTGGGCCGTGAACCGGAAGTAGTGGCGAAAGACCCGCTGCCCCGGTTCCAGGATTTTGGCCTCGGGGAGCCGGGGCTCCAGAAACCCGGTGTTGTTGTACCGCCCCTGGCTGCGGACGATGGCCATGACGTCCGCCAGGACGGCGCTGCCCGTGGGCAGGTCGCCCGCGCCCTGGCCGTAGAGCATGATCGGGCCCACGGCGTTGCCCTCCAGGAGCACGGCATTGAAGGGACCCTCCACCTTGCCCAGGATGTGGTCCTCCCGGACCAGGGCCGGGTAGACACCGGCCTGGAGATGGCCGGACTGGTCCTTGACCTGGGCCAGGAGCTTGATGCGGTAGCCGAACTCCCCGGCCACCTGGATGTCCAGGGGGTCGACCCGGGAGATCCCCTGCACGGTCAGCCGCTCCAGGGGGTAGTCCTGACCGTAGGCCAGCCTGATCAGCACGGCCAGCTTGTGGGCTGCGTCCAGCCCTTCGATGTCCAGCTCGGGGTCCGCCTCGGCATAGCCCTTGTCCTGAGCCAGGGCCAGGGCATCGGCAAAGTCGATCCCGGTGGCGCTCATCTCAGAGAGGATGTAGTTGGCCGTTCCGTTGAGGATGCCGGTCAGGGAGTTGATGCGGTTGCCGGACAGGCTTTCCTTGAGGGCCTGCACAATGGGCATGCCACCGGCAACGCTGGCCTCGTAGTAGAGCGCCGTGTTGTTGGCCGCGGCCAGCTCGAAGAGCTCCGGGCCGTGCTCGGCCAGCAGGGCCTTGTTGGCCGAAACCACCGGCCGTCCCGCCTCCAGGGCCCTGGTGATCAGCTCGCGGGCCGTGGTGGTTCCGCCGATCAGCTCCACCAGGATGTCGATCTCCCGGTCCTCGAGCAGCTCCCGCGGGTCGTCCGTGAGCCTGGTGGCGGGGTCGGGCAGATAGGCGCGGGTCTTGTTCAGGTCCTTGACCAGGACGGTCTTGAGGACCAGCTCCCGGCCCAGCCGCCTTTGGATCCACTCCCTGTTCTGCTCCAGGATGCGGGCCAGGCCCGAGCCCACCGTGCCGAAGCCGGCCATGCCGAGAAAGACCTTGTCCTGCTGCATGCGCTACCCCCCGAGCACCTTTTTCATGCCGCGAACGGCCTGGTTGATGCGGTGACGGTTCTCCACCAGGGCGAACCGGACGTGGTCGTCGCCGTAATGGCCAAACCCAAGCCCCGGGGACACGGCCACCTTGGCCTCCTTGAGCAGCAGCTTGGAGAACTCCACCGAGCCGAGGGACTTGAAGGCCTCGGGGATCTCGGCCCAGACGAACATGGTGGCCCGGGGCGGGGGCACGTGCCAGCCGATGCGTTCCAGGCCCTCGCACAGGGCGTTCCTGCGGTCCTGGTAGACGTCCATGATCTCGCGCACGCACTCCTGGGGCCCGTTCAGGGCCACGGTGGCCGCGATCTGAATGGGCTGGAAGATGCCGTAGTCCAGGTAGCTCTTGATGCGGGTCAGGGCCTGGACCATGTCCCGGTTGCCGCAGCAGAAGCCGACCCGCCACCCGGCCATGGAGTAGCTCTTGGTCAGGGAGAAGAACTCCACCCCCACGTCCTTGGCCCCTGCGGCCTGCAGGAAGCTGGGTGCCTGGTAGCCGTCAAAGGTGAAGTCGGCATAGGCCAGGTCGTGGATGACGAACATCTTGTGCTCTTTGGCAAAGTCCACGATCTTCTGGAAGAACTCCAGGTCCACCACCTCGGTGGTGGGGTTGTGGGGGTAGTTGATGACCAGCAGCTTCGGCTGGGGCCAGGTCTGCCTGGTGGCCATGAGCAGGTCCTCGAAGAAGTCCCGTCCCCTGCCGATGGGGATGCGCCTGACGTCCGCCCCGGCAATGATGGCCGCGTAGGGGTGGATGGGATAGGCCGGGTCGGGGGCAAAGACCACGTCCCCCGGGGAGAGCATGACCATCATCAGGTGGGAGAGCCCCTCCTTGGCACCCATGGTGACCACCACCTCCATGTCCGGGTCGCAGTGGACCTCGTAGCGGCGCCGGTACCAGTCGGCAATGGCGTTGCGCAGGCCCCTGATGCCCTTGGAGGCGCTGTAGCGGTGGTTGACACCCTTGCGCGCGGCCTCGCACAGCTTGTCCACGATGTGCCCGGGGGTGGGCAGGTCGGGGTTGCCCATTCCGAGATCGACGATGTCCTCGCCGTCCCGGCGCATCTTCATCTTCAGCTCGTTGACCACCGCAAAGACGTAGGGCGGCAGCCGGTGCACGCGGGGGAACTGTTCCATGGAGGTCTCTCCTGCTGTTGGCATGTTGAATGTCAGTCTGTATCCGGGGAAGCAAAGTCCTGTCAAAGCCCTGGCATGGCCCGGCAGGCCCGGGCGGGAGGCCTGTCCACGTCTGAGGGGTTCTTGACGGGTTGCGGCTTTGGGGTTAGGTGATAAAATTCGCAACCCGGAGAGGTGGCCGAGCTGGCTGAAGGCGCTCGCCTGCTAAGCGGGTATAGGGTTAATAGCTCTATCGAGGGTTCGAATCCCTCCCTCTCCGCCACACGACCACACACCCCGGAGCCGCCAGCTATGGCTGTCCCGGGGTTTTTTACTGGCGCGGCGCACTGCACCCGGTCTGCCAGGGAAAAGCCCGGATGCAGAGGCGAGGTTTCATCGTAACGCAGGAGGCGGACATGGAAGAGGCCACACTGACCTGCACCCCCATCGGCATCATCAGGACCCCGTTCAAGACCATCGAGGACATGCCCATCCAGCCCACCGGGGCCAGGGGGGTGGCGGGCAGCGTTGAACTGCGCCCCGGGCTGGCTCCGGGGCTCAAGGACCTGGAGGGGTTTTCCCATCTCATCCTGCTCTACCATTTCCACAAGGTTAGCGGGTACGACTTGGAGGTGGTCCCCTTTCTCGACGACACCCCGCGCGGGCTCTTCTCCACCAGGGCACCCAGGCGCCCCAACCCGATCGGCCTGTCCGTGGTGCGCTTGACCAGTGTCGAGGGGTCGACTTTGAGGCTTGAGGACATCGACGTGCTGGACAGGACGCCCCTTCTGGACATCAAGCCCTTTGTCCCGGCATTCGACGCCCCCACGGCCGAACGCACCGGGTGGCTCGAGGGGTGCCTGGAGGAGGCTGTTTCGCGCAGGTCAGACCACCGGTTCGCCGGCGGAGGGGCGTGACCCAGCCCCTGGTCGCGCTGCAGCGCTGCAGCCTGACCCTGGGGGGCAGGCAGGTGCTGTCCGAGGTCAGCTGGCAACTGGACCCGGGGCAGCACTGGGCCTTTCTGGGCCCCAACGGCTCGGGCAAGACCACGCTGCTGGCCCTGATCAGGGGTGACCTCTGGCCGGATCCCGGCGGCAGGCGCAGCTACTGCTTTGACGGGCTGTGCACGCAAAGCCCGATCCGGGCCAGGGAGCGCATTGTCCGCCTGGCCCCGGAGCAGCAGGAAACCTACCGCAGGAACGAATGGAACCTGCTGTCCGGTGCAGTGGTCCAGACCGGGGTGGCCCAGACCCCGTTCCTGTACACACCGCTCACAAGGGACCAGCGCCTTCGGGTGCAGGGTGTCATGGAGCGTCTTGGGCTGTCTTCCCTGGCCAAGCAGCCCTTTCTCGAGCTTTCACAAGGGCAGCAGCGGGTCGTGCTGACGGCCCGGGCCCTGGCAGGGCAGCCGGAAGTGCTCATCGTGGACGAGTTCCTGCTCGGCCTGGACAGCCGGGCCAGGGGGCTGGTCCTGGCCGCCCTGGGGGAGGCCGCGGCAAGCGGGGTGTCCATCCTGTGCTCCGGCCACGCCCGGGACGCCGTCCCCCGCTGGGTGACCCACGAGCTGTGCCTGGAACAGGGGCGGGTGGTCGGCCAGGGACCGGCACGAGCCTCGAAACCCCTCCGGGACACTGCGCAGCCATTCGTGGGGCAGGGGAGGGCCGGAAGGGATGCAGGGGCGCCGCTCGCGGTGCTCCGCAGGGCCGAGGTGCGCATCCGGGGGCGGCGGGTGCTCCAGGTGGGGCAGTGGGCACTGCGTGAGGGGGGGCACACCCTGGTGACCGGGCCCAACGGTTCGGGCAAGACCACGCTGCTCAGGCTGCTGCGCGGCGACCTGGCCCCTTACGCCGGAAAGGGGGTCGAGCGGCCCTTCCTCCCGGCGGCCTGCGATGCCTGGTGCCGCAGGCAGGCCATGGGCTATGCCTGTCCCGAGCACCAGGTGGACAAGCTCGACCCTGACCGGACAGCGGCCGATCTGCTGGAGCAGAGCCTCAGAATTGCCCGCCGGTCCCCGCTTTTCGCCGGCTCCCCAGGGCGAAAGGCGGCGGATGGTGCCGCAGCCATCCTGGGTCTTGGCGGCTTCGCGGACCAACGCTACGGTGCCCTGTCCTTCGGCCAGAAGCAGCGGGTCGTCCTGGCCAGGGCCGTAATCAGGCGGCCGTGGGTGCTGCTCCTGGACGAACCTTTGAGCGGGCTGGACCCTGAGGGGCGGGATGTGCTGCGCCGGCTGCTCGAAGGTCTGGCCCGGAGCGGGGTGACCCTTGTCTGCGCCAGCCACGACCGGGAAGGGCTCCCGGCAATTTTTCATCAGCAGGTGCGCCTGGAGCGGGGCCAGGCAACGGCAGTCCCCCTGGTGGGCACTACGTATGAAGGTGGCTGTCCGGCTTGATCCCCCGGCACACTTGCTTTACATGTTCTGACTTGTCACTCTGAAGAGCGGAGGGGTGGCCGAGCGGCCGAAGGCGGCGGTCTTGAAAACCGCTGGCCCCTGACGGGGCCCGGGGGTTCGAATCCCTCCCCCTCCGCCATATTCACACCGGGCACCCAAGGTTCCCGAACCCTGTCCGTCCGGGGTGCCCCAGGGCCCCGATTTTTTCAGCAGGGATTGCTTTCAAAGCGTGGTCCCTGTCCGTCCCGGATCTTTCACCCAACGCGGAGGAAGAGCGTGCTGGTCATCCTGGTGAGCTTTGCCTACGGCTTCGGCCTGGCCCTGACACGCATCGGGCTGCCCCCAATGGTGGGCTTCCTGCTGGCCGGGTTCGCCTACAACCTGGCTGGTCTTGCACCCCCTCCCGGGCTGGACCTGATTTCTGACCTGGGCATCACCCTGCTGCTCTTCTCCATCGGCCTCAAGCTGGACATCCGCGGCCTGCTCAAGCCGGAGATCTGGGCCAGCGCCACCGCCCAGATGGTCCTGACCACCATTCTGATGTCCGGGGCACTGCTCCTGGCACGGCAGTGGATCGATTCCCCGCTGCTGGAGCTTTCCTGGCAGGCCGTCCTGGTGCTGGGATTTGCCCTGGCCTTTTCCAGCACCGTGTTCGCGGTCAAGGTGCTCGAGGAAAGGGGTGATATGACGGCCTTCTATGGCATGATCGCCATCGGCATCCTCATCATGCAGGACCTGTTCGCTGTCCTCTACCTGAGCATTTCGGCCGGCAAGGTCCCCAGCCCCTGGGCCCTGGCCGTGCTTGGGCTGCCCCTGCTTCGGCCCCTGCTCTACCGCCTCATGGACATCTCGGGCCGGGGGGAGCTGTTCATCCTCTTCGGGCTGTTCCTCGCCCTGGGAGTGGGTGCCGAGGGATTCGCCCTGGTGGGCCTCAAGCCCGACCTGGGCGCCCTGGCCGTGGGGGTGCTGGTGGCCGGCCACCCCAGGGCCTCCTCCCTGTCCAAGGCCCTTTTCGGGTTCAAGGAGCTCATGCTGGTGGGTTTCTTCCTGTCCATCGGCATGGGCGGGGTGCCTACCCTGGAGATGCTCCTGGCCGCCCTTCTCCTGTGCCTGCTCCTGCCCTTCAAGACGGCCGTCTACCACGCCGTGGTCAGCTTTTTCGGGCTGCGCGCCCGCACCAGCCTGTTCGCCTCCCTGGCGCTGACCAACTTCTCGGAGTTCGGCCTGATCGTGGCCGCCATTGCCGCGTCCCAGATGCTCATTCCCCCGGAGTGGCTGCTGGTCATGGCCCTCACCGTGAGCCTGAGCTTCGCCCTCGGCGCCCCCCTGAGCCAGGCCTCGGAACGGGTGTACCAGAAGGCGGGGGGGTGGCTGTGCCGTTTTGAACGGGAGTGGTGTCACCCCCACGACGCCCCCATTGACCTGGGTTCGGTGCAGGTGGTGGTCTTCGGCATGGGGCGGGTCGGAATCGGTGCCTACGACGAGCTGGTCAAGGTGTTCGACGGGCGGGTCGCCGGGGTGGAGCACGCTCCCGAGCGGGTGGACCTCAATCGGGAGCAGGGTCGCAACGTCATTCTGGGGGATGCTTCTGACACGGAGTTCTGGCGCAAGCTGAAGAGGGACCAGGAGCTGGAGCTTATCATCCTGGCCATGCCCAACCACCAGGGCAATGTGTTCGCGGTCAAGCAGCTCCGCAACCTGGGGCTCGATTGCCCGGTGGCGGCTATCGCACGCTACCCCGATGAGGTGGAAGAGCTTTCGTCCATGGGGGTGTGCACCGCCTACAACATGTACGAGCAAGCCGGGGCGGGGCTGGCCAGCCAGGCAATGAAGGGCTGCCGCCTGCCGGAGACGCCCGGCTAGCGTGCCATCCTTCATTCAAATCACAGACGCACCACGAGAGAGTGGTTCTGACCACACGGGCTGAGCAGATCGGGAAATGTCATGAAGCGGCCTGGCGCATCTTTTCCTGGCTTTGCTGGCGGCGGTTCACCACCCACTGGACCACCTGGGCATAGCCCAGCACCGCGATGATGGGGAACAGGCAGGTGAGGGCGATGAGGCCAAACCCATCCAGGATCGGGCTGCGGCCGGGGATGTTCGTGGCCAGCCCCAAGCCCAGGGCCGCCACAAGGGGGACCGTGACCGTGGAGGTGGTCACCCCGCCGGAGTCATAAGCAAGGGGAATGATCATCTTCGGGGCGAAAAAGGTCTGCACGGCCACGATGACATACCCGCCCAGAATATAGAGGTACAAGGGAGTGCCGGTTACAATCCGAAATGTTCCCAGGGAGATGCCGATGGCAGCCCCGATTGCAACCGCCAGACGGAGCCCCATGGAGGAGACAGCCCCCCGGGATGCATTCTGGGCCTTGTGGGCCACGGCGATCAGGGAGGGTTCGGCAATTGCCGTGGAGAAACCGACCAGAAAGGCGAACAGGTAGACCCAGGCGTAAGCGAACCATTGTTCCGCCCCCCCTGCCTGGACGGCCTCCACCAGTTGCCGGGCCATGGCCTGCCCCAGAGGGAAAAGCGCCAGATCGAGCCCTCCCAGAAAGCAGGTCATGCCCGTAAGCACCAGGATAAACCCGAACATGATCCTGCCAAACCTGGGGATGGGTTGTCTGAGCACGACTTTCTGGAAGAATACCAGCAGGGCCAGGACAGGTATGACGTCCCTGGCCGTAGCCAGTAGCAGCCAGACCGGGTTGAACAGTTCTTCCATAGGTTCTCGAATGCGATGGGTTGTCGTTGATGTTGATCAAGCAGGTTTAAAAATCATGGATGCAGAGACCTTGCCGGAACTTCAGTGCGTGGAAGCCGATGGCTCATGAGTAGCGTTGCATGTAGCACTTTTCAGCCTCGGCAGTGCCGATGACGATCATTTCGTCGACCTTTTTCAACGGCTGGCCGGGGTCGGGGTTGATTTCCACCTGCCCCTGCCGGACCACGGCGATGGCGCTGCAGCCCGTTTCCTCCCGAATCCCGCTCCCGGCCAGGGACTTCTTCTCCAGGTCGGGGTGGACCGGGACACGGAAGATGTTCAGCCCTTCCGTGAGCATGAGCACCTTGCCCGGGGAGAGCAGGTTGATGATGGTGTTTGCGGCCATGGAGGCGTGGGACATGACCAGGTCGGCCCCGGCCGAGTGCAGCACGGTGATGTTGCGGTCGAGTGTGGCCCGGCTGATGATCTGGATGTCGGGCCGCAGCCGGCGGCAGTAAATGGTCAGGTAGATGTTCACGTCGTCGGTGTGGGTGGTGATGAACACCGAGGGAGCTTCGTTGATCCCGGCCCTGACCAGGGTGTCCCGGTCGGCGGCGCTGCCTGTGATCAGGTTCTTCTCGCCCTGGGCAACCCTGGGGTTCTTTTCCACGATGCGGTAGTCCACGCCCCGTTCGCGCAGGGCTGCGGCCGCTGCCCTGCCCACCCTGCCGCCGCCAAGGATGAGGACCGGTGCGGAAACAGGGGCGCTCACCTCGCCAACAAGGTCGTCGTAGGCTTCCAGCTGTTCCTCTGACCCGGCCAGGACCAGAACCGTGGTCGAATCAATGGTCGTGTCCGGCCGGGGCAGGGTGAAATGTCCCCGGTCCCACAGCCCGACCACGTTGACCCCGGTGGCCTCGCGCAGCCCGCACTCCCGGACCGTCTTGCCCACCAGGTCGGTGCGCATGGCCGGGGCCTCGGCAATGAGCAGGTCCTCGAAGCTGCCGATGACGTTGGAGCGCATGCTCCCGCCCAGGGTGCGCCTTGCCAGGGAGCGGCCCAGCATGTTCATGAACTGGAAGACGTGCGTGCATCCCGCCAGGCGCAGGATGTCCACGGATTCGTCCAGGTCGGCATTGGCAGCGATGGACACCTCGGGAGCGATTTCGCGCACGGTGTAGACGATGTTGGTGTTCTTCATGTCGTCGTTCACGGCCACGACCAGGGCCGCCTGCTTCACCCCGGCGCTCCGATAGGTGCCCGGGTCGTCCAGGTCGCCGACCATGACCTTGTAGCCCTGGTCCTTCAGGTCCAGGGTCTGCTGCACCTCGGGGAGGATAACGACATAGTCGTGCTGGTATTTTCGCAAGGTCTCAATCAGGGCGATGGTGATGGGATCAAAGGCCGTCATGACCACGTGTCCGGAGGTTCCTTCCGCCACCTTCCGCGGAACCCGTGTCTTGGACTGGGCTTCGAGCCAGGGGGCGTAAAAGAACTGGATGAAGGTGAAGGGCAGCATGACCAGGAGAAAGATGATCCCTGAGAGCAGGACCACCATGGAGAAGAGGCGTCCCAGATCGCTGCTGAAGGTGATGTCCCCGAAACCGAGCGTGGACATGACCGTGAGGGTCCAGTAGAAGCCGGTGACGTAGGAGAACTCCTTGCCCTCGTACTGCATCAGGAAATGAAAGATCACGCTGTAGGCGGTGATGACCAGGAAAAGGACCAGCAGGAACTCGGACAGGGAGCGGATGTTGCGTCGGGTTCGACGATCCTGGAGGAGGAACATGAGCTGGGAGGGCAGGTACTTCATGTGACTCTTTGACAGCCGGGCTCGGTAGGACTCCGGGTTGGCGGCACTCAGTGCGCTGCAGGATATTGCCGGGTCAGTTCAGATAGTGCCTGCACCCGGCTCAAAAGTACAGTGGCACAGAGCGGGAAGCACCCAAGAGACGGCAGGCGGGTGACCGGTGAGATGATATGATTTTGCTTTCCACGACCGGTGCACCTTGGAAGGGCAGGGGTCAAAAGGTGTTGTGGAAATCGCTCTTTTCAGACACAAGTGGCTGAGCCTGCTGTGCCCGGGACGGTCTCGCCCGCCAACAAGGAAGTTGCATGAAAGAACATGTGAAATGTCCATAGTCTTCATGGAAACCATCAAAAAAATTTTGGCGAGGACCCTGGTGTGCCCGGTGTGCGGGCACAGGCAGGTTGTTCCCAGGGACCGGTCTGCGGCCTGTCTGCGCTGTGAAAAGTGTCGAGCCCCGAACAATGGCCCCGGGAAAGGACGGAGCGGGGAAAAGTCATGAGTCCGGGCACCCCCGGCCGGCCCGGCAGTCCTTTGAGCATCTGAAAACGGACCCCCCTTGCAACCGGTACACAAACAGCTGCTCACCGCCCTGGGACGGGCCCTGCTCGGTGCCAGCCGTGACCTGGCCCCGATCATCCTGGTCATCGTGGTCTTCCAGGCCCTGGTGCTGCGCCAGCCCTTTCCAGAGCTGACCACCACCCTGATCGGCCTGGGGCTGGTTGTGGTGGGGCTGGCCTTGTTCGTGGTCGGCCTGGACATCGGCCTGTTCCCTTTGGGGGAGCTCCTGGCCGAGGACTTCGCGCGCAAGGGCAGCCTGTTCTGGCTGCTGCTCTTCGCCTTCACCCTGGGGTTCGGCACCACGGTTGCCGAGCCGGCCCTGATTGCCGTGACCAGGGAGGGAGCCCGGGCAGCGGCCGAGGCTGGGCTGATCGGCTCCTCCCCCCAGTCCCTGGAAAGCTACGCCCTGTGGGTGCGCCTGACCGTGGCCCTGGCCGTGGGCGTGGCCATTGTCGTGGGGGTGCTGCGCATCCTGCGCGGCTGGCCCCTGCCGGTGCTCATCGTGGGGGGATACGTGCTGGTCATGGTCATGACCGTGTTCTCCCCCCAGGAGATCGTGGGGTTTGCCTACGACCTGGGCGGGGTGACCACCTCCACGGTCACGGTGCCCCTGGTCACGGCACTGGGGGTGGGCCTGGCCCGCACCATCCGGGGCAGGGACCCGCTGGTGGACGGCTTCGGGCTCATCGCCCTGGCCTCACTGACCCCCATGATCTTTGTCATGCTTTTCGGACTTCTGTACCACTAGAGGCGGTATGGACAAGCTGTTCGACCCCATCTGGCTGTTATTGGCCACCGCACGGGATGTCATCCCGGTCCTGGCCCTGCTGGTCTTTTTCCAGCGGGTCGTGGTCAAGCGGTCCATTCCCAGGTTCGGAAGGATCCTGTTCGGTTTTTTCCTGGTGCTGGTGGGCATGACCTGCTTCCTGGGGGGGCTGGATCTGGCCCTGTTCCCCATAGGCAGGGCCATGGCCCTGCAGCTGGTGGAGGCGGCTCAGGGAGGCGGCGTTGTACAGTGGTCCGCCTATGGCTGGATCTACTTGTTCGCCTTTCTGATCGGCTTCTCCACCACGGTTGCCGAGCCCTCCCTGATCGCAGTAGCCTTCAAGGCCCAGGAAGCTTCCCGGGGGGCCGTGACCTCCCTGGGACTCAGGCTGGCCGTGGCCGTGGGAGTGGCCGTCGGCATCTCCCTGGGCACCTTTCGCATCGTCAGCGGCACACCCTTGTACATATACATCCTGGCCGGGTATATCATCGTGGCCGTGCAGACCTTCTTCGCCCCGAAGATGATCATCCCCCTGGCCTACGACTCGGGTGGGGTGACCACCTCCACGGTCACGGTGCCCCTGGTGGCCGCCCTGGGCCTGGGGCTGGCCTCGAACATCCCCGGTCGCAGCCCGGTCCTGGACGGCTTTGGGCTGATCGCCTTCGCCAGTCTGTTTCCAATAATTTCAGTGCTGGGTTATGCCCAGGTGGTCCAGTTGGTGGTGGGCCGCCGCAAGCGATCTGCAGGACGCTTGCAAAAAACTGCAGTATAACATTTCGTCCAGGAGGCTCCCATGGATTTCAAATGCATCGTGGCCATGCTCAAGCCGGATCTGTCGGACAAGGTCGTGGAGGCGGCCAAGAAGGTCGGGGCCACCGGGGCCACGATCATCCCCGCCTCGGGCACGGGCGTGCGGGAAGCCAAGACATTTTTCGGCCTCAGCCTGGACATCCGCACCGAGGTCATCCTCTTTCTGGTCAACCAGGACAGCCTCAACCCGGTGCTCGAGGCCATCCGTGAGGCAGGCCGGTTCCACGAGCCCGGCACCGGCATCGCCTTTGTTCTGCCGGTGGAGGCCGTGGCGGGCCTGGAGAGCCAGCTCAAGAAAAACAACCGCTGAATGTCCGGACAAGAGGCCCAAGGCTTTGACGATAAGAGGCCGGTGGTTTAGGTTCCGGGTGATTTTTCCTGGCACGGTCGGGGCTGTGCGTTTGGCCGGGGTGCAGAGCTCCATGAATCGGCGGTACCGCCGGTGATTCGGTGTGATGTGGGCAGGTCAGATGGAGGGGTCCTGGTTCAGCCGTTGCGGTTGGACCGGGCAAAGACTGGAAGAGCAGGGGGGACGGTGCGGTTTACGGCCATGGACCTTCCAGGGGTCTACATCCTGGAGCCGAAGGTCTTTCGTGACCAGCGGGGCTTTTTTCTCGAGAGCTACAGCAGGGAGGCCTTTGCCCGGCAGGGGCTGGATTATTCGTTCGTCCAGGACAACCACGCCCGGTCCGAGCAGGCCGGTGTGCTCAGGGGGTTTCACTTCCAGGCCCCGCCGTTCAGCCAGGCCAAGCTGGTCCGGGTGGTGCGGGGTCGGGTCCTGGACGTGGTCGTGGATCTGCGCAGGGGCTCGCCCGGCTTTGGCAGGTGGCTCAAGGTGGAGCTTTCCCAGGACAACTTCCGTCAGATCCTGGTTCCCAAGGGGTTTGGCCACGCCTACCTGACCCTGGAGCCGGGCACGGAGGTCGAGTACAAGGTCGACCAGGTCTACGCCCCTGAGAGCGAGGGAGGGCTTGCCTGGGACGACCCCGACCTGGATGTGCCCTGGCAGGTGGAGGAGCCGGTTCTGTCGGAAAGGGACAGGGGCTGGCCGGGCTGGTCTGAATTCCAGACCCCGTTCAGCTATTGACCGGGCTTGGGAGGTCCCGGTCCAGCAGTCCAGGCGGATTTTCAAGGGGAGGTGCGCGGGCTGTTAAATTCGTGAATTTTTTCATTATCACTTGACACTGCAAGGGCCTCTTGCATAGTTATTTCAAAATTTTTTCCGTGAAATTTTTTAACAGGTGAGATTGAGTCGGCCCTCTGCCCCGGGCGGGGAACCTCGGTCAATCCTACTTCATGAGGGGAAGGGAGTATGGAGGAAAATCGTTTGTCACGACAAAGGGGCGCGATCGTGATCCCGTTTCTCGTGGGGTTCGTGGCCTCGGTGGCCCTGGGGTGGCTGGCCTATCCCAGGCTCATGTACACCGAGAAGGAGCAGCCGTTCCGGTTCAGCCACCTGGCGCACCAGGAAGCGGCCATGATGAGCTGCGAAGAGTGTCACTACAACCGGGACGACGGCAGCTATGCAGGGATCCCGACCACGGAGTCCTGCGCTGAGTGCCACGCCATGCCGCTTGGCATGACCGAGGAGGAGGCCTACTTCGTGGAGAATTACGTGGATACCGGGAAGGAGGTCGAGTGGCTGGTCTACCAGAAGCAGCCGGACAACGTCTACTTCTCCCACGTGGCCCACGAGATGTTCGACTGCACCGAGTGTCATCCGGACGTGGGCTCCAGCGATGATATGCCTCCCTACTTCGAGCACCGGCTCACCGGATACACCAAACAGACGATGAAGATGTGGAAGTGCGAGCGCTGCCATGCCGAGAGCGGCGCAAGCAACGCATGCTACATCTGCCACATGTAAGGGGGGAACGGAAAATGGGACTTGATCGCAGAAGTTTCTTGATGTTTGTCCTGGGTGGCGCGGCCGGGTGGATGCTCACCCCCATGATGTGGAAACCCATCGACGACATTTCCATCTGGACCCAGAACTGGCCCTGGGTCCCCAAGCTCCCGGATGGGGCGCTGGGGCAGAAGGCGGCCGTGGTCAAGCTGGGCGGGCCCGAGTACGGGGTCAAAATCCAGACCGTGGGCGGCAAACCCTGCCAGGTCTACGGGGATGAAGACCATCCCCTGAGCCGGGGGGGTCTCGAGCCCCTGGGCGCCGCCTCGGTCAGGCTGCTGGCCAGCCCGTCCCGGGTGACGGGCCCGATGAAGAAAAACGGCAACGGTTTCGAACCCCTGTCCTGGAAAGAGGCCGACAAGATGCTCGCGGACAGGCTTGGCGCCGCCAACGGCTCCGTGGCCTGCATCAGCGGGGACGAGACCAGCTCGATCAACGAGGTTTTCTCGGCCTTTCTCTCCGGGCTGGGATCCTCGGACATGTACCTCTTCCCAGGGGACGCTTCCACCCAGGCCCTGGTCTGGCAGGAATGGATGGGGGGCAGGGGCCAGGTCGGATACGACCTGGAGCGGGCCGACCACGTCCTGATCCTGGGGGCCGACATGCTGGGCGGCTGGGGCTCGGTGGTCAAGAACAGCAAGGCCTTTGCCGCCAATCCCGGGGCCGACTACATCTATGCCGGCCCGGCCGCCAATTCGACCTCGGTGGTGTGCGGCAAGTGGGTCGCCGTGGACCAGGACGCTCTTGGGCACCTGGCCCTGTCCATGGCCTACCACCTGCTGCGGGCCGGGAACATGCCCTTTGGCGTAGGGGGGCTGGACCGTTACGAGCAGTTCGTCCTCAGCGAGTACACCCCGGAAAAGGCGGAGCAGAAGACCGGCCTGCCGGTGGGCACCATCAGGGAGCTGGCACGCGGCCTTTCCGGCGCCTCCCGGCCGGTGGTGGTGACCGGGTCGGTAGCCGGCCAGGGCGCCAGCCCCTTCGACCTCATGGCCGGGATGAGCCTGAACATCCTGCTGAACCGGATCAACAAGCCCGGCGGCGTGACCGCAGTTCCCGAGGCTCCCGCTGTCGTCTCAGGGGCCACGGCCGTCTCCAGCCTGCGCACGAAGAGCCTGGTGGACTACCTGGACCGAATCTCCCAGGGGCAGACCAGGGCGCCCGAAGTGCTGCTGGTCTACGAAGCAAACCCCTACTTCTCACTCCCCGGGGCGGCCAAGGCTGCAGCAGCCCTGGACAAGGTCCCCTTCAAGGTCAGCTTCAGCTCCTTCATGGACGAGACAGCAGCCTCGTGCGACCTGATCCTTCCAAACGCCCATTTCCTGGAGAGGGCCGACGATTCCTACAGCCCCTTCGGCGCTTCCATGGCCGTCTACAGCGTGA
The DNA here is from genome assembly GCA_964594925.1 of uncultured Desulfohalobiaceae bacterium. Taxonomy (GTDB): domain Bacteria; phylum Desulfobacterota; class Desulfovibrionia; order Desulfovibrionales; family CAZUBS01; genus CAZUBS01. Next base: position 31,066 of record CAZQOG010000008.1, read on the forward strand.
ACACCCCTGTTGCCGAACAGGCCTTGGACACCCGGCCAACCGGCGATGTCATCCTCGGCCTGGCCAGGGCAATGGGCATGGACCTGGGCGCCAGGAAGTTCGATGCCGTGATCGAGGCCAAGGCCAAGGCCCTGGGAGGGAACGTGCGCAACCTCAAGCGGGGGAACGCCTGGACGTCGAACACCCAGGTCTTCCAGGCCGACCTGACCATCTGGAACGGGGCCATGGAGGACATGGCCGGGATGAAGGACAATGGCGGCTACCCCCTGTCCCTGGTGGCCACCTCCCCCACCCGTACAGGCAGCAGGATGATGGCCACCCCCCCGGGAGGTCTCCTGGCCGTTTCAGAGACCGAGATCCAGGGCGGGGACATGTTCGTGCGCATGAACAGCGCCACCGCCGAGACCATCGGCGTGGGAAAGGGCGACAAGGTCACTGTCGCAAGCCCGAGCGGCGAGATCCAGGCCACGGTCGACGTCTTCGAAGGCGTGATGACGGGAGCGGTGCTCGTCCCGCTCGGTTTCGGCCACACGGCCTGGGACGAGTACATCCGGGGCAAGGGGGCAAACGCCTCCCAGCTCCTGACTCCCAAGAAAGAGGCCGGGGTCTTTCAATGGACAGGCACCCGGGTCAAAGTTGAAAAAATCTAGCCGACAGAGGGCGTAGTCATGGCTACTATGTTAGTGCATCATCATTTCGAGGTTAAATGGGGAATGGCGATCGACGTGGACAAGTGCACGGGGTGCGGGGCCTGCATGGTGGCCTGCATGGCCGAGAACAACATCGCGCCGCCTCAGGAGACCTTTGACCGGCTGAGGAGCGTTCACTGGCTCATCGTCTACGAACTGAACAACGGCAAGAAGTTTCCGGAACAGGATATCGCCTACCTGCCGCGGCCCTGCATGCAGTGCGGCAACCCCTCCTGCTCCACGGTCTGCCCGGTCATTGCCACCACCAAGGACGAAGAGGGGGGCATCGTCAGCCAGATCTACCCCCGCTGCATCGGCTGCCGGTACTGCATGGCGGCCTGCCCCTACCACGCCAGGGTCTTCAACTGGTTCGACCCTGTCTGGCCGGAGGGCATGGACAAGGTGCTGACGCCCTTTGTCTCGGTCCGGCCCAGGGGCGTGGTGGAGAAGTGCACCTTCTGCCATCACCGCTACCAGGCGGCCAAGGCCAAGGCCCGCGTGGAGGGTGGCAACCCCCTGCACCTGCCCGAGGACGCCTACACCACGGCTTGTGCAGAGGTCTGTCCCACCGGGGCCATCACCTTCGGCGACCTGCAGAACCCAGAGCACGAGGTGGCCAAGCTGGCCAAGAGCCCCAGGGCCTTCAGGCTGCTCGAACGCCTGGGGACCGAGCCCCAGGTCTACTACCTGAGCGACCGGGAGTGGGTGCGCCGCCAGGGGGACAACTACCTGGAGCACGAGACCCTCAGGGACCTCTCGGCCACGGGCGAGGCATATCCGGATAACATCACTCCGCATCAGGGGGGGTAGGACATGATCGACGAAAAACTCATTCCCGAATATGCCCGGCGGGGCTCCCTGCTCGTGTTCCTGGGCTGGCTCGGCTTTTTGAGCCTGGGGCTGCTCTGGGGCGCCTACGGGGCCTTCACCATCTTTTCTCAAGGCATCGGGGCCTCAGGGCTGGACAACTACTTTGGGTTCGGGCTGTGGATCACCTTTGACCTGGCGGTCATCGCCCTGGGTGCGGGAGCCTTTTTTACTGGGTTCCTCAAGTACATCATCCGCATCGAGCAGCTCAAGAACATCGTCAACCTGGCGGTCATCATCGGGTTTTTGTGCTACTCAGGGGCCATGCTCATCCTGACCCTGGACATCGGGCAGCCGCTGCGGGCCTGGTTCGGCTACTGGCACCCAAATGTCCACTCCATGCTGACAGAAGTTATCTTCTGCATCACCTGCTACCTGATGGTGCTGATCATCGAGTTTGTGCCCATCATCCTGGAGAACAGGCAGCTGGACAAGGTAAAGTTCATCCACAAGCTGTCCCACAACTTCCACATCCACATGCCGCTGTTCGCGGGTGTGGGGACCTTCCTTTCCTTCTTCCACCAGGGCTCCCTGGGGGGCATGTACGGCGTGCTCTTCGGCCGGCCCTTTGCCTTTCGCGAGGGATTCTTCATCTGGCCCTGGACCTTCTTCCTGTTCGTTCTCTCGGCGGTTTCCGCAGGCCCCTTGTTCACCGTCCTGATCTGCAAGGTGATCGAGCTGCTGACGGGCAAGAAGCTGGTGGAGTTCAAGGTCAAGGCCCTGATGGGAAAGATCGCCGGGTTCATGCTCTGCATCTACCTGTTCTTCAAGATCCTGGACACCTGGGCCTGGGCCACCGACACCCTGCACCACATGGGGCTGACCTTCGACCAGGTGTTCAACAACGTGTACGGCAAGTGGCTGCTGTGGACCGAGCTCGGCATCTGCGGCATCCTGCCGGCCTTCCTGCTGGTCATCCCCAGGCTGCGCAACACCCCGATCCTGCTCTACCTCGCGGGCATCCTGGTCTGCGCCGGCGTGACCATCAACCGATTCGTGTTCACCGTGCAGTCCCTCGCCCATCCGGTCATGCCCTTTGACAGGTGGTTCACCTACATCCCCAACTGGACCGAGTGGTCCACCTCGCTGATGATCGTCTGCTACGGCGCCATCGTCATCAGCCTGACCTACCGGTATCTCCCGGTCTTTCCTCAGGAGAAGAAGCTGAACCCCTGAGCCGGGACGGACACCACGATCCTGACATGACACGGGGCGGCTTCCAAGTGGGGCCGCCCCCTTGTTTTTGGTAGCCCGAGCCGGGTGGTGGTCACGCGTTCCACGGAAGAGCGGCAGCTGATTGACTTTGCCACTGAGCTGTGAAAACGCTTCTTTCTTTGCCGGCAATGGGGCCGGGTTTGCAAATCAACAAGGAGAATGATTCCGATATGTTCAACGACCAGCAACTCAAGCGCTATGCCGACGTGCTGATGTGGGGCATGAAAACGGCCAGGGCAGAGGACTATGCCCCGGAAGACATTGTCCTGCTGCGATTCGACCGTGCCGGCATCCCGCTGGCCGAGGTGATCTACGACCGGCTTGTGGGTCAGGGCATCCACCCGGTGCAGCGGCTGAGTCCGACCCCGTCCATGGAGCACTCCTTCTTTGCCAAGGCCGGGGAGGAGCAGCTCGTTTTCGACGTGCCGGGTGAGATGGAGCTCTATAAAAACCTGAACGGCTCCATGTCCCTGCTGGCTCCTGAGTCCCTGACCCACTTAAGGGATGTGGACCCCTCCCGCATCGGCATGAGTGCGGTGGCCCGCAAGAAGTACCGGGACGTGCTGGACCTTCGCGAAGGCAGGGGCGAGTTCGGTTGGACACTCTGCCTGCTGCCCACGGAAGAGCTGGCCAGAAACGCGGGGATCAGCTTTTCCGAGTACCGGGACCAGATCGTCCGGGCCTGTTACCTGGACACCGAGGACCCCATTGCCGAATGGGAACGGATCTATGAGCGGGCCGGTGCGATCAAGGACAGGCTCAATGCCCTGGACGTGGCCTCTTTCACGATTGCATCCGAGCACTGCGACCTGAGGGTGACTCCCGGGGAGCAGCGGCGCTGGATAGGGGTTTCCGGCCACAACATCCCCAGCTTCGAGCTGTTCATCTCCCCGGACTGGCGGGGTACCAGCGGGGTCTTCTTCGCGGACCAGCCCTCGTTTCGCAGCGGCAACTACGTGCGCGGGGTCCGGCTGGAGTTTGACAGGGGCGTGGCCGTGGGCGTCCAGGCCGAGGAGGGGGAGGACTTCGTGCGCAAGCAGCTGACCATGGACGAGGGCGCCAACCGGCTGGGGGAGTTCTCCCTGACCGACAGGAGGTTTTCCCGCATCGACACCTTCATGGCCCACACCCTGTTCGACGAGAACTTCGGCGGGGAGCACGGCAACTGCCACATCGCGGTGGGGGCTTCCTACGCCGACACATTCACAGGCGACCCTGCCAAGCTGAACGCGGACACGAAGAGGGCCCTGGGGTTCAATGACTCCGCCCTGCACTGGGACCTGGTGAACACGGAGCAGAAGCGGGTCACGGCCGAGCTCAGGGACGGGAGCCGCGTGGTCATTTACGAAAACGGTGAGTTCGTCGTGTAGCAGGCCGTTGAAAAATCCCCGTTGGTCTGCCCTCCGTAGCCTTGTGCGAAGGTGGGACTGCGTTGCTTCACCAAGGGCAAACCCTCACGTAAATTGGAGCTGGAAGCTCGAAGCTCGAAGCTGGAAGCTGGAAGCAAAACAAGAAGTATGAAACTTGAAAGTTATATTCTTATCTCTTCCTTCGAGCTTCGAACTTCCAACTTCGAACGCTACCTCGTCCAGAAGGGACGAAATCCTGCCTTTTCAATGCCTTACAAAGAATTTTATCAAACCGGCTCGTATTCACAACCCGGGAGCCCTTTCCTGCTGCAGCTATTCTCTTCTGATTTTCTTCGAGCTTCCAGCATCCCCCCTACGCTGAAGGTACGGAGGGCAGGCCAGCTTCGAGCTTTCCCTTCCCGGCGGGGGCAGGGATGAAAATCGCCCTGTTGCAGCTGAACACGACCGTGGGGGATCTGGAAGGCAATGCCGTCCGGATCGAGCAGGCCGCTCTGCAGGCCTTTGAACGGGGAGCTGATCTGTGCGTGACCCCGGAGATGGCCCTGATGGGCTACCCGCCCATGGACCTGCTTTTGAACAAGGCCTTTGTCTCCAGGAGCTGGGAGCTGCTCGGGGAGCTTGCCCGCCTGACGTCGGACCACCGGTCCCTGCTGGTTGGACTGGCCGAACCCAACCCCGCCCCCAGGGGGCGTGAGCTCTTCAACAGCGCCGTGCTGCTCCGGAACGGGGAGCCGGGTCAGAGGTTCCGCAAGTGCCTGCTGCCCAACTACGACGTGTTCGACGAGGAGCGCTACTTCGAGCCATCCAGAGAGCCGGGCTGGTTCGAGCTCGAGGGGCGGCGCATCGGGGTGACCATCTGCGAGGATGTCTGGAACGACAAGGAGTTCTGGCGCTCCAGGCGCTATGACTTCGACCCGGTCCAGGTCCTGGCCTCCCAGCAGGTGGACCTGGTCCTGAACCTGTCGGCCTCGCCTTTCGTGACCGGCAAGCACCGGGTCAGGGAAGCCATCTTCACGGGGCTTGCGGCGCGCAACCGGGTTCCGGTGCTGTACTGCAACCAGGTGGGGGGCAACGACGACCTGGTCTTTCCGGGCAGGAGCTGCGCATTCGATGCACAGGGCACGCTCACGGCCCGGGCCGCCCCCTTTGAGGAGGATGTGCTGGTCGTGGACCTTCAAGAGGGGGGGGAGATCGCGCCTGACAGCTACACCCCGGAAGCGGAGATCTGGCAGGCCCTGGTGCTGGGCACCCGGGACTATGTGCGCAAGTGCGGTTTCCGAACGGTCCTGCTCGGGCTGTCCGGCGGCATCGACTCCTCCCTCACCGCGGCCCTGGCGGTCGAGGCCGTGGGGAACGGCAACGTGCTCGGCGTGCTCATGCCGTCACCGTTCACCAGCCGGGCCAGCATGGAGGACGCCCTGGCCCTGGCGTCCAGGCTGGGTATCAAGACCCTGACCATGCCCATCCAGCCCATCTTCGACTCCTTCCTGTCCACGCTCGAGGAGCCTTTTTCCGGCCTGCCCCGGGACGTGACCGAGGAGAACCTGCAGGCCCGCATCCGGGGCAACCTGCTCATGGCCCTGTCCAACAAGTACGGCTCCATGCTCCTGACCACCGGGAACAAGTCGGAGCTGGCCGTTGGCTACTGCACCATCTACGGGGACATGTCCGGAGGGCTGGCCGTGCTCTCCGACGTGCCCAAGACCCTGGTCTACCGGATCAGCCGCTGGCTGAACCGGGAGCGGGGGGAGGTCATCCCCCGGCGGGTATTGACAAAGCCCCCCTCGGCCGAGCTGCGCCCAAACCAGACCGACCAGGACACCCTGCCGCCCTACGAGGTGCTGGACGAGATGCTGCAGCTGCACCTGGTGGAGCACCTGTCTGGAGCAGAGCTCAAGGCCAGGGGGTTCGATCCGGACACGGTGGACAAGGTCGTGCACATGGTCCACCTGGCCGAGTTCAAGCGCAAGCAAAGCCCCCCCGGCATCAAGATCACCGACCGGGCCTTCGGCACGGGCTGGCGCATGCCCATCGCCAAGAAGCTGCGCTTTTGACCACCGAGCGCTTCCTCAGCGCAGCACCAGCTCCATCCCGTCAAAGGCAAACCCCGCCTCTACCCCGTGCTCGCGGCCGAGATCCGAGAGCTTGTCCTTGATCCGGTCCGGGTCGCTCCTGACGATCTCGCTGCCGCAGTGGGTGAACATGGCTCTGGGCACCTTCTGCTCACGGCACCAGGCCAGCTGGTTCTGGATCGGGGCGTGGCCCGTGGCGGTGCCATCCTTGGTGCGGAGCAGGATGCGGCGGGTGGTGGCGCCGTCCCCCACATAGAGCTTCACCCCGTCCAGGGCCCGGTCCTGTTCCTTGAGTTGTGCCACGTCCGGCACGTAGAAGATGGTCACCCGTCCGGCGCTGATCCGGTATCCCACGGCAGGGGCGAGCAGGGAGTGGTCAACTGGAAATGCCTGGGCGGATAACTCACCGATGTGGAATGTCTCCCGCAAGGTCACGGTCCTCTTGTGCTCCACTGCCAAACGGGCCATGTCCTTCCAGGAGGCGGCCGTGGCAAAGACGGGCGCGGGCGCGCCGTGCTGCAACCCGCCCACGTGGTCCGGGTGGGCGTGGGTGACCAGGACCGCATCCGGGCTGACATCCGGCGGGTCGTCCAGCCAGTCCCTGCCCAGGTCGATGAGCAGGGAGTCCTGCTTGTAGGACACCAGGCAGGTGCTGTGCCGCCGGTGGGTGTTCGAGCGGACCTCGATGTTTCCGCGGGTTCCGAGAAAGGTCAGCTTCATGAGAAACGTGTTGTGCCGCCGGTGGCATCGTGACCACCGGCGGCTGTTGAATGTTCAGTCTATTTGGATTTCAATGTTTTTCTCTTTGCAGGCCGTTCAAAAACCACGCTGGCAACCCAGGCTTCGCATAAGCTTCCGTCTTCGCTCGGGCTTCGCCGGGACAAGTCCGTCTCCACTCCTTCTTCTAACTTTCTTGCTTCCAGCTTCCAGCTTCGAGCTTCCAACTTCAATTTACGTGAGGGGTTTGCCCTTGGCGAAGCAACGCAGTCCCCCCTTCGCACAAGGCTACGGAGGGCAGGCCAGCGGGGATTTTTCAACGCTTCTTCCTCTTTGCCAGGCCGTTCAAAAACCACGCTGGCAACCCAGGCTTCGCTTTGGCTCCGCCGTGGCATGGGGCGCTTTGCCAAGGGCAAGGCCGAAGCGTATTCTTCATACGTGAGGGTTTGCCCTTGGCGAAGCAACGCAGTCCCCCCTTCGCACAAGGCTCCGGAGGGCAGGCCAGCGGGGATTTTTCAACGCTTCTTCCTCTTTGCCAGGCCGTTCAAAAACCACGCTGGCAAGGCGCTTCTCCAAGGGCAAGGCCGAAGCGTATTCCCTATACGTGAGGGTTTGCCCTTGGTGAAGCAACGAAGTCCAGCGGGGATTTTTCAACGGCCTGGCAGGGGGTTGATGTCCAGCCCGAGGAGCACCCGCTCCTCGTCGGCCAAGGTCCCGATGATCTTGCGGATGGGCGGCGGGAGCTTGCGGACCAGCGTGGGCAGGGCCACGATCTGATGATCACGGGCCAGGTGCGGGTTCTCCATCAGGTCCACAACCTCGATGGTGTAGCGCCCATGAAGGTGCTCCTCGCATATGCGCTTCAGGTTGCTCAGAGCCTCCTGCGACTTGGGTGTCTGCCCGGCCACGTAAAGCCGCAGCTGCCAGATTTCAGGGGCGTCCGGCTCTTCGTTCTCCACCTCTTTGCGACCCTGCGTGTCCGATGATTCCCCCATCAGATTTCCCCTTTCGCTCTCCATGATTTCCCGGGTTGACTGCTCCCCCTTTGCACATGGCCGGCCCCTCACCTGTTTGCATCACTTCCGGGTGCTGATGAACGCCTCACAGCAAGCTCCAGCGCATTGTGCTCCGACTTCAGCTCAGATTCCAGGGCCTCTATCTGGGACTTGAGGACATCGAGCTTCTGCTGAATAAACCTGGTCTGCTCTCCCGCCTCCCGAATACCGGTGCCGGCATCAGCCTTCTGCTGCAGGTCTCTGGCCCGCCGGGCCGACCCGGTCACAACTCCTTGCGGACCAAGGGTGATGTCCTGGAGCTCGATGCCCCTGCTTGAGATGATGAACTCCCGCACCTGGTTGGAGTGCTGGGTGCCCCTGGACTTGAGAATGTGCAGGTCCCGGATGCGTTCCCCGTTCACTTCCAGATTACGCAATATGATTATGGTGTCCATGAGCGAAGAGGCCTCGGAATGGGCCTTGCTGTGGGTGAGGTCGGAGTCGAGATCAGTGAACAAAAAGCTGACCCCCTGGTTCTTCAGAAAATCCACGAACCTGTTCAGGAGGGATTTGACCTCTATCTCAGACCCGGCGGAAAGAAAGCTGGATATGGGGTCCACCACCACGCAGGAAGGCTGGAAATCCTCCACCAGTCTGTGCATGATCAGGAGGTGGCGCTCCAGCACATAGGCCGAGGGGCGCTCGGCCACAAATCTGAGCTGCCCCGAGTCGAGGTGGGCCTGCAGGTCCACCCCGATCGCCCCGAGATTGCGCACGACCTGATCCGGGGACTCCTCGAAGGCGAAGAACATGCAGCGCTCCCCCCGGTTGCAGGCGGCACTGGCGAACATGCCGCCCAGCGAGGTCTTCCCGGACCCCGAGGTGCCGCTGACAAGCACCCCCGTGCCCCTGTGGACCCCCCCTTTGTCAAACATCCGGTCCAGCCCGGGAACCCCTGTGGAAATCCGCTCGCCCGAGACTTCATAGTCCAGGCTGATGGAGGTCACGGGCAGGATGGATATGCCGGAATCCTCGATGAGAAACGGAAAGACGTTGGTGGCGTAACGCGACCCCCTGTACTTGACAATGCGCAGGCGGCGGTTGGTGATCTCCCCGTGGACCTCGTGCTTCAGGTCGATCACGCAGTCCGAGACATACTCTTCCAACCCGTACCTGGTCAGGGTCTTTTCGCCCCGCTCACCAGTGATGATGGCTGTCACTCCCTTTTCCTTGAGCCAGTGGAACAGCCTGCGCAGCTCAGAGCGCAGCACCGGCTCATTGGGCAGTGAGCCGAACAACGACTCCACCGTATCCAGCACGATGCGCCTGGCCCCAACCCTGTCCACTGCGTAGGAAAGCCTGATGAACAGGGCGTCCAGGTCATACTCGCCTGTCTCTTCGATTTCGCTGCGCTCGACCTGCACGTGGTCGATGAAAAACTTCTTGTCCCGGGTCAGCTTCTTCAGGTCCCAGCCCAGTGAATCGACATTGGCTGCCAACTCCTCCGCAGTCTCCTCAAAGGAAATGAACACCCCCGGCTCGTCGTGCTCCAGCACCCCTTTGACCAGAAACTCCATGCCCATCAGGGTCTTGCCGCAACCGGGCCCCCCGCAGACCAGTATGGTCCTGCCCCGGGGCAGCCCCCCATCGGTGATTTCGTCCAGGCCGTTGATCCCCGAAGGCGCCTTTTCCAGACCCTGACCCGAAAACCTGGTCACTGCATCAGTCATGCCGCTCTTTCCTGGCCCTGCTGTAGTTGTATGTCATCTCGGAAAGAAAATTCAACGTCAGTCAAACCCCATAACAGAAAAGCAACAAAAAGAATGAGATACCCTGAGCACATAACCCAACCCAAACACATCTGCAAGCAGTGCTCTCACCTCCAGCGGCAGCGTTTAACTGTCGAAATGTTCCATTGCTGCCCCTCTTCCTAAAGCACGATTTTTTGCTACCCTCACAGTTGGAATGAACTCTCAATCTGCACAGGAGGAGACCATGTCTTTGAACGAACGCCTTGCCGAGATCAAGAAATCGTTTCAGGAGGACCAGTCCATCGGACAGGACGTCAAGCAGGCCATGGCCGATTTCGCGGCCCACCTGAAGGAAATGGGGCTGGAAGAGACTGCCACCCGGAAAGGGGACGTGATGCCCGCCTTCAGCCTGCCCGCGGCTGGCGGGGACAGTGTGACCCTGTCCGAGATCCTGGTCCGCGGCCCGGCGGTCGTCGTCTTCTTCCGCGGCAAATGGTGACCCTTCTGCCGCACCCAGTTGGGTGCCCTTGAAGAGATCTATCCCCGCATCAGGGAGCTCGGCGCCGAGCTGTTGGCCCTTTCCCCCCAGGACCTGGAGCACACCAGGCAGACCAAGGAGGAGCTGGGGCTGTCCTTTGTGCTGCTCTCGGACCAGGGGAACCACGTGGCCGAGCGGTTCGGGTTGAAGTACACCTACACGGAGGAGGCCAGGAAGGCATCTATGAAGCTGGGCATGGTGCTTCCCGAATACAACGGGGACGACTCCTGGACCCTGCCCATCCCGGCCACCTACGTGGTGGACAAGGCCGGCAGGATCGTCTTCAGCCAGGTGGACTCGGACTACACCCGGCGCGGTGAGCCGGGGGAGATCCTGGCCACGCTCAAGGAGCTCAAGACGGCTGAAGCCTCGCACTCTTGAAATTTTTGATCCCTGTCAAAGCCCGCGCCCTGTGTATCGACTAGAACCGGTCATACCAAGTGCAACACTGACTCTGATCAGAACTTTACAGGAGGTATGCGATGTTCTGTTATCAATGCGAGCAGGCGGCCAGGGGCGAGGGGTGCACCAAGATCGGCGTGTGCGGCAAGCAGCCGGAGGTGGCCGATCTGCAGGACCTGGCTGCCTACGCCCTGCGCGGGCTCAGCCTGGTGGCCCTCAGGGGGCGGGAAACAGGGAATGTGGTCGAGGAGGCCGATGCCTATGTCTCCGAGATCCTGTTCTCCACCCTGACCAACGTCAACTTCGACGCGGACTACTTCGTAACCAGGATCAAGGAGATCATCCGCTTCCGGGACGAGCTCAGGGCCATGATCGAAAACACCGGGCATGACCTGAACCTGCCCGAAGGCCCGGCAACCTTCCAGCCTGCCGGCACAGTCGAGGGGCTTCTGCAGCAGGCCCGTGAGCACGGGTTGACCGACTATCCCACGGACAGCCCGGACATTGCCTCCCTGATGCACACCGTGCTCTTCGGGCTCAAGGGGGTGGCGGCCTACACCGACCACGCCCAGATCCTGGGCAAGAGCGACCCCGGGCATTACGCGGGCATCCACAGGGCGCTGGCCGCTGGTTTTGACGGCCAGGAGCGCGGGCTCGAGGACTGGGTCGGGCTGGCCCTGGAGGTGGGGCATCTCAACCTGCGGGCCATGGAGCTCCTGGATCAGGCCAACACCGAGACTTACGGCCACCCCGTTCCCACCGAGGTGCCCCTGGGCCACCGCAGGAACAAGGCCATCCTGGTTTCCGGCCACGACCTCAAGGATCTGGACATGCTGCTCGAGCAGACCAGCGGCAAGGGCATCGACATTTACACCCACGGAGAGATGATCCCCACCCACGGCTACCCGGAGCTGAAGAAGCACCCCCACTTCTACGGCCACTACGGCACGGCCTGGCAGAACCAGCAGAAGGAGTTCCCCGAGTTCCCCGGGGCGATCCTGATGACCACCAACTGCCTGCAGCGTCCCCAGAAGACCTACGAGGACAACATCTTCTCCACGGGCCTGGTGGGCTGGCCCGGAATGACCCACATCGATGCCGGCCCCGGAGGCCACAAGGACTTCTCCCCGGTCATCGACATGGCCCTGTCCATGCCGGGCTTCACCGACGAGGTGGACAAGGGCACGGTAATGGTCGGTTTCGGCCACAATGCGGTCCTTGGCGTGGCCGACACAATCATCGACGCCGTCAAGCAGGGGGCCATCCGCCACTTCTTCCTGGTGGCCGGCTGCGACGGGGCCAAGCCCGGGCGCAACTACTACACCGAGTTCGTGGAAAAGGTGCCCGAGGACTGCGTGGTCCTGACCCTGGCCTGCGGCAAGTTCCGCTTCTTCGACAAGGACCTGGGAACCATCGGCGGCCTGCCCAGGCTCATCGACATCGGCCAGTGCAACGACTCCTACTCGGCCATCCAGAT
>CAZQOG010000009.1:0-42350 GCA_964594925.1 uncultured Desulfohalobiaceae bacterium
GTCCCCGGCCCTGCCGAACCTGCGGCCCGGTGATACCCTGTGGCGACCTTGCCCCAACGGCCACATGCTGAAACACCTGTCCCACAGAGAACCGGGGGATCCGACATGAACGCGAGCGAACCACCTGCAAAACGCCTGGCCGTGCTCATCGATGCGGACAATGCCCAGCCGTCCATAACCGACGCCCTGCTTTCCGAGGTGGCCAAGTACGGTCTGGCCAGCGTCAAGAGGATCTACGGCGACTGGACCACCCCCAGCCTCAGCGGCTGGAAGTCGGTCCTTTTGGAGCACTCCATCCATCCGGTGCAGCAGTTTAGATACACCGTGGGCAAAAACGCCACTGACAGCGCCATGATCATCGACGCCATGGACCTGCTCAACACCGGCCGCTTCGACGGCTTCTGCCTGGTCTCCAGCGACAGCGACTTCACCCGCCTGGCTTCGCGAATCCGCGAGGAGGGGCTGCTGGTCTACGGGTTTGGGGAAAACAAGACACCCAAGGCCTTTGTCTCGGCCTGCGACAAGTTCATCTTCACCGAGGTGCTGCGCTTTCAGGAGGATGCCGGGCCCGCCCTGAGGCCAAAGACCGTGAACGAGCTGAAGGGGGACACCAAGCTGGTCACCCTGCTCCGCTCCGCCCTGCAGGCCGCCTCCGACGAAAGCGGCTGGGCGCACCTCGGGGCGGTGGGCAGCAACATCGCCAAGCAGGCCCCGGAGTTCGACCCCCGCAACTACGGCTACACCAAGCTGGGCGAGCTGGCCGCTGCCACAAAGCTCTTCGACATCGACGAGCGGGTGCAGAGCGACGGCCACTCCAAGTCGATCTACATCCGTGACAAGCGCAAGCGGGGCAAGAAATAGAAGCGGATTCTCCCTGCCGGAGAACGGTGGGGGTCAGTTGAAGCGCCACAGCCAGGCATTCAACACCAGGGCATAGCAGCTCCAGGCCAGATAGGGTGCGAGCAGCCAGGCCGCTGCCTTGCGGACCCGGGCAAACACCGCCACTGTGGCCGTGAGAAGCAGGACCAGCAGCACCAGATCCACCAGTGCCAGGCCGATGCGCTGCAGCCCGAAAAAGAACCAGGACCACAGCCCGTTGCACAGCAGCTGGGCCAGAAAAAGGGCCATCCCCAGGCGCGCGACTGCCATCTCCCGACGTCTCCAGACCAGCCAGGCCGCCAGGGCCATGAGCAGGTACAGGAGCGTCCACACCGGGCCGAATACCCAGGACGGCGGGTTGAAGGACGGTTTGGCCAGTGCCTCGTACCAGGAGCCTGGCCGGAACATGGAACCGAATGCGGACACTGCCGCAACCAGTGCCAGCCATCCCACCAGCCCCAACCAGTCCCCTCTTCGCAATGTGACCGCTGCACGCATTGTCCTTCTCCTGAAAAACAGTCTTTCCGCCCCGTCAAGCGACACTGTTCAGTAGGGCAGGGTCGGCACGACCAGTCGCGCCATGAGGGCCGTCAGGATCGGGACCAGTGTGATCAGCCGTGATACGATCCGAGCCGTGCCGGGTGACAGGAAAGACACGGCCCAAAAGCCCCAGGAACTGGCCAGCGAGACCGCCGCTACACCAAACATTTCCAGCACGTAGTTGGACGCCCCTGCCGTGCCCCCCAGGCCGAGGCGCTCGAACACGACCCAGGCTGCCGGGCCGGAGAAGGGAAACGCCAGATCCCAGACAGTGACTGTGATCCGCTTCCCGGCCAGACGCACCGCCGGCAGTGCTGCCAGGGCATAGGCCAGGACAAACAGGGCCAGGACGGCGACCATGCTCACTCACCCCCGCACAAGGAATCAGCTCCTGTCGGAGTTTGAACCAGTCACACGGGCCGCGGTCCGCTCGGCAAGGCTGAGGATGTCCTCCCGCCTTTTGGCCACGCCCAGGCTGTACACGCCGCATCCCCTGATCAAGTGGCTCCGGTCAAAGCCCATCAACCTGAAGAAGGGTTCGTAACGCGGAAAGACATCCGCGAACTCTGTCTCGTCGGGGTGGCCCTGGGTCACGATGAAGACCAGGGTCTTGCCGCACTCCAGGCGGGTCTTCTGCTGGCTGGTGGCGTAATCCGGAGTCAGGAAGGAGAAGGTGCGGTCGATGAAGCACTTGAGCTGGCCGGACACGTCCCCGAAGTAGACCGGGGAGGAGAGCACCAGCACGTCACACCCCCTGACCGCGTCCAGGACCCCTGACAGGTCGTCTTCAACGATGCACCTGTCCAGCTTGGTCTTGCAGGCCAGACACCCCTGGCACCCCTTGTAGTCGAGCGTGTTCAGGGCAAACGCCGCCACCTCGGCCCCGTGCTTTGCGGCGCAGGCAGCGAAATGGCTGGCAATGACTGTGCTGTTGCCCTTGGGACGGGGACTGCCGAGCAGGCTGACAACGCGCATACTTCCTCCTGAAATTCGTTCTTGAATATTTTCCCCCAGTCACCTGCCGGGTTCAAGGGACCATCCCATGTCAATTTTCAGAAAAGACACGGATTCGGCTGGTCATGAACACTCACGGCCCCTCACTCGAGAGCTGACCTCCTTACTCACCCCTTGCGCTTGTCCCGGTACATGGCCCGGTCAGCCTCCTGCATCAGCGATTCCAGGCTCTGACCGGGGCCTCGCTCCGAAGCCCCCATGGCCGCAGAAACCCGGAGCCCGCTCTCCAGGCCGGTGCACCGGGACACGGAAAGATCCTCCAGGGACGCACGAAACCGGACCGAGAGGCGCCGGGCGTCCTTGAGGGTCGAGTCCGGGAGAAGCACCAGGAACTCATCCCCCCCGAGCCTGACACAGATGTCGTAGGCCCTGACCCCTTTCCTGAGCCTGTGCCCCACCTCGATGAGCAGCAGGTCCCCGGCCTCGTGCCCCAGGGTGTCGTTGACGGCCTTGAAACCATTGAGGTCCAGAAACAGACAGCTGACCGGGAACCCCTTGCGGTCCGCCAGGTCGAGCAGCCGTGGTGCGTGGCGGTCCAGATAGGCCCTGTTGTGCATCCCGGTCAGCGCGTCCACGACCCTGTCCCTGTCGAGCTTTTCATGGTCGCGCATGGTCACCACGGACCAGGCCAGGACGTCGCAGAAATGCTCCAGAAAATCCGTGGCCTTGTCTCTGGTGTAACGGTCCGACGTGGAGTCCAGAAAAAACAGGAAACCGATCAGGATCTGGGGCTGGTACTTGTCGCGAAGCACCTTGATGAAGCATGTCCCGCTCTCCGCCCCAAGGGGGAAATCCACGATCTCTTCAAGAAAGCCGCCCCGTGCCATCGCCTCAATGGTCGGGCCGAGAAAACTCTCCTCCCCCTCCTCTCTTTGGCTCAGAGCCCGGCGGATCTTCTCCACCTGAGCCAGGGGCCGGGTGATGATGGCCTCTGGAACATACCCGGCATACTCCTCCTGGACCAGCACCAGGATTGCTGCTTCCAGCTCGAGAAGCCCCCTGATCTGATCAAGCGCACTGGGAAGCTCCTCAAAGCTGCGCAGGCTCTGCAGAATGGTTATGCCGTTTCGAAACCGCTCAAAGGCGTCCAGGCTGGACCTGTAATAGCCAATTGTCAGCTCGTTGGTGGCCCGGAGCTTCCTGACCCTGTGTTCCAGCAGCTCCATGCCCCGGGTCAGGGTTGTATTTTCCAGCTCCAGCTCTCTGCACAGGTCGCGCATGGAGCGGGCTGTCCTGCGCACGCCCTGAAGGTCCCCCTTGCGCGCATAAACCTCCAGGGCCGTGGCCTGTCCGCTCATATCCGGATGGCTGAGCCGTTGTTTCACGGCAGGAGTTCCTCCAGCGCGTGCCGGAAAATCTCTCTTCGAAAATGCATCGCCCTTCATCCCCCCCCTATCTGCAAACCAGCGGCGATCCCTGTTCCAACCCTGACAGATACCCGGCCACCACATCGACCTCGCCCGGGGTCATGGGGGCTCCGTTGCTGACCATGCGGCGTGTCGTGGCCTCCCAGAACCCCTTGCCCTTGTCCAGATTATAGCAGATGCGGACGTGGCTGTGGCAATCACCACACACCGTGGTCACGATCTCCTGACCGTTGCGCTGGACGTTTCCCTCCTGAGCGACAACTGGAGCAGCCGCAAGGAGACAGCCGGCCGCCAAAACGGACAGGGCAATGCCGAAAAAAACCTTCATGAAAAACTCCCTGGTGTTTGTTGTGCCAGGCAGGGGTGCACTTCCGGGTGAAAGTTCTCCCCTGCCATTACGATGGATATTTTGTGAGGCTGCCCAGGCGATTGCCGGGTACTGAAGCTGAACCTGCACAGGAATCAGACCGGGCTCAGCTCTTTTTCCTGGCCTTGAGCGCTGCATCCAGGCTCTCTCCAAGAGTGCCGAATGATCCGGTGTCCTGCTGGGCAAAGCTTCCCCAATCTTCCGTATCCGTGAGATCTGTCGGCCCCAGGGTCATTTTCCGCTCCTGGGGGCGGATGTCCTGAACCAGGACAGCGACCTGGTCACCCGGCTTCAGGCTCGTGAGCTTTCCTTTTTCTAAAGAACGGTCCAGGAGCGACTTGGGCAGAAGCCCGGTGATACCAGGTTCCAGAGCGACGAAAACACCAAAGCCCTCCACCCGCTCCACACTGCCCATGACGACCTTGCCTTTCGGGTACTTTGCGGCCGCCCCTGCCCAGGGATCTCCTTCCGCCTCCCGCAGGCTCAGGGAGAGCTTGCTCCCCTCCTGATCAATGGACAGGATCTTGACCGAAACTTCTTCTCCCCGGCTGACCATGTCCTCGGGCTTGTGCACGCGTTTGGCAAAGCTCATCTCGCTGACGTGAACCAGCCCCTCGATGCCCGGGGCTATCTCCACGAAAGCGCCGAACGGGGCCAGGTTCGTGACCCGCCCGGTCACGACCTCCCCAGGTGAAAAACGGTCTGCAACCGTTTCCCAGGGATCGGGCGAGGCCTGCTTCATGGACAGGTCGATCTTGACCTGCCCCCCGGCTTTTCCACCAACCCTCAGGATCTTGACCGTAACCCGATCTCCCGGCGAAACCACTTCCTCGGGCGTGTCCGTCCTGGCCCACGACAGCTCGGATATGTGCACCATGCCTTCCACATGGGGGGCCAGTTCCACAAAAGCCCCATACGGGGCCAGCCTGGTCACGGCGCCCTGAAGCACATCCCCGGCCGTGATGTCGGCCAGAAAGTCCGCCAGGGCCTCCTTCTGCTCCCGCTCCAGCAGGGCCCGCCTGGAAAGCACGATGTTTCGCCCACCTTCCTCAAGCTTGGTGACCAGAAAGCTGTGCTCCAGCCCCACATGGGTCTCTGGGTCCTCCACGTAAACAGTGTCCATTTGCGACAAGGGGCAGAAGGCCCTGCGACCGAAGACCGTAACGTCGTAGCCGCCTTTTCTGGTGGCCTGGACTTTTCCCTGCACCGGCAGTGCATTGTCGTAGGCATGCTCCAACTGCTCCAGGCCGCCCTCACCGCCAAGGGCCCGGGAAAGCCTGATCTCGCTGCCGTCGACACCCACCACATAGAGCTCGACAGCGTCCCCGACCTGCAGGGCAAGCTCTCCCTGTGCATCCACAAGCTCCTGGCGTGCTGTCACAGCATCGAGCTTGCCACCCACGTCGAGAAAGACATCCTCCTGTCCGATCTGGATGACCTTCGCCCTGACCTTCTCACCGACCCTCAACGAGTCCGAACCGCCCCTGTCATAGCTTTCCAGCAACTCCTCGAAGCTCTCCTCAACCATGGTACTGCTCCCGGTCCCGACCCGTGACAGGCCTGAATGTTTTACGAACGTTTGTGTGAGCGCCCTGCGTCGCACATAGCCCACTCCTCGGCCTGCCAGAGCAGACCGGGCACAGGGGAAGCCCTCCCCCCCCATGACCGGAAGGCCATCGGCTAACCGGTCCCGACCCTGGAAGCAGAGGTGGTATTTACTTCCGAGTTCTTGCCTGACGCATCCTTGTCCGAACAAAAATGATCAACCCGGTGATGCCTTGCGTCAGGACGGCCGCGGCCAGAATCACCCGGTAGAGGTTGCCCAGCGTTCCTCCCCCGTGATGCAGGGAGTACACCCACCGAGGGTTGCGGTACAGCGGGGGCATGGTCATTCCACTCAGGGAAAAGGAAAGCCCCGTGACCACCTGTACGGCCAGAAAGACGACCACGATCACCCCAAGGGTCCGGTGGAGTTTGCGCAGGCTGGACTCACTCATTGTGCACCTCCTTGATCTGCCTGCCAGAATCGCACGAAAGAGCGGAGCTTGTCAGCAGGAAACAGCGCATCCCCCCACCGCAGGGAAGCCTTGACAAGCAGACCGGCAACAGGGAAGTCGTTTTGTAACGGTTGCTGGCGTGCACCCGGGACTGATGTTTCAGGTTCGCCCGCCTCTGATGAGGCAGCCAGTCACATTTCCAACATCGAGCACTGCGCCCATGACCAAGACTCCACCTCTGGCGGCCCTCTGGATTGGGGGAGTGGTCTGCCTTCTGGCCGTCGGGCTGGTACGCCTGGCAACACGCTGGTTCGGCTTCACCGGCATGGTCGCCTCCATAGCCCTGGGCACCGGGCTTGCTGTGCTGGTCCTTCTCAAGTATGGCCTCCCCAGCATTCACCGGGAAGACGGCGAGGAGTGACCCTGCTTTTAGGGAACGCTCCCGAGGCTGCAGCCTTTCAGTCTGTTGGAAAAGTTTTCCCGCTGGAAATTTTTTCAACGGACTGCTGTCACTCCGACCATAAGCTCAGCCGTCTCGCTATGAAGTCCATGACTGCTGCGTGCTCCTGCTTGCCGGTGCCGGTCACGACCATGGGCTCGCCAAACTCGAAGTGCACCCTTTGCGACGGATCGATCCTGCCGAAATCCTTGACCAGCTTCCCGTTCTTCCAGGCATCGGTTTTCAGGGCCAGGGGGACGATCGGGGCTTTGACCCGCCTGGCCAGCTTGACGCCTATGGAGTTGAAGTGCTCGGGGTCGAGCCCCGTGCTGCGCGTGCTCTGCGGGAAGACCACAACGGACACCCCGCTGGTAATCCTTTCTTCGCCTCCCTCGAGCACATTCTTGAGGTCCTGACGGGGGTTCTCCCGGCTCACGACCACCGGGTTCCTGGAATGCATGACATGCTTGAAGACCGGGTACTCCACCAGGCTCTTCTTGACCACGAAGGTTACGGGACGATGGGGCCTGATGATGGAAGGCAGCACGAATGTTTCCAGCGTGCTCATGTGGTTGCCGATGAACACGCAGGGCGCGTCCAGATTCTGGAAAGCCTGAACGTTGGCGATCTCTAGACGGACTCCGGAGGACTCGAGCGCCTCCACGATGGCGACACTGCTCTCGATCCACTCCTGCTTGCCGTAGCGCCCCTTCTTGGCCATGCGGGCCGCCTGCAGCACGGTCAGGATCATCCTGGGGTAGAATGCGAGTCCCGGAGAGAGACTGGACAGAGCGTTGGCACGTCCGGGTGGTGTTGTATAGCCGTCCTTCAGAGAGGGCAGGTCCGACGGCACCAGGGGCTTGGGCTCGGTCATTGAAAAGTACTCCCTGCGGACTGCTCGTCGTGTTGCAGCAGCCTTTGGTTCACGTCCAGGCAACCGATGCCGCACCAAATTCCGGTCCAGCCTCCTCGATGCCGGAATAGGGATCATCACCTGCGAAAGGGGGGTCAGGCCCTGGCCAGGACCCTCGATTCGAGCAGGCTCTCCTCCAGGGCCTGTATGGCCTCGAAATCGAGGTCGAGCAACTGGCTTTCCTCAAGTGCCGCCAGCTCAACGGGGCACTCCCCGCGCACCCCAATGCCGAGGCTGTTGCTGGCCTGGTTGGCGACACGGACCGCACAGAGCAGCGTGTCCTTTTTGTCGTATGCCTCGATGTGGTGGTTCCTGGCCACGGTGCAGTAAACGTCGGGCAGGTTCCACTGCTGCATGAGCTCGGACCCGTACCTGGGATGGAGACGGTCCATGAGAACCTCGATCATTGCAATGGGGAGCAGGGTGTCGATTTCCTCGGTGCGGCGCAGACGATCGATCAGTGTCAGCACGACCAGCTTGCCCTCGTCGTGAAGCAGTCCGGCGATGAAGGCCTCGGGCTTGATCGCGGTCAGTCCCTTGTGCTCCACGATCCAGAGGGTTCCCATTCCACTGGCCACGGAATGCCGCCACAGACTCTCCAGCATCTCCCCGAGCAGGGGGTCGTTGGAGGCGAACTTTTCCCGCTGGGTGAGCAGGACCACGATGTTGGAAATCCAGTTGATGCCCAGCCTGAGGATGGCCTCCTCAACAGTGGAAACCCTTTGCAAGCGCCGGAAAAAGCTGGAGTTGGCCACCTTGAGGACCTGGGCGGTCAGCGACTGGTCCGTAATGATGATCCGCCCGAGCTTCTTGATGTCAGGCTCGTCCCTGGCCAGTTCCTTCATGATCTTGACCACGGTCTTGTCAAACAGCGGCAGCTCGGTTTTTTGAGAGTCAAACGATCTGTCGAGCCGCTCGACAAGTGCTTCCTCGCTGTACATCACACCTCCCATGGTTCCCCCTGAAGGAGCTGCCGTGCCATGCGGCGCCGCGCCGTTATCTGCGAAACATTGACAGGAATCCGGAGCCGTGTTTCCCGTTCACGTCCTGCTTGTGCCCCAGCGTCCGTTCAAGCCTGACCAGGGACTCCCGCAGTCTCTCCAGAATGCGGTACTTCTTGAGATCCTCGGTGATGTAATTGGAGAAATACGGCAGGATCCTGTCGATCTCCGTGACCAGATCCTGGACCGCATCCTGCTCGAGGATGATAGGGGCTTCCTTGAGCACATTGTCCACATAGCGGTCAAAGCCGTCAACGAGGGAAGCAGTGGCCTGGTCCACATCCCGGGACTTGGCGAGGAACTCGACCACGGCTTTGATGTTCGTGGAGGCCGGGTTGCTGATGTCATACCGGTTGAACATCTCTCTGAGCTCTGGCGTTTCACCGGGCTTGCCGCTCTCAAACAGGGGGTAGGCCTTGGGTCCGAGCTCTGCCACGAGGTTCTTCCTGATGATCTGCAGGGTCTCGTGATAGATGGTGAGTATCGCCTCCAGGTCAGCAATGCCCGCCCCCTTTTCCCTGACTGGCTTTTGCACCTGCTTGACATAGCCGTAGGAGAGCAGGGAGTTCAGGATCTTGTAAACGGAAAGCCGGTCCAAGCTGCTGGCGGCTATGAGCTGCCCCACACTCCTCTTGCCGTTGACCAGGGCCAGGATACGCCACTCGTCCTTGTTCAGCTTGACCTTGGTCGTGGCATTCTGCGCCTGCTCGCTGAGCCTGAAGACCACACTGTCGCTCTTGATGTTCTTCTTGAGGACCGAGATCTCGTCTATGCGCCTGGAGGCTTCGAGGATAAGGCTCATGATGTTGATCTGGGTGACGATCATGGCCTTCAAGTTGATGTGCATGTCCTCGTACTCGAAATCACCTTCGTCCCAGTAGAAGAGCTCCAGCAGAATGTCCTCGACCTGCTGGTGCAGGATGGTTTTGAGGGTCTTGATGGAGATGTACCCCTTGTCCACCAGGACCTTGCCCAGGGCATGCTTTCTTTTTTGGGCCAGCTGCAGCCCCTCCATGAGCTGCTCCTCGGAAATGAGGTCCCTGCTCCTCAGGATGTGCCCGATGCGGCTTTCCTTGCGTGAGCCCATGGCATAGACGATGGTCCCCTCGCTGAAAAAGATCTTCACCGCACTGTCCTGGTTCTTGAGCTTGAGAACCCCGGTCTTGCGGTCGGAGCTCAAGAGCTGCAGGATGCTGGTCAATGCAAAGGTTTTGATGTTGCCCTTCATGAACACCTGCTCTAGGCCATTTCAGATCAGAAGTCGAAGGTGTGCTGCTGCCGGGTACAGACCGGTTTTGCCTTCCACAGGTCTGCATTGTCAATTCCATGCCTATCGCCTGCCCGGGTTGCCCCGGGGCACGAAATCCCAAGTCACTCGGGCGATGCGTCAATGTACCAGTTGGTGCGTGGCGCGGAAACACAGGCGGCCGGAAGCCCCGGGCATGATTCTGAGTGCAGGACCCTTTCCAGGGCACTTTCCTTGCCTTGCTGCGAAACCAGGAACAGCACCCGGCTGGAGGCATTCAGCACGGGGAGGGTCAGTGTGACACGGGGGACGCGCGGCTTCATCTCGGGTGCGGGCACCGCCACGGCCCACCGATTACCCTCCATGAGAGCCGGGCTGTCAGGGAACAGCGAGGCGGTATGCCCATCCGGGCCCATTCCCAGAAGGACGAGGTCGAAGCAAGGCGGCGAGCCGAATGCCGCGCCGATCTCCTGCTCGTAAAGGGTGGCGGACTCTTCCGGAGTGGCCGCGACAGGAACGGGGTGCACGTTTTCCTCAGGCAGCGGGATCCTGTCCAGGAGCGACTCCCTGGCCATTGTCTCGTTGCGCTGGGGGTGACCCGCGGGGAGCATGCGCTCGTCACTGAAAAAGACGTGTGTTCCCTGCCACTGCACCCCGCCTTTCAGGAGCCTTTTCGCCAATACCTCGTAGACCGGACGCGGGGTTGCGCCGCCCGACAGGACCAGGGTGAAGGCGTGGTTTTGCCTGGCACAGCGGTGCCACTCGTCGACGATGGCTTCCACGGCCGCGGCCACGAAGCGGTCCCGGGTCTGGAAACGGGTAACCTCGGCCACGCCTCATCTCCCCGGCAAGAGCTTCTTGGCCTCCTGCGGCCCCCAGGAACCTGCCTTGTAGAGATAGAGCCGTTCTGCCTGCTCCGGACAGTCGCACTCCTCGATGATGGGGGTGAGGAACCCCCAGCACAGTTCCACGCTGTCCTGCCTCCAGAACAGGGTGTGGTCACCGAGCATGCAGTCCTGCAAGACCTTGTCGTAGGCCTCCAGCTTGGGGTGGCCCTTGATGCCCCTGGTGTAGTCAAAGTGCATGACCACCGACCGGAGGCACATGGAGCCGGGCACCTTGGCCTGAAAGGACAGGCTGACCTCTTCGTTTGGCTGGATGCCCAGGACCAGCTTGTTGGTGGTGATGTGCTCGCCCAGAACGGAGCGGAACATCGAGCAGGGGACCTCCTTGAAGTGCACGGCGATCTCGGTCCGCTTCTCCTTGAGCCTCTTGCCCGAGGTCATGACAAAGGGCACGCCCTGCCACCGCCAATTGTCCACGAAGACCTTCATGGAGGCATAGGTGGGCATGAGGGAGTTTTTGGCCACCCCTTCCTCGTCGATGTAGGACTGGACCTTCTCCCCGTCGATCACGCCCGAGGAGTACTGCCCCAGCACCAGGTAGTCCTCGATCCTGTCCAGGGGGAACGGCATGAGCGAACGGTAGACCTTGGTCTTCTCGTCCCTGACCCGGTCGTCCTCGTAAATCGACGGGGGCTCCATGGTGCACAGGGCCAGCAGCTGCATCATGTGATTCTGGAACATGTCCCGCAGCACGCCGAACTTGTCGTAATACCCGGCCCTGTGCCCCACGCCCAAAGCTTCCGCAGCGGTGATCTCAACGAAATCGATATACTGCCGGTTCCAGAGCGGTTCGAAGATGGCATTTGCAAAGCGCAGCATCAAGATGTTCTGCACCGTCTCCTTGGCCAGATAGTGATCGATGCGAAAGACCTGATGTTCCTTAAAGTGTTCATGGATGGAGGCATCGAGCTCCTTGGCCGTTGTGAGGTCACGGCCGAAGGGCTTTTCGATCACGATCCTGGCGTAGCCTTCCCCTTCCTCGGCCAAACCCGACTTGCCCAGGTTCTGGGCAATGGTCTCGTACACCGTGGGGGGCACGGAGAGGTAGAAGAGATAATTGTCCCGTGTGTTGTGCTTTTCGTTCAGCTTGTGCACAAAGACCTTGAGATCCTTGTAGGCCTTGAGCTTCTTGTAGTCGAGGCTGTGGTAAAAAAGGCGCTCTTCCATCTCCTTCCACCTGGACATGTCCTGGCCGCTGTCCTCGACAGCCTTGCGCATCCTCTTGGTGAACTCCTGGTCTGAAAGCTCGGTGCGTCCCGCCCCCACAATGCAGAAGGCGGGCGGCATGGTACCGTTGACAAACAAGGAGTACAGGGAAGGAAACAACTTCCTGTAGGTCAGGTCCCCGGTGGCCCCGAAAATGACGATGGTGCAGGGTTGGCGAACCTTTTCCACCGTGCATTCCGCCGGGATATCCTGCGCGACCAGTCCGGCCGTGACATCCGGCCTGGCCTCGAGCGTTGTTCCTTCGTCAGTGGCCATATTCCCCCCGCTGATAACACCGCGGCTTTTGATTTCCAGTCCGTTTACGAACTTTGACTCTTTCTGCGCAGCTGCAGCTCCCCGAAATAGGCCGCCCCCCACAGGCCGGAGTCCTCATTCGCGTTCAGCCAGACCGGGATGTTTTGCAGCAGGTATCCGTAGGTGGGCGAATGCACGAACTCCTCTGCAAAGGCACTGTGCATGACCAGGTCAGGATTCTTGGCCGCCACCCCGCCCGCAAGGAACACGCCTCCCAGGCTGAGCACGCTCAGGGCGTAATGCCGGCAGGCCCGGCCGTACAGCCTGGCGAACCAGGCCGTGGTCTCCGACTCCGGGCCCGACCGCTCGGACACCTCGGCCGGTTCCAGCTTCTGCCCGGTCAGGAACTCGTGCACCAGGGAAAGTCCTCGGCCCGAGACCACAAGGTCCCCGTACACGTAAGGCTTTGCCGTGCGTTTGGTCAGAAATGACTGGTGCTCCAGCTCCCGGGGACCGTAAAAGGCAAAGGCGGTGTGGCCGGCCTCGGCCGGCACGGCAACATACCCGCCGCACCCGTCCGGGACCAGGGCGCAGTGACCGAGGCCTGTTCCCGCCCCCACCGCGGCCACGGCCGCATCCTCCTGGGCCTGCCCTTTTTTGACGGGGGTTGCCCCGGACACCGCCCTGGTCCTTGTTGCAAAGGCCTGGGCCACGAAATCGTTGATCAGGAGCAGGCTCCCCTTCGCGAACAGGTCGTCCACATCCCCGGCGTCGATCTCCCAGCTGATGTTCGGGGGCTTGGCCCTTTTGCCCCCCTTGACGGCGGCGGGAACAGCCATGACGCCGAGATCGCAGGAGGCGGGCGTCATGCCGAAGCCGCTGTCGACAAGGTTGCCGAGCAGGTCCCTGAACGAAGACGCCCCTGCGGTCTTCAACCAGACTGTGTCCCGGTGCGTGAGCCCCTTTTCGCCAAGCTCGAACCAGGCAAAGCGGCTGTTGGTTCCACCGATGTCCGCGCTCAGAATGTGCTGCATACGTTCTCCCTCTGCGGCCTGATCCACTGCGCAGGAGTATTCCCGGTTTTCTGGAAAAGCAGAACATAATTGCATGCAATCCACAAGGAGCTCAAGGAGGAAGAGGAGGTCCGCGCAGCCAGGCACAGGGCCCTTCCGGGGCACATTTGCAGCCGTCCTCGAAACGGTCTGGAGCAGGGTGTTGCAACGGCGCGGGAAAAGCAGCAGGATCCGGATCAATCCTCTGTGCCAAAGAAGGCGGACATGATGGCTCCAATCTGGGCCTCGCCCTGATCCACGGCGTCCTGCAGGACCTGGGTGGAGAGGCCGAGCTCCTGCCAGGCCTTTTCATCCAGAGGGGGCACGACAAGGGATCCCCGGCTCGATATCTTGAGGGCCACGGACAGGATGTGGCCGACGTGAATGATGGCGGCTTCAGCTGGTTTCGGGCCGGCCATGGGGTTGTGCTGATAGCGGACGATGGTCTCCAGGCTGGCGGGCAGCTTCCACTCCTTGAGAAGCAGGCTGCCCACCACGCTGTGGTCGAACCCGATGACGTCCCGCTCGGCTTCGTACAGGGGCAGGGTGTTGGATATCGAGTAGATCAGGGCCTCGGACGAGGCATGGGGGAGCTTCTTGTACAGGACCAGGCGCCCAATCTCGTGCAGCATCCCGGCCACGAAAAACCTCTCGCCGGACAGGCCGGGCTTGTTGCCGGCCAGGATACGGGCAAAGGTTCCGCAGGCTATGGACTGCTTCCAGAACTCCTTCATGTCCACCAGCTCCGCGGGTATGTCCTTGAAGGCCTGGATGGCCGAGATGCCCAGTGCCAGGGTTGAGAGCTCGTTGCCCCCGACCATGGCCACGGCCCTGGAGATGGAATCGATCCGGGACGGGAACCCGTAGAAGGGGCTGTTCACCAGCTTGAGCAGCTTGAAGGACAGGCTGGTGTCCTTGCTCACCACCTCGGCGATATGGTTCGCCGAGCTGTGTGGTGAGTTCAGGACCTCGGAGATCTTGAAGTAGATGTCCGGAAACGAGGCCAGCTTGACCTCGTGCCGCACCAGATCCAGGGGGGTCCCCTCCTCCTTGAAGAAAAGGTCCTGTAGATGGCCGGTGCGCAGCGCTGTCAGCTCCTCGATATCAGGAGGGCTGAAGCCCGCAGACATCCTGCGGGCCATACGCTTGACCGCCAGATGAAAGATCGCAGCCATGACCGGGTGGTCAAGGTCGGTGCAGGCGAAGAATCGGCGCAGGTATGTCTGGCTGGCTTCGAGCAGCTCAGGTGCAGGCCCGTGAGACTCGTCTTCCCCTTCCCCGGAGAGCGTGATCTCCACCCCCTCGACCCCACGTGTCCCGAGCACCTCCAGGTGACTGCTCGTCAGCACCGTACCCCTGGGCAGCAGCAGACGGCCGGTGCTGTCGTACAAATCCCCGGCCAGGACCATGCCGGCTTCAAGTCGTTCAGTCGGCAGAAAAACCACGGGTCATCCTCCCGGTCAGGACAGCACCCTCCCCCTCGGTTCGAAAATACAGCATTGCGCGCAACATAGCAGCAAAGCTCCTGCTTTGGGAAGATCAATATTTACGGCAGTAATGGCGCTTCCCCCCACTGCTCGGGGCATCTGATCGGGCGGCTTGCTGATGCTTGGCAGTGGTGGGGGATACGTTTACCCTGGGACCACACCAGAATCCTAATAATCCGTGGAGACAGACATGCCCCCTCTGCCCGCCCACCGACTAAAACGGGAAAATGACAGCTGCGCCATCATCGCCTTTGTGGACAAACGCGGCAAAAGCTCCCATTCCAACATCGCCAAGACCATCGAGGCCTTGAAAAAGATGGCCCACCGCTCCGGCGACATCAATGGGGAAGGTGACGGATGCGGGGTCCTGACGGACATTCCAAGGAACATCTGGGCGGGGCGGCTGGAGAAACGGGGCCTGAGCCCGCATCTGGCCGAGAGCCGCGGTTTTTTCATCTCCCACCTGCTCATACCAAGCCCACACCGGCCAGAGAGTGGGAATATCCTTTCCAGGGTCCGGCAGATCTTTGATCAGGCACAAGCTGACAGCCTTATCCAGCTTCAGGGCCGGACACGGGACCATGCCCTGGGTCCTCGGTCACGGGCGGAGGCACCACTGTTCGTACAGATCGCCGCCCTTCTTTCCCCCGAGGAGCATGACCGTGCAGACCGTGCCCTTTTCAGGCTGCACCTGGAGCTGGAAAAGCAGATCCCCGGCCTGCACGTCGCCTCCCTCAGCCGCGACAGCGTGGTGTACAAGCTGCGGGGCATCCCTGAAATGCTTCCCAGGGTCTATCCGGAGCTGCTGGACGAAAATGCGCGCTCGTCCATGTCCCTGGGGCATGGGCGCTACTCCACGAACACCCTTCCCACCGTGGAACGGGCGCAGCCCTTCACCGTGCTGGGCCACAACGGCGAGATCAACACCATTGAACGCCTGCGCAGCGCCGGCAGGGTGCTGGGTATCCAGCCGGTCCCGGGGGGAAGTGACTCCCAGGATCTGAACCGCATCATCGAGGGACTGATCAACAGTTTCGATCTCACCCTGATGGAGGCCATGGAGATGCTCTTCCCGGCCATCCACTCAGAAGCGCGGGGCTACAGCTCCGAGCTGCGGGATCTCTATGGATTCTACCGCTGGTTTTTCCCCGCCTCTGCCCAGGGACCGGCCGCGATCATTGCCAGGCACAAGGACCTGTGCATGGGCAGCGTTGACGCTCTCGGGCTCAGGCCCTTGTGGTTTGGGGAGTCCAATTACGATTTCTTCCTGTCCTCTGAAAAAGGGGTGGTCGACCTGGAGAATACTGTGGGCGATCCTCGCCCCCTGGCCCCAGGCGAAAAGATCGCCATCGCCGGGGGCAAGGGGCGCCCGGCAGAGGTGCGCGACCACTCACTGATCCAGCAACGTCTGCTCTCCCTGCACACGCACCGCAGGAGGTCCAAGAGCTGTACCTCCTCCCTGTACACCAGGATCCCCACATCCGGGGCAGTGGTGACGGGGCGCACCGAGCCCCCTCACCTTTTGCAGGAGCTGCTCCCTGCAAAGAGCAGCCAGGTTCCCTCTCAGAAGCTGACAGAGGACGCCGTAACCAGTGCCTTTGGCTGGCAGGCCTCCGACCTCTCCGAACTGAAGAAAATGACAGCCTCCGGACGTGCTGTGGTCGGCTCCATGGGCCACCAGGCCCCACTGGCCTGCATGAACCTGGATGCCTTGCCTGTACTGGCTGATTACTTCAAGGAAAATGTGGCCGTAGTCACCAACCCGGCCATCGACCGCGAGCGGGAGGCTGCCCATTTTTCAACCGCCGCCACCCTAGGCTCCCGTCCTGATATCGGATGTGAGCGTGTCCCGTCCGCAGTGGCCCTGACCATTGAAAGCCCCCTGCTTTTGTCCCTGAGCGACCTGGAAGATCTGGCCGGGGCAAAGACACTGCGGGAAGTGTCCCGGTCCTGCGGCGGCTGCCTGCTGGAAGAGATCCTCGATTTTTTCACCTCGGGGCAGAGGGACCCTGCACGCGTGTGCCGGCTCGAGGCCACATTCCACCCGCTCTCCGGGTTGAAGACCCGTTTGGAGGAGCTCTGCTCACAGGCTGTTCAGGCCGTACGTACAGGCGCGGTGGTCGTAATTCTGGACGACCGGCAAAGCTTTGCCCACGACCGGGCCCCGATCGATCCCGGTCTTGGACTCGCCCATCTGAGCGCCTGCCTGGAGAACACTGGTCTGCGGCGGGAGTGCAGCCTGGTGGTGCGCTCCGCCCAGATCAGGAACCTGCACGACATCATGTTCCTGCTGGGGCTGGGTGCTGACGCGCTCAACCCCTACCTGCTCTGGAGGCTGGCCCTTGCGCACCGGCCCGAAAGCCTTTCCGTTGATAGCGCTCTGAACAACGCAGCAAACGTGATGCGCACAGGCATTGAAAAGGTCATGTCCACCATGGGCATCCACGAGCTCTGCGGCTACGGCAGGGTCTTTGCCTCCATCGGCCTGCGCCAGGAGGTGGAAGAACTCTTTCAATGCGCCAACTTTTGCGCCAGCCCCACCCAGGGCACCGGCTTCGACACCCTTGAGGAGCTGGGGCGCCGGCGCTGCCGCAAGGCCGGGAGCACGGCCGAGGAGCCCCTTGTCGCCGACCCCCGGCAGAATATCCGGGTTGGCAAGGTCCTGCGCAGTGCGGCCCGTGGCAAGACCGGGCCTCTGGAAATGAGCGCGTCCCTGTCCGCACTGGAAGCCGAACGTCCCCTGGCCCTCAGGCACCTGTTCGAAACGGTCCCTGCGACGGAGAAGAAACAGCTGACCATGGCCGAGGTGGACATCTCCATCGGCCGCCACGACATGCCCCTGGTCATCGCAGCCATGTCCTTTGGATCGCAGGGGGAGAATTCCTTCCGCGCCTATGCCGAAGCCGCGCGCAAGGCCAACGTGGTCTGCATGAACGGCGAGGGGGGGGAAATCCCGGACATGCTGGGCAAATACCGGCACAACCGGGGGCAGCAGATCGCGTCCGGCCGTTTCGGGGTCACCATGGCCCTGCTCAACTCGGCCGATTACCTGGAGATCAAGATCGGGCAGGGAGCCAAGCCCGGTGAAGGCGGGCACCTGCCCGGAAACAAGGTTTCGCCCATGGTGGCCGAGGCCCGCCACTGCAAGCCGGGGGTCACCCTGATCTCACCCTCGAACCAGCACGACATCTACTCCATCGAGGACCTGATGCAGATTGTGACCGAGCTCAAGACAGCCAGCCCCAGTGCCCGGGTCTCGGTCAAGATACCCGTCACCAGCGGCGTGGGAACCATTGCCGTGGGCATTGCCAAGGCCGGGGCCGACATCGTGAACATCAGCGGCTTCGAGGGGGGGACCGGTGCCGCCAGGGAGCATGCCAAGAAGTTTGTGGGGCTGCCCGTGGAGATCGGTGTGAGCGAGGCGCACCGCGCCCTGGTGGAGTCCGGTCTGCGCCACAAGGTCGAGGTCTGGGCCGACGGGGGCCTCCGCAGCGGTCGTGACGCCCTGAAGATGGTCCTGCTGGGTGCCAACCGTATCGGGCTCGGCACCGCCGCCCTGATGGCCCTGGGGTGCATCAGCTGCCAGCGGTGCCACCTTGACCGCTGTCCCCGGGGCATCTCCACACAGATCCGCACCAGGGAGGAGGCAGCGTCACGAGGCGTCAAGGGGTTTGCCCCCCGCCTGGTCGAGACAGAGGCCGAAAACCTGGCCCGGCTGCTCAGAGCTATGGGGGATGAGCTTCGCCACCAGCTGGCGCGCATGGGCCAGCCGAGCCTCCAGGATCTGGTTGGCAGGGTCGACCTGCTGCAGCAGGTCCGCATGACCGACACAGTCGACACCAGCGAGCTCCTGCGTCCCCCGCCCCCCCCCAGCGACACGCCTGCCCCGGAGCCGTGGCCGGGCTCTTTCCGCAGGCCTCTCAACCACCTGACCAAGCTTGTCGCCGACCTGGCCATGGAACGTTTTGGGCTTGGCCTGGACCGGGTGGAGTTTCTGGACGAAGGGGTCAGGAGCACGGACCGGGCCATGGGGACTTACCTGGCCGGGGCCATGGTCCGGAAGTACGGGCTGGGATCCGGACACAAGGCCACCATCAGGCTGACCCGTTCCGTGCCCGGGAATGGGCTCTGCGCCTTCAATATTCCCGGCATCGAGACGCTGGTTCACGGGGGGGCACAGGATGGTGCCGCCAAAGGTGGCGTCGGGGGCCTGCTGGCCGTGCTCAAGGAACGCAACCTCTCCGGAGAGCTTGTGGACGGCTCCGTTGGAAAGAGCTTTGCCTACGGGGCCATCGGCGGCATCTACATCGTGCAGAACCGTGCCGACTCGCGGGCCTGCGTGCGCCTTTCCGGGGCGGACGTGGTCTTCGGGGCCCGCATCACCGAGCCCATCCGCGACCAGGAGGGCAACATCGCCAGCCGCTCCCACCTCAAAGGCTTTGCCTTCGAGTACATGACCGGCGGCCGGGCCGTGGTCCTGTGTGACCCGGGGCCGTGGATTTGCTCCGGCATGACCGGGGGCGTGGTCTACCAGTGCCTCTATCCGGAGTTCTACTTCAACCGCAAAGCGGTCCTTCGGCGGGTGGCCCAGGGTACCAGCGTGAGGCTTGCGGCCCTTGACGACCGGGGGCTGGCCGACGTGGAACAACTCCTCTCCATCTACATCACAGAGCTGCTGCACAGCTACCAGGAAGCCGAGGCCGCCGCTGTCCAGGCCCTGCTGGACGAGGCCAGGAATCGGTTCGTCATGCTGGTGCCCAAACCCCTGGACATCCAGGAGAGCTGACCAGCCTCGGATCGGCTTTCCTTCCAGGCTTCCCGCTCCTCGCTGTCGGTATCGGACCGCTCTCGGAATCGGCCAACCCTCGATCCGATCCCGATTCCGAGTAAAGCGTGTCCGATCCCCATACGTCCTTACCTGGCGAGGGGTGCTGAACCGGAGAATACCCCCTCAGTGCAGGGATCTCTCCACAAGACGTGGATTCCCCCAAACCTTCCCGTTTTCCGAACCGGGCGACCCCCTGACCCAGAGGCCCTGGCCTTCCTGGTTCCCCGGCCCCCTTGCTGCTGCTGTCGTCGTGACAGTCCAGCTGACCACTCTGGGTCGGTTCGCGAAACTTTCACCTCTCCAACACAATAATGACACAGACCCGTGGTCCAAAGACCGGAACACAGATCACGCATCGCAACCGGTAAACGAGCCGGTCGCAAACCGCCTTTTGCCGGAGGACCGTGTGTTCCAGCGACGTTCCCAGCACCTTGCTCCGGTCCAGGTGTTCCAGAGGACCCAGATGTCAAACGATTCAAAGAGTGAGCACGGGACCACCGTTCCGGCAGCCGTCGAAACCCACGACCTGGGCAAGGTCTACCCCAACGGAACGCAGGCCTTGAGCAACGTCGATCTGCGCATCAACCCCGACGAGTTCGTGGTCATCATCGGCTGCTCCGGAGCCGGGAAGTCCACGCTGCTGCGCTGCATCAACCGGCTCATTCCCCCCACCGAGGGCAGGATCAAGCTTTTTGGCGAGGACATCACCTCGGTCAACGGGACCAAGCTCAAGACTGTCCGCCGCCGGGCGGGCATGATCTTCCAGCAGTTCAACCTGGTGCGCCGGCTGACGGTACTGGAAAACGTCCTGGTGGGGCGGCTGCGGTTCAACGCCTCTTTCCTGCGCCAGGGGCTGTCCCTGTTCCGTCTCTTTTCCAAACAGGAGAAGGAAGCGGCCTTTGACTGCCTGCGTCAGGTGGGCATTGCCGACCTGTCCTATCAGCGGGCCGACACCCTGTCCGGGGGTCAGCAGCAGCGGGTGGCCATTGCCAGGGCCCTGGCCCAGGACCCCGAGGTCTTTCTGGCCGACGAACCCATCGCCAGCCTGGACCCCATGAGCTCGGAAGTGGTCATGGACACTCTCCAGGAGATCCACGAAACCCGGGGCATCCCGGTCATCGTCAACCTCCATCACATCGGGTTTGCCCAGCGCTACGGCAAACGCATCCTGGGCATGGCCAAGGGACGCCTGGTCTTTGACGGCAAGAACCAGGACCTGAGCCGGGAGATCGTCAACTCCATCTACGGCGCTTCCGCCCAGGAGGCCTTCTGCGGGCTGGAGGACTTCCAGGAATCCGAGAGCGTTGCAGCCTGAAGCCGTTCTGCTCAAGTGCTTTCAGCAGGAAACTGCACCCTGTTCGACATCCCGTAACCACAAGCCAACAAGGAGTCTCAAATGGTCAACCGTTCCCTCACCCTCTTCGTCACCCTGGTCCTGGTGGCCCTCTTTGCTCTGCCCGGGCAGAGCCAGGCCTCACCCGACACCTGGCCCTCCAAGGTCAAGCTCGGCGTCATCCCCACCGAAGGCGCCGCTGACTCGGCCAAGCGGTTCATGCCCCTGACCGATCACCTGGAAAAGGTCCTGGGCATCGATGTCGAGGTCTTCACCGCCTCGGACTACGCCGGCATCATCACCGCCATGGCCAACGGCCACATCGATCTGGCTTACTTCGGCCCCAAGAGCTACACCGAAGCCGCTGAGAAGGCCAATGCCCAGGCCATGGTCATGGAGCTCGATTCTTCGGGCCAGCCCGGCTACAACGGCATCATCATCGTGCGCAAGGACTCGGGCATCAACTCCATGGCCGAGGCCAAGGGCAGGACCTTCTCCTTCACCGACCCCAACTCCACCTCCGGCTTCCTGGTCCCCAACGTGCTTTTCGCCCGCGACCTGCAGGTCAAACCCGAGGCCTACTTCAAGGAGGTCCGCTTCTCCGGCTCCCACGGCGCCTCCATCCTGGCCGTGAAGAACGGCAACATCGACGTGGCCGCAACCAACAACGTGGACATGGACCGCATGTCCGAGAAGGGCTCTGCCTCCTGGGACGACTTCAAGGTGCTGTGGACCTCCGACCTCATCCCCGGCGCCCCCATGTGTGCGCGCCGCGACCTGCCCGAGAGCCTCAAGGCCGCCTATGCCGGTGCCCTGCTCATGGTCAACACCGAGACGGGCACCCTGGAGAAGCTGGGCAACGGCGGATACGCCTACTGCGACGACTCCACCTACGACATCATCCGCTACCTGAAGAAGCTCAAGGCCGAGATGCAGGCCAAGCAGTAAAGAACTGAGTACGGGACGCGCCGCATCCCCCCGGGGCAGCCGAGGCTGCCCCGGGGCTTTTTGCAACCCTCCGTCGACCAAGGACCCCTCATGAACCAGACATTGACCCTGGGCCAGGTGGCCCCCGATCAGAGCCTTGCCGACAGGTTCAAGACCTACGGTCTCTGGATTCTCGTCCTGGTGATCCTGATGCTCACCTACGTGGAGACCAACATCAATCCGGCCATGCTCTGGGACAAACGGAACAACGCCGTGGAGTACCTCTTCGGCCGGGAGACCACCGAGCAGGACCAGGATGCGGCCATGCGCCAGGCCGAGCGGCTGCCCGAGATCATGGTCATCGAGGACACCTATCAGGAGCTGAAACAAGAGGCCGAGGCCCGGGGGCAGTCGATCGATCCCGCCCAGTTGCGGCGCAAGGCCAGGCAGATCGGGGAAGAGCGACTCGCAGCCATGGACCCGGCTGAGCGACAGAAGATGATCACCGATGAGTACGAGCGGATCGTCGACGAGAAACGGGGGGGCTACTTTCCGCCGGAAACCGGCCTGGGAAACATCAAACACTACACCTCGGCCCTGCTGGAGACCTTGGCCATCGCCATCTGGGGAACCCTGCTGGCCTTTGCCCTGGCCATCCCCTTCTCCATGCTGGCCGCTTACAACACCCTGGAGCTGGTCATCCAGGGCGACAGATGGACGCACCGGGCCCTGCGCTGGTTCGGCCAGTTCGTGGCCCGCAGGATCCTGGACTTCTGCCGGGGCTTCAACGAGTTCGTCATGGCCCTGATCTTTGTCGCGGTCATCGGCCTGGGCCCCTTTGCCGGGGTGCTGGCCCTGGCCATCCACACCTTCGGCATTCTGGGCAAGGTCTTTTCCGAGGCCATAGAGCAGATCGACTCCGGCCAGGTGGAGGCGGTCATGGCCAGCGGGGCCAACCCCACCCAGACCATGGCCTTCGCGGTCATCCCCCAGGTCATGCCCCTGGTGGTCAGCTACAGCCTGCTGCGCTTCGAGTCCAATGTGCGCAGCGCCACCATCCTGGGCTTTGTGGGCGCCGGCGGCATCGGCTTTCTGATGTTCGACAAGATCAGCGGCTACCTGTACCGCGAAGTGTGCACCATGATGATCATGGTCATCGTCACGGTCAGCATCATCGACTACTTTTGCAGCAAGCTCAGGCGCAAGTTCTCCTAGGCTGGATGACCGGCCCTTGGCGGCCCCGTCACTCGTTTCGGCTTCCGGAACCTTTCTTGAGGCCCTCCACGAACCGGGCAGCATGGAAGCTGCTGCGCACCAGCGGCGCACTGTGCATGTGTTCGATACCCAGCTTGCGTCCCCAGGCCGCATAGGTGTTAAACACGTCCGGGTGGACGTAGCGGGCGACCGGCAGGTGGTGCCTGGAAGGGCGCATGTACTGGCCGATGGTCACGATGTCGCATCCCGCTTGGGCCAGGTCCTGCAGCGTGGCTTTGACTTGGGCGTCGGTCTCGCCCAGTCCCACCATGAGCCCGCTCTTGGTCCGCACTCCCGGTCGCTCCCCGGCCCGGATCAGCAGCTCCAGGCTCCTGGCGTAGTCTGCCCGGGGGCGGACGGTCCCGTACAGGCCGGGGACCGTCTCCATGTTGTGATTGAGGATGTCCGGAGCTGTATCGAGCACCGTGGCCAGGGCCTGGCGGTCTCCCTGGAAGTCTGGGATCAGGACCTCGACGCTCAGGCCGGGCAGCCTGCTGCGCAGGGTGCCCACCACCGCCGCGAAGTGAGACGCTCCTCCGTCGGCCAGATCGTCCCTGGTGACCGAGGTCAGGACTATGTGGCTGACTCCGAGAAGGTCACAGGCCCGGGCGATCCGCTCCGGTTCACCGGCGTCCGGAGGATCCGGGCGGCCTGATCCGATGTTACAGAAAGGGCAGCCCCTGGTGCAGACGGTTCCCAGGATCATGAAGGTGGCCACCCCCCGGGAAAAGCAGTCGAAGATGTTCGGGCATCGGGCACTCTGGCAGACCGTGTTCAGCTCCAGGTCCTGCAGCAGACGGCGAATGCGCCCAAAAGTCTCGTTGGCGGGCAGGCCGACCCGAAGCCACTCAGGTATCCGGGAAGATGGCCGTGATCTGTCGTGAGAAGGCATCCTGCACCATGTCCATGCTTACCTGCGGCGACCCGAGCTCCCTGTGCAGCGATGTCGGCTCGGCGCCCGGGATTCCGCAGAGAGTTATCCAGGAGAAAGGTTCCAGATCCGCACCCACGTTCAGGGCCACCCCGTGCCGGGTTATCCAGTGTCTGACCCCGATCCCCACAGAGGCGATCTTCCGTCCCGCGGTCCAGACCCCTGGGTAGCCGGTGCGTCTTGCGGCCGGAACGGAAAAGCTCCCAAGGGTCATAATGACCGCCTGCTCCAGGTCGCGCACGAACTGTCTGACGCCGCCCCTGCGGCGATCCAGCCTCACAATGGGATAGGCCACCATCTGTCCGGGAAAATGACAGGTCACACTCCCGCCGCGGCTGGTCTTGACCAGCTGCACCCCCTTGCTTTGGAGCGCTTCCTCCGGCAGGCACAGGAACTCCTCACCCCCGTGCCTGCCAAATGTGATCACCGGGAAATGCTCGAGCAGGAACAGAACGCTCTCCCCACCTGACGCAACCTCTGCTGCGGCGTCTTCCTGCAGGCCCAAGGCTTCGCTGTAGGTGATGCGACCGAGTCTGACGATGTTCATGATACAATGAAAAAATTATTGAAAACGTGCGCTTGCGCCCGGGGAAATGCTCCGTGCACCCGTCAGATGTACTCGAAAACCATGCGCCGGATGAACTCCCTGCCGAAATTCCGTGCGGAAGGCAAATCCAGCAGGGCGACCGTGCCCGATGTTTCCTCGCATGTCCTGCGGAATGCGTGGTCCCTGGCCAGAAGAGCCGCCCCCCTGAGCGCTGCCGGCCCGGCCACACGGACCAGGTCCCCGGTTCCCGGCGGGATAAACCCCAGTGTCTCGAGATCTCCTGCCCTGAGATGCTCGCCCAGGGCTCCGGCCAGGTGAACACCCTTGATCTGGCTGAACCCGATACCGGCCTTTTGCAGCAAGCTTTCCAGGGCCGTGTTGAAGGCGGACTTGATCTTGAGCAGCTCCTCCACGTCCGAGCCCGCCAAGTACATCCCTTCCTCGAGAGAGAGGCGCTGCTCTCCCCGGACCAGGTGCAGGGAAGTCGTAATCCGTCCTGCCAACGAGGCATCCCGGGGAACAAAGGCGCCGTTTCTGCCCATGGCCCCCGCCTGGAGAAGATTGGAAAGGAGGGAGACATACCCGGTGGCGGTGATGCCGCTACGGGCGCCCTGTCCCTGCCGTATCGCCCTCAGCCCATGGCTGGTGAGCCTGAACCCCGTAACCGCACCTGTTTCGGCCATGGTCCCGAAGCTCAGCCCGCACCCTTCCAGGGCCGGGCCCAAGGGAACGCTCGTCGCGAGTGAGGTGGTTGGACCAAGGGCCAGGACAAACTCGCCATTCGTGCCCAGATCCGCATAGAGAAAGGGATAGACAGGATCTGTGTCCTGCAGCAGCCAGGACAGCCCGGCGGTCACGTCGGCACCGACAAACGGACCAAGCAACGGGGGCACATAGGCCGCCGGCAGGTCAGCATCCAAGGCGCACTCTTTGCCCCCGGCAAAGTCCAGATGGTACGGTGCGGCGCACAACCCCTCCAGGTCCATGTCCAGGAGGATGAACAGCATGGCTGTGTTCCCGGCCAGGCACATCTCCCGGGTTCCGACTCCGAGATCCTGGGCCAGAAGGACGATCTGCTTTCGCACCAGGTCCCGTAAATACCTGCGTTTCTCCACGCTCTGGCGGGCATAGGCCAGACGGCTCATGACCTCGCTCCCTGCCCCGAGCTGGGGGTTGGGGAAACTCCCGCTCCTGACCCACTCCCCCCCCTGGATGGCTGCCCACTTCACGGTCGTGGTCCCCAGGTCCACGGCCAGGTCCACAGGGGCATCCACTGTGAGAGGGGTCTCCCGGGCCACTGTCGTGGCTGCCTCTTGTGGCAGCGCTATGCTGTCGCCGGGCCTTGGGTGGTGGCGGCAGGACAGTCTGACGCCCCTGTCGGCCTCCTCCTGGGTCAGTATGCGCTGCTCCTGACCAGTGATACCCGGGGGAGGGGACTGGTAGCTCACACGGCACAGGCCGCAGCGTCCCAGACCGGCACACAGGGGTCTCCCGACAAAGGCCCCGTGCTGGAAGAGGTGCTGGGCCAGGGACTGGCCCGGCTCGATGGGCACGCTCCTCGTTTGTCCGGAGCTCTTAATGACGGTGAAAGAAGCCATGGTCAGACGATGCGCAGTGGGGGGCGGCCGTCTGTTCCGGCGACGATGGAGCCGATGACTGCGGCCAGCTCCCCTTTCTCCTGGAGCAAGGAGACAGCCTGGTTCAGGAGCTTCTCCGGGACCGCCAGGACCATCCCCCCCGAGGTCTGGGCATCGAAGATGCAGTCGATCAGCAAAGGGTCCACTTCCGGGGAGGTCTCCACCAGACTCGAGCAATACTTCCGGTTGGCGTGGCTGCCCTCCGGGACCAGTCCGGCGCCTGCCAGCTCCAGCGACTGCTCAAGGATCGGGACATCGCGCGCCTTGAGCTCGATGCCGACGCCTGCGCCCCTGGCCATCTCCAGGAGGTGGCCCCCCAGCCCGAAGCCGGTCACATCGGTGGCCCCGGTCAGCCCCAGCTCACGGATAACCGCCCCGGCCGGGGCGCTCAGCCGGGAGGCCCAGTGGATGAGGGTCTGCTCCATGTCCTTTGAGCCTGACCATTTGGCCTTCAGTGCCGTGGCCAGGATCCCCGTTCCCAGGGGCTTGGTCAGGATCAGTCGATCCCCGGGAAGCACCCCGCTGTTGGTGGCTATCCTGTCGGGATCCACGACTCCGGAAACCGAGAGGCCGTACTTGATCTCCTCATCCTCCACGCTGTGTCCACCGGCCAGGAGCGCCCCGGACTCGTGGATTTTGTCCAGCCCCCCCCGGAGAATGTCCTTGAGCACGGCCATGTCCAGGGTCCTGGAGGGAAAGCAGACGATGTTCATGGCCGCGTAAGGCTCCCCCCCCATGGCATAGACATCTGACAGGGCATTGGCCGCAGCGATCATTCCAAAGGCATAGGGATCGTTCACGATCGGGGTGAAAAAATCCAGCGTCTGGACCAGGGCCTTGCCGGCTGGAAACCGAAGCACCGCGGCATCTTCAAAGTGCTCCATTCCGACCAGGATCCGGTCGTCACGCTGCAGCCGCAGCTCCGAAAGAATCTCCTCCAGGTCCCCGGGAGGAATCTTTGCGGCTCAACCCGCCGCCTTGACTCTGTCCAGCATGATCAGCGTGTTCATTGATTGGCTCCCTGTTGGGATGTGCAGCGCACCGTGACAATCTCGATAAAGGCAGTGACCGCCGGAAGCAGCAGACGCCCCGTACGGTACACGGCGTAGAAACATCGTTGCAAGTCCAGACCGGCCACTGGGACGCTCCTGATCTCTCTTTGCTCCAGCAACTCTCCCGCCGCCAGACGCGAGGTGATGGAAATGCCCAGCCCCGCGCGCACGCAAGAAAGCACTGCACCAGTGCTCTGCACGGTGGCCAGGACGTTCAGACTTTTGACCTCCAGCCCCATCCGGTGCAGGCCTTCCTCGATGCTTTGCCTGGTGCCGGAGCCCTTTTCCCGGAAGACCCAGGGCATGTCCCTGAGCTGTGCCGGAGTCAGGTTTTCAAGCTTCGAAGGCTTGTAATGAGCTGGAGCAATGAGTATCAGCTCGTCCTGCAGAATGGGCATGAAATGGAGCTCGGGCCGTTCGTCCCTGGCCCCGACAACCCCGAGATCGAGAGTTCCGGCCATCAGGGAATCCAGGATCAGGCCCGAGTCACCCACCTTCAGGTCGATGGTCACCTCAGGGTGCCGGGCAGTGAAGTCGGCCAGCAGCACCGGCAGGATGTGATCGGCTGGAATGGTGCTTCCCCCGATACTCAGTCGGCCGGACACCTTGTTCTGCAGCTGGTCCACCTCCGCACGGGCCTGGTTCAGCAATGCAAAGACCTGTTCCGCGTATCCATGGAGCAGCTCGCCGGTCTTGGTCGGCAGTATGGTCTTACCGATACGGTCGAAAAGCCTGGTGCCCAGTTCACACTCTAAGGAGGACACATGGGCGCTTATGGTTGGCTGGGACAGGAAGAGTTCCTGTGCTGCCTTGGAAAAGCTCCTGAGCTCGTACACCTTTTTGAAGGCTTCCAGTCGTCGTATATCCATAAATTCTATTTATTAAATAGTATTTTTCGATATATGAGGGCATAAAAAAAGGCAAGCCAGAGGCCTGCCCTTTTGAAAATCATTCCTTGGTCTTTCCAGACGTGTCGGAGACTTCATCGGCCTCGGCTTCTGCAGGCTCAGGCTTTGCAGCCTCTGCAGCAGCACTGGGCGAAGCTTCAGCCTCCTCAAGTGCTCCGGAAGACTCCCCCGGGGATTCTTCTTTGCTCTCTTTGGTTGCAGCGGCCGGGGTTGCAGCCTTGGCGGCAGCTTTGCCCGCGTCCGTCTTCCCCTTTCCGGCAGCCTTTTTTGTGGGAGCAGGCTCTTCCGTGGAAGGCCGTACCATCTCAATGATCGCCATGGGGGCCGCGTCACCGCGCCGGGGCAGACCAAGCTTGACCACCCGCGTGTACCCACCGGGCACGTCAGCATACCGGGGAGCGATCTCCTCGAACAGCTTCTTGACCAGCGCGTGGTTCTCCAGGACCTTGTAGGCCTTGCGCCGGGCGTGGAGATCATTCTCCAGACCAAAGGTGATCAGGCGGTCAGCCAGCTTGCGAAGTTCCTTGGCCTTGGTCTCGGTGGTCCTGATCTGTTCATGGGTGAGCAGTGACCGGGCCATGTTTCTGAACAAGGCCTTGCGATGTTCCCAGGTCCGGCCGAGCCTCTTTCCCGCTTTTCTATGCCTCATCTTCTTCGTTCCTCTTCAGCCATTCCTTGTACTGTTCGTCAAAGTTGTCCAGCTTCATGCCGAACTCAAGCCCCATCTCGTGCATGACCCGGCGGATGTCTTCCAACGACTTGCGCCCGAAGTTCTTGGTCTTCAGCATCTCGGATTCGGTCTTCTGCACCAGCTCGCCCACCAGGTTGATGTTGGCGCTCTTGAGGCAGTTGCTGGCCCTGACCGGCAGCTCGAGATCATCGATGCTCTTGAACAGGTTCTCGTTCAAGGCGCGCCCCTTGCCCTTGGAAGGCTCCTCGATGTCGGTCCGGTCCTCGTCAAAGCTGATAAAGACCGTGAGCTGCTCCTTGAGGATCTTGGCGCTGTAGGACACGGCCTCCTCAGGGCTGATTGAGCCGTCGGTCCAGACCTCGAGAATCAGCTTGTCATAGTTGGTCATCTGCCCGACGCGGGCCTGATCCACCCGGTACGCCACCTTGCGGATAGGGGAGAAACTGGCGTCCATGGGAATGACGCCGATCTCCTGGTCTATCTCCTCATGCATCTCCGCGGGGAGATACCCCTTGCCCATGCGGACCTCGATCCGGATTCTGAAATCGATGTCCTCGGAGAGCGTGGCAATGACCTGGTCGGGGTTGAGCACGGTGATGCGCTGGTTCTCCTGAATGGCGGCAGCGGTCACTGTGCCTTTTTTGCTGGCCGCGAGCTCCAGGGTCTGGGGCTCCTCCGCTGCCATGGCGAAACGCACCTGTTTCAAGTTGAGGACGATGTCTGTCACGTCTTCCAGGACACCAGGGATGGTGGTGAACTCGTGCTGGACCCCTTCGATCTTGATGGCCACGATCGCCCCACCCTGCAACGAGGAGAGCAGAACGCGGCGCAACGAGTTGCCAAGCGTCGTCCCGAACCCTCTTTCCAGGGGCTCGCACGAGAACCTGGCGTAGTTCCCAGTGGACCTGGGGTCGCGCTCAAGCTGCTCAGGCTTGACCAATTCGGTCCAGTTTCTGCAATTCACCAGCTTTTCGCCATCTTTCAAAATCATCTCCAGCACCTGTTATTTTGAATACAGCTCGACGATGAGCTGCTCATTGATGGGGAAGGTGATATCCTCCCTCTGGGGAGCGGCCTGAACAACGCCCTTGAAGTTGGCGCTGTCTGATTCCAGCCAGCCGGGCACGCTGCGGCGGGCAATGACCTCCTGGGCCTCTTCAATGGCCGGCACCTTGCGGCTCTTCTCCCGGACCTCGATCACGTCGCCTTCCCGGCACTGCAGGGAAGGGATGTTGACCTTGTGCCCGTTGAGGGTGAAGTGGCCGTGTCGCACCATCTGGCGCGCCTGGTCCCGGGAGTTTGCATAGCCCAGGCGGTAGATGACATTGTCCAGCCTCAGTTCGAGAATCCGGAGCAGGTTGAAGCCGGTCACGCCCTTCTGGGAATCGGCACTTTGAAAATAGAGACGGAACTGCTTCTCGAGCACACCGTACATGCGGCGCACCTTCTGCTTCTCCCGCAGCTGAACGGCATAGTCCGACTCTTTTCTGCGCCGCGAACGGCCATGGACTCCGGGAGGCGTCGGCCGGCGCTCGAATGCGCATTTGTCCGTATGACAGCGGTCTCCTTTCAGGAACAGCTTCATGCCTTCACGCCTGCACAGGCGGCATTTTGCTTCTGAATAACGGGCCAATTGAGTTTCCTCCTCGTTCCAGTCTTAGACGCGACGCCGCTTGGGTGGGCGGCATCCGTTGTGGGGAATGGGCGTGACGTCGCGAATGAACGTCACCTTCATGCCGGAGTGGTTGATGGCGCGCATGGCCGACTCCCGTCCGGATCCCGGCCCCTTGACCAGGATGCCCACGGAACGCATCCCGTTTTCCTGGGCCTTTTTCGCGGCGTCGCTGGCTGCCATCTGAGCAGCAAAGGGCGTGCTCTTCTTGGAGCCTTTGAAACCGGCCATCCCGGCCGTGGCCCAGCTGACCACATTGCCGTTCATGTCCGTGAAGGTGATCGTGGTGTTGTTGAAGGTCGCCTTGATGTGCACGATCCCTGTGGGGATGTTCTTCTTGACCTTCTTCTTGCCGGAACGACGTTTTGGCTTTGCCATAATGCTTGATCTCCGCTTGTAACGTGTCCTGTCGGACTATTTCTTCTTCCTGCCGACCACAGACCGCCGGGGGCCCTTGCGGGTCCTGGCGTTGGTGTGGGTGCGCTGGCCGTGAGCGGGAAGCCCTCTGCGGTGTCTCAGCCCGCGATAGCAGCCGATCTCCATGAGCCGCTTGATGTTACCGCTCACATCCCGTCGCAGGTCCCCTTCGACTTTGTACGTGCCTTCGATCTCCTTGCGGATGGTGTTGACCTCGTCCGGGGAGAGCTCGTCCGTCTTCTTGGTCCAGTCGATTCCGGTGGCATCCAAGATCTTCAGGGACGTGGTCCGCCCGATCCCATAAATATAGGTCAGGGCGATATCAAGTCGCTTGTTTTTCGGCAGATCGACGCCTGCAATTCTGGCCACTGTTCTTCCCCTCCGGGTTATCCTTGTCGCTGTTTGTGCCTGGGGTTCTCGCAGATGACGCGCACTACGCCGTTGCGTCTGATAATCTTGCACTTGGCACACATTTTCTTAACCGATGGTCTGACCTTCATGACTTCACCTGCTTTTGCTTCGCTTGATCGGGCTCATGCAGCCTCAACGAGCGCTCAGTATCTCCGCTTCACCACTGGTGACGGCCACTGTATGCTCGAAGTGAGCAGACAGGCTCCTGTCCTTGGGAACTGCCGTCCACCTGTCTTCCAGAATCACAACCTCGTCAGTGCCCGCAGTGACCATCGGCTCGATGGCCAGCACCATCCCGGGCTTGAGCGGAAGCGGTTGCGACCGTTTGGGCACGAAGTTCGGAATCTCCGGTTTCTCGTGCAGCTTGCACCCAATCCCGTGTCCGACAAACCGCTTCACCACCGCGAATCCCTCTCCCTCCACATACTGCTGGATGGATCGGGAGATATCGTACAGGTCGTTCCCGGGCCGGGCAGCGGCAATACCCCTGTCCAGGGCGGCCCTGGTGACATCGAGAAGACGCCGTGTTTCAGGGGTGACACGACCCACCGGAAAGGTCCGGGCCGAGTCCCCGTAGAAGCCGTTGTACACGACCCCCATGTCGAAGCTGACGATGTCCCCCTCGTTGAGGGTGCGCTCCGAGGGAAACCCGTGCACGATCTCCTCGTTGACCGAACAGCAAAGAGCAAAAGGGAACCCCTGGTATCCCTTGAACGCCGGAATCACTTGGTAGCGCTCGCAAATTCTTGTGGCGATCTCTTCGAACTCCAGGGTCCTGACCCCAGGCCTGACCGCCTCGCCGAGTGCATCAAGTATTTCGGCGACAATACGATTGGCCTCCTTGAGGAGGCCGATCTCGCGTTCGTTCTTCAGGAAAACGCCGCGAAATTTTTTCAATTCAGCGCCGTCCTTTGATCTTGGTCTTCTGCATCAAGCCTTCATACTGATGCGTGATCATGTAGGACTGGACCCGGCCCATGGTGTCCATGGCCACACCCACAACAATGAGCAGGGAGGTCCCGCCAAAGTAAAAGGGCACGTTGAACTGTGCGATGAGCAGCATCGGCAGCACGCAGATGGCCGATATGTAGAGGGACCCCCACAGTGTGAGACGCCCCAGCACGCGGTCGATGTGCTCCTTGGTCTTTATGCCGGGTCGGATGCCCGGGATGAACCCGCCCTGCTTCTTGAGATTTTCTGCAATGTCCTTGGGGTCGAAGATAATGGCCGTGTAAAAGTAGCAGAAAAATACGATCAGGGCCACGAAGACCAGGTTGTAGACGATCGAGGTGGGCTGGAAAAAGGCAGA
This sequence comes from uncultured Desulfohalobiaceae bacterium, assembly GCA_964594925.1. Classification (GTDB taxonomy): domain Bacteria; phylum Desulfobacterota; class Desulfovibrionia; order Desulfovibrionales; family CAZUBS01; genus CAZUBS01. The sequence continues at coordinate 32,586 of CAZQOG010000009.1, forward strand.
AAGCCGGTTCAGCCACTCCACCTGGGAGAAGTTGGCCACTGTGGCCGGGAACATCAGGATCGACGATGCAAAGATCGGCGGGATGACCCCTGCGGTGTTGATGCGCAAGGGCAAATGGCTGGTCTGCCCCCCATACATCTTCCGTCCCATCATGCGTTTGGCATAGTGGATCGGCAGCCGCCGCTGCCCCCGCTCCATGAACACGATGAAGCCCAGGGTGGCCAGCATGACGGCCACGATGATCAGCAGTACGAACAGGGAGAGCTCCCCCGCGCCCAGAAGCCGGAAGGTGTTGATGACCGCCCCGGGAAACGTGGCTACGATTCCGGCAAAGATGATCAGGGAGATGCCGTTGCCGATGCCCCGGTCGGTGATCTGCTCCCCAAGCCACATGATGAATACGGTCCCCGCCGTCAGGGTGATGACTGTGGTCAGGCGGAAGGCCCACCCCGCGGTGATGACGATCGGAATGCCCGCCGGGCTGGACATCTGCTCGAGCCCGATGGCCATGCCCATGCCCTGAATCAAGGTGATGACCACTGTTCCGTACCGGGTGTACTGAGTGATCTTCTTCTGACCTGCCGCTCCCTCCTCCTTTTTGAGGCGGGACAGCTCCGGGATGACCACCGTGAGCAGCTGCATGATGATCGAGGCCGAGATGTAGGGCATGATGCCCAAGGCGAAGATCGACATCTGCATCAACCCGCCGCCCGAGAACATGTCGAACAGACCGAACAGCGTGTTCTGGGCGTTGGCAAAGAAAGCGGAGAGCGCCTGGCTGTCGATGCCGGGAACCGGGATATGGATTCCCAGCCGGTAGACGATCAGCAGCAGCAGAGTGGTGATGACTCTTTTCTTGAGCTCTGCGGTCCCTGATTGTGCGTCGGGTCGTGTAGCCACGTGGTTACCCTTCCAAAGCCACGGCCTCGCCGCCTGCCTGCTGGATCTTCTCGCGGGCCGCGCTGCTGAACTTGTGGGCCTCGACCTTGATGGCCCGGGACAGCTCACCGTCTGCTAAAATCTTAACGGGACGGGTCCCTGAGCACACTCCGGCCTGATAGAGATCTTCAAGGCTGACGGAGTCGGCCTCTGGGAACCTCTCCTGGATGCGGCCCAGGTTGACCGTCTGGTACTCGACCCGAAACGGGTTCTTGAACCCACGCTTGGGGAGCCGCCGTCTCAGGGGCATCTGCCCGCCCTCGAAGCCGGGCTTGGTCCCGCCGCCGGAGCGGCTGTTCTGACCCTTGTTGCCCTTGCCTGCGGTACAACCAGTCCCGGATGCAGCACCCCGTCCGATGCGCTTGCGTTCCTTGCGTTCTTCCTTGAAGGGAAAAAGTTCGTGCAACCTCATGCTTGCGTGACCTCGACGAGATGTTTGACTTGTTCGACCATACCGCGGATCGCGGGGCTTTCTTCCACGGACTTGACCTGGTTCAACTTTCTCAGGCCCAGGGCCTTGAGCGTCTTCTGCTGCCTGGGAGAGCACCCGATGGGACTTCTGACCAACTTCACCTGTAACACGGCGTTCCCCTCTTACTTTCTAAAGATGCGGATTTCCCTGCCCCGCATCCGGCCCACATCCTGTGCACTGCGCAACGACACCAGGCCGGCCATGGTCGCTTTGAGCACATTGTGCGGGTTGTTGGTACCGATGGCCTTGGTCAGGATGTCGTGGACCCCCACGGCCTCGAGCACGGCTCGCACAGGCCCGCCGGCGATGATGCCCGTTCCCTTGGACGCAGGCTTGAGCAGCACCCGCCCGGAACCGAAACGGCCGATCACCTCATAGGGGATGGTCCCGTCCAGCAGGGCAATGTCCACCATGTCCTTCTTGGCGCGCTCCGTGGCCTTGCGGATGGCGTCCGGAACCTGGTTGGCCTTGCCGTGACCGTACCCGACGCGGCCCTCGCCGTCGCCGACCACCACCAGGGCGCTGAAACTGAAGTTTCTTCCGCCTTTGACGACCTTCGCCACCCGATTCAGGTTGACGACCTTCTCGATGTATCCCTGTTCGTTCTGTTCCATGAACGTCCCCGATTAAAATTTGAGGCCGCCCTCGCGGGCGCCATCCGCCAAGGCCTTGACCCGGCCGTGGAAGAAATAACCGTTTCTGTCGAAGACCACCTGCTCGACGCCTTTGCCCTTGGCCCTGGCAGCAATCTCCCTGCCCACCTGCGAAGCAGCCTCCTTGTTCGCCCCGGTGGCGCCGTCCACGTTCTTGGTGGAGCAGGCAGCCAGGGTCGTGGCGCTGACATCGTCGATGACCTGGGCATATATGTGCTTGTTGGACCTGAAAACGACCAGCCGGGGCCGTTCGGCCGTTCCGGAGATCTTCTTGCGGATGCGGATCTTCCGCTTCTTGCGTGCTTCAGAGCTTGAAAGTCTCATGGCCCTTCCTACTTGGCAGCGGATTTGCCGGCCTTGCGCCGAATTTGTTCCCCAATGTACTTGATGCCCTTGCCCTTGTATGGCTCAGGCGGCCGAATCTTTCGGATCTGTGCCGCGACCTCTCCGGTGAGCTGCTTGTCGTGGCTTGTCAGGAACAGCTTGGTTCCCTCGACACGGGCTTCCACCCCTTGGGGAAGCAGATACTCGACCGGTTTTGAGTACCCGACGTTCAGGACCACGGTCTGCCCCCTGACCTCGACCTTGTAGCCAACCCCGACCAACTCAAGACCCTTTTCAAAGCCCTTGTCGACGCCGACAACGGCATTATTGAGCAGGGTCCGCCGCAGACCGTGCTGCTCACGGGCCACGCGGGACTGGTCAACGCGCTTGATGACCACCGTCCCATCCTCCATTTCATAGGAAATCTTGGGATGGGTGGAGACGGTCAAAGAACCTTTGGGGCCCTTGACCTGAATATCGCTTTTACCGATCACGACCTCGACCCCTTTGGGAATCTCGATCGGAAGTTTGCCTATCCTGGACATTGCCTTGCCCCCTACCAGATTTCGCAGAGAAGTTCGCCGCCGACCCGGGCTTCACCGGCCTTGCCGCCATCCAGAACACCCTTGGACGTCGACAGGATGCAGATGCCAAGACCGTTCTGGACCATGGGGATGTCGTCCACGCCCACATAGACCCTGCGGCCGGGGGTGCTGACCCGCTTCAGGCCATGGATGACCGGACGGCCGTTCATATACTTGAGGCTCACGGTGATTTCGCGCTCCTCTTCCTTGTAATCGTCGATGTAGCCCTGGCCCTTCAAAATGTCGGCAATGGCCACTTTCGACTTGGACTTGGGCATGGTGACCACCCTGTGCAAAGCCATGTGGGCGTTGCGAATTCGGGCCAGCATGTCCGCAATGGGATCAGTAACTGCCATGGAAGCTCTCCTTCATTACCAGCTGGATTTTCTGACCCCGGGCAGCTCTCCGGAAAGAGCCATGTTGCGGAAGCAGATCCGGCAGATGCCGAACCGGCGCAGATACGCGCGTGAGCGTCCGCACAACGGGCACCGGTTGTAGGCCCGGGAAGAAAACTTCGGCTTACGTCTGGCCTTGACCATGAGTGATGTGCGAGTCAATTTCTCTCTCCTCTTACTTCCTGAAAGGCATGCCCAGAAGGCTGAGCAACATCTTGCCTTCCTTGTCCGTCCTGGCCGTGGTCACGATGGTCACGTTCATCCCCTTGACCCGGTCCACCTTGTCCAGGTTGATCTCCGGAAAAATGGTATGGTCCTGTATGCCCAGGGTGAAGTTGCCGCGGCCGTCGAAGCCCCTGTCGGGAACACCGCGGAAGTCCCGGACCCGGGGCAGTGCGATGTTCATCAGCTTGTCACAGAAATCCCACATCAGGGAACGCCTGAGGGTCACCCGGCAGCCGACCGGCATGCCTTCGCGCAGCTTAAAGGCCGCGATGGACTTCTTGGCCCGGGTCACCACCGCCTTCTGACTGGCGATGAGGGTCAGCTCGTTGACCCCGTCCTGAATGAGCTTGTTGTCCTGGCTGCCTTCGCCAAGGCCCATGTTCAGGGATATGAACTTCAGCGAAGGGATCTCCATCACGGACGTGTAGCCGAATTCCTTGCGAAGCTCGGGCGCGATCTTTTCTTTATGGATGGTTTCCATGCGGGTCATTGGGAAATCCCTCAGTCAATCATTTCGTTGCATTTCTTGCAGAAGCGGACCTTCCGCCCGTCCTCGGCAAACTTGAAGCCGACCCGGGTCGGCTTGGAGCAGTCGTCACACATCAGGGCAACGTTGGAGACGTGGATGGGCGCTTCCTTCTCCACGATACCCCCGGCCTGACCCGAGTAGGGGTTGGCACGGGTGTGCTTCTTGATCATGTTCACCTGCTCGACCAGCAACCGATCTTTCTTGCGGTCGACCTTCTTGACCTTGCCCACCTTGCCCCGGTCCTTTCCGGCCAGGACGATCACCTTGTCGTCTTTCTTGATCTTGTTCGTGCTCATGCCTTTGACCATCCTCTACAGAACCTCGGGGGCGAGGGACACGATCTTCATGAAGTTGCGTTGCCTCAGCTCCCTGGCCACAGGCCCGAAGATGCGCGTCCCAATGGGCTCGAGGTTGTTGTTCAGGAGCACGGCGGAGTTGTTGTCGAAGCGGATGAGCGTCCCATCCGGACGGCCGACCTCCTTCCTGGTCCTGACCACCACGGCCTTCATGACGTCGCCCTTCTTCACCTTGGAGTGGGGCATGGCCTCCTTGACGGACACCACGATCAGGTCTCCCAGACTGGCGTACCTGCGCCGGCTGCCGCCCAGCACCTTGATGCAGCTGACCTTCTTGGCGCCCGAGTTGTCGGCCACGTCGAGCTTGGATTCCACTTGGATCATTGCTTTGACTCCTAAACGGCCTTTTCCAGTATCTTGTGCAGTTGCCAGCGCTTGCGTCGGCTGAGCGGGCGGTGCTCGATGATCTGGACCTTGTCGCCAATGGCGCACTCATTGCCGGCATCGTGGGCCATGAATTTTTTCTTGCGCCGGATGAACTTCTTGTACAGTGGATGCTGGATAAGGGTCTCGACCCGAACGACAATAGTCTTGTCGTTTTTGTCGCTGACCACGAAACCGGTCATCATCCGCTTGATGCCCCTGGACTTTCCATTACTCATTGCCGGTCTCCGTATCGTGCTCACGCATGATGGTCAGAATGCGGGCGATGGACTTCTTTACCTGGGGGATGCGCTGCGTGTTCTCCAGCTGCGCTGTGGCGTGCTGGAAGCGCAGGTTGAACAGCTCCTTGCGGTAGTCCGACAGCTTCTTCTGAAGGTCGGCCGGGGCGAGCTCTCTGATCTTCTGCGACTCCATCTAACCCTCCTTGACCACGATCGAGGTCTTGATGGGCAGCTTGTGCGAGGCGCGTACCAGGGCTTCCTTGGCCAGCTCCGGGGTGACCCCGGAGATCTCGTACAGCACCGTTCCGGCGCGTACCGGGGCAAACCAGCCCACGGGCGAGCCCTTGCCCTTGCCCTGCCTTGTCTCGGCTGGCTTGGCCGTCTTTGGCTTGTCGGGAAAGATGCGGATGAACACCTTGCCCCCGCGCTTGATGTGCCGCATCATGGCCACACGGGCAGCCTCGATCTGCTGGTTTGTCAGCTTGCCGTGCTCCAGGGCCTTGAGGCCTATCTCCCCGAAGTCCACGCTGTTGCCCCGGGTGGCCATGCCTTTGATGCGCCCCTTCTGCTGCTTGCGATACTTGGTCTTGCGTGGGCTGAGCATCAGTTTGTTCCCTCGTCTAGAATTTCACCTTTGAATATCCACACCTTGATGCCGATGACCCCGTAGGTGGTCTTGGCCACGGCATACCCGTAGTCAAGGTCGGCTCTCAGGGTCTGCAGGGGGACCCGGCCGTCGCGGAACCACTCCGTGCGGGCGATGTCCGCCCCGCCGAGGCGACCGGCGCAGGAGATCTTGACTCCCTCAGCGCCGAACTTGCGGGTCAGGGCGATGGTCCGCTTCATGGCCCGGCGAAAGGCAACCCGGCGCTCCAGCTGCACGGCAACGTTCTCGGCCACCAGCTGCGCGTCGGTCTCGGGCCTGCGCACCTCGTTGACCTCGATGATGAACTCCCGGCCGAACTTTTTCTTCAGGTCGCTCCGGAGCTTTTCGATCTCAACGCCCTTGCGGCCGATGACGATGCCGGGGCGGGCGGTGTGCACGATCAGACGAACCTTTTCAGCGGCACGCTCGATCTCGATCTTGGAAATTCCGGCATGGTAGAGCTTCTTCTTGATGAACTCCCGGACCTTCCTGTCTTCGTAGACATACCCGGAGTATTCCTTCTTGCTGAACCAGCGTGACTGCCAGTTCTTGTTGTACCCCAACCGGAATCCGTAAGGATGGACTTTCTGACCCAAGGTGCTCTTCCTCCTATAGTTCGTCCACGACGACCGTGATATGACTGGTCCGCTTCAGAATGCGCGTGGCCCTGCCCATGGCGCGCGGCATGATGCGTTTCCACGTTGGCCCTTCATCGACCCGCACCTGCTTCACATACAGAGTGTCGATGTCAATTCCAGGGATCTGCTCTGCATTGGCGATGGCCGATCGCAAAACCTTGGAAAGAATTCCCGCGGCCTTTTTCGGCGTGTAGGCCAGGATGTTCATGGCATCCTCGACAGGCTTTCCCTTGATGTTGTCGGCCACGAGCCTGGCCTTGCGCGGCGACACGCGGATATGTCGTGCTAGTGATTTGGCTTCCATGGGTAACGGACCTCAGTGATTATCGTTTGGCCTGGCTTTTTCTGTCCCCGGCGTGACCGAAAAAGGTCCGCGTGGGTGCAAATTCCCCCAGCTTGTGTCCGACCATGTTCTCGGTCACGAAGACTGGAACAAATTTCTTGCCGTTGTGCACGGCAAAGGTCAGCCCCACCATTTCCGGTACGATCGTCGACCGGCGCGACCAGGTCTTGATGACCCGTCTATCCCTGTTCTCGTGGGCCCGATCGACCTTCCGGATCAAATGGTCGTCGATGAAGGGGCCTTTTTTTAGCGATCTTGGCATGACAGCACCTACTTTTTGCCTCGTCTCTTCACGATCAGCTTGGAGGAAGATTTCTTCTTGTTCCGGGTCTTGTAACCTTTGGTGGGCTTGCCCCAGGGTGTGACCGGGTGCCGGCCCCCCGAGCTCCTTCCCTCACCACCACCCAGGGGGTGGTCGACCGGGTTCATGGCCACGCCGCGTACCTCGGGACGCTTGCCCATCCAGCGCTTGCGCCCGGCCTTGCCCAGGGTGATGTTCTCGTGGTCGACATTGCCCACCTGGCCGACCGTGGCATAGCAGGTGGAGAGCACCTTGCGGATCTCGCCCGAAGGCAGCCTGAGGGAGGCGTACTTGCCTTCCCTGGCCACCACCTGGGCGTAGGTGCCCGCCGCACGGCACATCTGCCCGCCCTTGGAGGGCTGCAGCTCGATGTTGTGCACCACGGTTCCCAGGGGAATCCGGGACAGGGGCAATGCATTGCCGGGCTTGATGTCCGCACCTTCACCGGCCATGACCTGGGTGCCCACTCCCACTCCGACCGGGGCCAGGATGTAGCGTTTTTCGCCGTCCACGTAATGCAGCAGGGCAATGCGGGCACTGCGGTTTGGATCATACTCCACGGCTGCGATCCTGGCGGGTATGTCGAGCTTGTTGCGCTTGAAATCGATCAACCTGTAGATGCGCTTGTGACCACCTCCGCGCCGCCTGACCGTGATCCGGCCGTTGTTGTTGCGGCCGCTTTTCTTGGTCAGCCCGCTGCCCAGGGACTTTTCAAATCCCTGCCGCGTGATCTCATCGAACCCGGAGATCGTCATGGTGCGCCGCCCCGGAGAGGTCGGCTTCAGCTTCCGGATGGACATGTCTCTTACACCCCTTCGAAGAACTCGATTTTCTCGCCCGGCGCCAGGGTGATGTAGGCCTTCCTGTAGCCGGCGATCTTCCCTGTGGCCCGGCCGAAGCGCTTGCGGTCACGGGGACGGATGTTCACGATGTTCACACCGTTCACCTTGACCTTGAAGGCCTCCTCGACCGCCTTCTTGACCTCGATCTTGTTCGCGCCCCGCGCCACCTGAAAGGCGACCTGATTGGCCTGCTCCTTGATGGCCGTGGACTTTTCCGAGATCAGCGGCTTGATGAGAATTGTCGTGTAATCCATGGTTTACTTCAGCCTTTCCTGTAGATTCTCCACCACTTCCGGAGCGAGCACCAACTGGGGATAGCAAAGCACGTCGTAGACGTTGAGGCTGTCCTGGTGCATGACCTTTACTCCCGGAATATTGCGGGACGAAAGCTCAAGGTTGTTATCCTGTTCCGACACGACAATCAAGACTTTTTTGAGCCCCAGCCGGTCCCTGATCTCGCAGAAGGCCTTGGTCTTGATCCCCGGCAGCTGGAAACGGTCGACCACCAGCAGGTTTTCCTCTGCCAGTCTGGACGACAAAGCCATCTTCAGAGCCAGCTTCCTGACCTTCTTGTTGACCTTGATTGAGTACTGCCGTGGCTGCGGCCCATGGGCCACCGCCCCTCCCCGCCACAATGGGGAACGGACGCTGCCCGCCCTGGCCCGACCGGTTCCCTTCTGACGCCAGGGCTTCTTGCCCCCGCCGGTGATGGAAGCGCGGTTCTTGACGCTTGCGGAGCCGGCCCGCTTGGCAGCCAGCTGCGCACGGACCACGAAATTGAGGATCTCCGGACGGACCTCCACCTGGAATATATCCTCGGGCAGAGTGATGTCGCCGACTTCTTTCTTCTGCTGATCGATTATCTTGACAACGGCCATGGTGCGTTCCTCAGCTCTTCTTGCGTACGATGACGATTCCGCCCCTGGGCCCCGGCACCTGCCCCCTGATCAGCAGCAGGTTCTCTTCAGCCCGGACGTCAACGATCTCGGAGTTGTTCAGGGTCTCGACCTTGGCCCCCATTTGCCCGGGCATGTGCTTGCCCTTGAAAACCCTGGCCGGGTCGGCGCACTGCCCAATGGCACCCGGTTTGCGGTGCACTTTCTCGTGCCCGTGGGAGGCTGGCGCGCCCTTGAAGTTCCACCGCTTCATGACGCCGGCGAACCCTTTTCCTTTGGACGTGGCTGAAACCTTGACCCGCTCCCCCGGTGTGAACAGACCCACATCGAGATCCTGACCCTGTTCGTATCCGCTGACGTCATCCAGCCGGAACTCCCGCAGATGCCGGAAGAAGCCCTTGTTGGCCTTTTGCTGGTGTCCGCGGTTGGGCTTGGTCAGCCTGTGCGCGGGCAGAGGGTCGAACCCCACCTGCAGCGAGGCGTACCCGTCGCTTTCCTTATCCTTCTTCTGGATGACCGGGCAGGGACCCGCCTCGATGACCGTGACGGGAATGGACTTCCCTCCCGGCCCGAAGATCCGGGTCATGCCCAGCTTTCTGCCAATGAGTCCAAGGGTCTTGGCCATGACCGGCGCTCCTTACAGCTTGATTTCAACGTCCACGCCGGCAGGCAGGCTGAGCTTGCCAAGTGCGTCGACGGTTTGTTGGGTCGGTTCCAGGATGTCCAAAAGGCGCTTGTGGATCCTGAGCTCGAACTGCTCCCGGGACTTCTTGTCCACGTGCGGGGACCTGTTGACCGTGTACTTGTGGATGCGGGTCGGCAAAGGGATCGGCCCGGCAATGCTCGCACCGGTGTTCCGGGCGGAGTCCACGATCTCTCCCACGGCCTTGTCCAGGATCCGGTAGTCGTACGCCTTGAGCTTGATCCTGATCCGCTCGCTGTTCATTTCAACCATGTCAGTCTACTCCGTGATCTCGGTAACCACGCCGGCGCCCACGGTGCGTCCGCCCTCGCGGA
>CAZQOG010000010.1:0-42214 GCA_964594925.1 uncultured Desulfohalobiaceae bacterium
CCTGCTGACCAACAAGTACGGCTGCCTGCCCGTGGTTGACGGCACAACCCTGGTGGGCATCATCACCGAAGCCGACTTTCTCAGACTGACCATCTCCCTCATGGACGAGAAGTCATAACCACATACCAACACCGATTCCAGACCATGAAAAAACTGCTGCTCATACTCGTGCTCCTGGCCCTTACGGGGCTGGTGGGCCTGTTCGTCATCCACCACGAGGGGGAAGATCCGTCCGTCACCCTGGACCCGGCAGGTGGCTCTGTCTCGCCCTCTTCAGAGCTTTCCCTACATGTCGCAGACCAGAAGTCCGGATTGGCCGCCGTCCGTGTGGTGCTGCGGCAGGGGGACATGGAGCGAACCCTTCTGTCCGAAGACTTTGCCGCTGCCGTACACACCTGGAAGGAAACCCTGACCCTGCCCTCCAAAGGCCTGGCCGACGGTCCGGTCTCGATCATCGTCAGGGCCACCGACCGCTCCTGGAGCAACTGGGGCAAGGGCAACACGGTCGCTGTGGAGACCGGACTGGTCCTGGACAGTGCCCCACCGGTGGTTTCGATCCTCAGCCACCAGCACAACCTCACCCAGGGCGGAGCCGGGGCCGTGGCCTTCACCCTTTCCGAGCCTGCGTCACGGGTTGCGGTGGTCCTCGGGGAGTGGAGCTTTCCCGCCTATCAGCAGCCCTCCGGCAACTACCTGTGCATCTTTGCCTTCCCCCATTTGGCCGACCCCGGGCTGCAACCCCTGGTCCTGGCAAGAGACCTGGCCGGAAACGAGATCAAGGCGGGCTTTTTCCACCATGTCAACGCGCGCACCTTCAAACGGGACACCATCAGCATCAGCCCCCGCTTTCTGGCTGCCAAGATGCCCCAGTTCCAGAATCTCTTTCCAGACACCAGCGACCCCCTGCAGCTCTTCCTCAAGGTCAACACCGAGCTGCGCCGGGAGAACCGGGAGACCCTGAAGGAGATCGGAACCTCCACCGTGCCCGAGCCCCTTTGGAAAGGTTCCTTTCTGCACATGACAAACGCCGCTGCCATGGCCGGGTTTGCAGACCACCGCACCTATTACCACGACGGACAGAAGATAGACGAACAGACCCATCTCGGGGTTGACCTGGCCTCCCTGGCGCAGGCCGCAGTTCCAGCAGCCAACAGCGGCCGGGTGGTCTTTGCAGGGTTCATGGGCATCTACGGCCAGTGCGTGATCCTGGACCACGGCACCGGTCTGCAGACCCTGTACGCCCACTTGTCCAGGATCGACGTTGCTGAGCAGGAGCAGATCGCCAGAGGGCAGACCATCGGCACCACCGGCGCCACCGGGCTGGCCGGAGGTGACCATCTTCACTTCGAGGTGCTGGTCTCAGGTGTTTCGGTCAACCCCATCGAGTGGTGGGACGCCACCTGGATCAAGAACAACCTCGAGGAAAAGCTGGCTTTGGCAGCCGGCGAGACCGTGCAGCAATGACCCCGTCTGTCTGAATATCTGGTATGCAACCCCAAGACAAAAGGGCACGCTTTCCGTGCCCTTTTGTCTTTTTAAGGTGCATCCGGTCTGAGCGTACTTTTTCAAGGATTTCCCGGTTCCGGCAAGAGGCCGTGGGTGCTCATGACCAGCCAGAATGGAAGTGCGTCGCCTCCCTCCCCTCTCACATGGTCAAGTGTTGTATCGGTCTTTCTTGCCGGTGCTCCACCGCTACCGCCTCGTTCCAGCATAAAATGTCCGACCCTGCACCCACTGCATTCAAGAGACCATTAAAGTCATTGCTCGTAAAAAGACACGGATTCGGCTGGGCATGAATGCCCACGGCCTCCGACCTATACCCTGACCATGTCCTCTTGAACCGGATGAACCCAAATACCGCCCTTGCTTCCTCCTTGACTCTGAGACCCTGAAAAGCGAGGCTTATCAGGTAGAAAAGAACTCCAGCACGCATGAGGAGCAGCCATGAGAACCACCCTGACCTTTCTGGTCCTGATCATAGCCGGTCTGATCATTTCCACCCTGCCCACCTTTGGTCAGGAAAAAGACCCGGGACCGGAGACCATCAACCTTGTGGAACGTTTCGAGATCCCCAGGACCACCCAGCCCCCGGTCATCCTCGACCACCATCTGCACCAGCAGGTCATGGACGAGGAGTGCACCGCATGCCACACCTCTGAAGAGGGGGGTACGGAGATCAAGTTCGAGATCAAGCAGCTGACCGGGGTGAGGAACGACTTCCACGCCACCTTCTGCTGGCCCTGCCACGAGGACATGAACACCGCTGTGGGCAAGAGCTGCTCCACCTGTCACGTCCGGAAATAATGGGGGAGAAGGAAGGTTCGGACCGTGAAGCCTTCTTTGTTCCTTGTCGTTGTCAGTGAAGCGCCAGCGAAACAGTTGTCGTTGTCGTAATCGTACACCAAGCGGTCCACTGTCCGAGCTACGATTACGACAACGAAAATTATTGATCTTTCTTCCAAAGCCAAACGGCCCGGGAAAACTCCCGGGCCGTTTGGCTTTGTGTACAATCTGGTCTGTTTTACCAGCTTGTCTTGCGCTGCTTCTCCAAGGCCTCGGCCTGCTCGTCAAAGGATGCAAAGCCCGCCTGGTGCAGGGCATCCTCCACAGTGACCTCCCAGTCCCAGTTGGCGTAGATGACCGGCTTGTGAAAGGTGTCGCGGAAGCTCTGCAGCTCCTGGCGGTAAAACTCCTCCTTGGGGCTTTCCAGGCTGTCGCGAAGCTGCTCGTGCAGCCTGGCCAGCTCGCCCTCGTACCATTCCAGAAAGTCCTCGGGCTTTTTGTACTTCTTGAGGATGTGTGGGAACTTCTGCTCCTTAAGCAGGGCCTTGAGCCGTTCCAGATGCTGGATTCCGAGCCATTTGCCAAGCTCTGAGACCGGGATGTTCTCCTCTTCCACCTCGTGGATGTCCAGCTTTGTCTGCTGATAGGTGTCCGGGACCACCGAGGCCGAGACAATGCCGGCAACGCACACCAGGCCGCGAATGATTTTGGAGTTGGATACGCCCTGACCGCAGAACCCGACCTTCTTGTTGAACTTCTGTCCGGTGAAGATCGTGGTCAGGATGGCCCAGACCACTGCCGGGTCCTCCTCGTCGTAGATCTTGCGCAACCTGGAGTTGTCCCGGTCAGTGCCCAGGACCAGCTGGGTCATGTCGTTGGACCCTATGGAAAAGCCGTCGAACTCGGTGATGAACTCCTTGGCCAGCACCGCATTGCTGGGGATCTCCGACATGAGGATGATCTTCAGGCCGTCCTTGCCCGACTTGAGGTTGTGGACCTGCTCCACATACCGCTTCATGCTCCTGGCTTCTTCCACGGTGCGCACGAAAGGGAACATGAGCTGCAGGTTGGTTCCCCCGAAAACGCCCCGGGCCAGCTTGAAGGCCTCCAGCTCCCAGTCGTGGATCTGGCGCGACACGCCCCGGTACCCGAGCATGGGGTTGTCCTCCAGGCCCTCAAAGAGCATGCCCCCCACCAGGTTGCGGTACTCGTTGGTCTTGAAATCCGTGGTCCGATAGACAATGGGCTTTCCGTAGAAGGCCATGGCAAAGAGAGCCAGACCCTGGGCCAGGGTCTGCACGTAGAGCTCCTTGCCGGTTCGGTATCCGCGGGTGAGCAGGTTGTCCCGAATCGCATCGGACAGGCCCTCCACGGCTTCCATGTCCCGAAGCAACCCCACCTTCTGGGCCATTTCGCGACGCATTCTGCCGATCCTGTCCAAGGTTTCGCTGACCAGGGGATGATTCTTGACCGTGTCCGCCTGGGCCTGGATCCGGGCCCGGAGCTGTTCCCTGCGCCCTGAGCCTGCCTTCTCGCCCACTGAGGGCTGGGAGAGCTCGTCATAGTGTCCCATGATCACGGCCACGTGCGCAAAGAGATCGGTCGAGGTCTTGAGCACGTCCAGACGGCGGGTGGCCATCTCCAGATGGTCGTCGAGCTGCCTGTCCAGATCCCTGAGCTTGCGGTGCACCGCCAGGACCTCGTCGGTCCCCCTGGCGCTCTCCTTCTCGCTCAGCTCCTCCATCTTCTCGCTCAGGCCGGTGACCGCGCCCACATATTTGCGCAGGTTGAGGTCGAAGGTCATGATCCCCGATGCCAGCTGCTCCCTGAGGATCTTGGTCAGCTTGTTCTCGAGTTCGGAAAGCTTGGCCGAGACAACCCTGTCCAGGGTTCCTTCGTCATAGGCCTCCAGGGCCTGGGGATGGACGCCGATGTTGCCGAGCATGAACTCGGCCCGGAGCAGGCCGACCTCGAAGTCCGGGACCTGGCGCAGACGGGACAGGAACAAGGACTGGCCCACATCGGCCAGGATCAGGCCGACCTTGGTCTTGGTCGGGGGCAGTTCGCTGACGTTGATCTCGCCCCCCACCTCGATCAAGGGCATCTTACCCCGGTAGACCACGCCCCTGGAGCCGTCCACCGTGACCTCCTGACCGTCCAGGGCCCTGAGAATCTCCAGGCGGCCAATGCCGATGACGGCCGGGATGCCCAGTTCCCTGGAGGTGATCGCGGCGTGACTGGTGTCACCTCCGGCATCGGCCAGGATGGCCGAGGCAATGCGCATCCCCGGAACCATGTCAGGGTCGGTCCGCTCCGCGGCCAGCACGTCACCCTTGTGCACCTTGTTCAGCTCCAGGGCCGAACGCAGGTAGCGGACCGTGCCGCTTCCCGCCCCCCGGGAGGCGCCGTTGCCCTCCACGATGATCTCGGCCAGGGCGGCGGCCTCCTCATCCGTCTCCAGCCGACGCATGAAAATGGTGTGGGGGTGGGTTTCGAACTCCTCGTTCCAGCGGGTTTCCGGTCGGGCCTGGACAAACCAGAGCCTGTCCGACTTGTCGATACAGAACTCCGTGTCCATGATCATGCCGCCGTAGGCCGTGCTGATGGCCCTGACCCCTCTGGCGACCTCCTCGGCCTGGGCCAGGGACAGGGACCAGCGACAGGCCTCCTCCGTATCCACCTTGACCAGCTTGGTGCCGCCCTTTTCCTCGTCGTAGATGATCTTCTTGTCCTTGAAGCCCATGTAGCGGACGACCACTTCCGACCCGCCGTCGCGCTGAAAGACGTAAAACTTGTCCGGGGTGACCATGCCGCCGACCACGGCCTCGCCGAGACCGTAGCTGGCGTCCATGGACACCAGGTCGTTGAGGTCGGTCCCCCGGCACCCCGTGGCCGTGTCCGCCGAGAAGGCCGTGCCGGAGATGACGGGGTTGATCATGCGCATGATGCACACGGAGAGCGAGGTATTCTCGATGGCCCACTCCTTCTTGGCCCTGGCCGAGATGGAGTCGTCCCCGGTCTTCTCTGCCAGCACCACCGCATCCAGTATGGCTTCCCGTCTGTAGGTCATGGAGCGCAGGTTGTAGGCGGAGGCGCAGTCCCAGTGGTAGGCCTCGACACAGTCCTGCTCGCTGGCGATGTTCAGGTAGGTGTCCTGCAGCCCGGCAAAGGCCTTCTTGCGGCTGTCCTCACCCGCGGCCGAGGAACGCACCGCCACGGGCACGTTCTCCAGCCCAGCCTCCTTGCAGATGGACTGATAGGCCTGGGCCACGGCAGCGCTGACCTCTTCGGGCATCTGCACGCACAAAATGGCCGCCTGGACCATGACCGACCGTTTCCTGAGCTGGTCAATGCCCTCGGGAGAGGTGGCAAACCCCTCCACGATATTGTTGATGAACTTCCTGAGCTGGATGCTGCCGCCATTGGACGAGACAAGGTGTTTCTCCCTGATCTTGCGTGAGGTTTTGCGCACGAACTTGCGCAAAAACTCCGGGTCCTTGTTGATCTCCTCGTCGCTCCACTCGGTGCGGTCATACTCCTGGTTGACCACGGAACGAACCAGGGTGGCGTTGACTTTGGTTTCGTCGAGCAGCTTGTGAAAGGCCTGGGAGGAAATGGCACGGAACTGGGGGGCCCGGACAGTGTCGAGCTGACTGATAATGGCCGTGTTGTAGTTTTTCCCGCCAACGAGCAGCTCGGCTTCCTCACCAATGGCAACGATGTCGGAACCGGTCAGGACGATCTGCTCCTTGATACGGGCGGTGTCATCCTTCCCTGGTCCTGGAGCGCTTTTTTTGCTCTTTGCCGCCGTTTTTTTTTGCGTGGCTTCCGCCATTACCCCCTCCTTGCAGTGAAGGCCTCATTCATGTCCTGAGCCTGCAACACTTGCCAGTACAGTCCCCAACCCGAGTAACAGCCTTAAAACAATACAAAAACACACTTTGATGCTACATGCTCGATACCAGCTTCGTCAACGTTTCGAGCCGGCGATGGACTGTGAGCCGGGCTTTTTCGGGCTGCATCACGACTGCACCTGTTGCCCGCAGACAAAACAATACCTGGCCCGCTCACCCCCCAGGGGTTCACCGCACTTGGTGCAGCTGTGAGCCATGGGCACAAGCTCAACGAGCAGCTCGCCCTCCTTGACCGGGACCATCTTCTTGCTCTCCTGATAGTTGGCCGTCTTGAGCACCCGCTTGACCTGGCCGTCCACAGGGGCCAGGACCGCCTTCTCCTGCTTCATGATGGAGATGTTCAGGATCTCCTCCCCGGCCTTGACCGTGTCCCCCGGCTTGACGTGCAGGACCCACAAGTCTCCGCTGCTCGGGGCAGCGACGTGATAGGGGTTTCCGGGGTCGGCTCTTTCCACGTCGCTCACTGCCCTGCCCGCGGGCTCGGCCACCTGGACCTGGTGCATGAGGAACTCGGAGTCCAGAGTGTACCGGACCACGCTGACCCCGTTCTCGTCCGGCTCTGAGATGTCCCTGATGGCCAGCAGATGCGGCTTGCCATTGCGGTCTGTGAAGTTGATCTCCTCCCCGGACTCCATGCCTTCGAACCAGACGTGCAGCGGCAGCATGTTCGGGTCCCCGAAGCTCTTGCGGAACTCGATGGTCTTCAGGGCGTCGCCCGGATGGTTGAGGTACATCACGAACTCCTCGTCCGTGGGGTCGCGCTTGATCTCTTCAGTCAGGAGCTTGCTCTCCATGTCCAGGTTGATGTCCTGCACGTAGGTCAGGGGGGATTCCTCCGAGCGTCTGGCCAGGGCGGCACGGAATTCCGGACCAAAGGCGCTCTCATAGACCCAGTCCGGGGGGAACCCGAGGGGGAGTTTGCCGAACTTGCCCACCAGCAGGTCCCTGAAGGCGTCGTTGCTGTCCTGGTAAAGCATCTGACGGCACCGTCTGGTCTCCTCGTCCAGCTGCTCCTCGGGGGTGCTCACCACCGTGTCCAGGATGCAGAGCAGCTCCTGCACGGCCCGCTCCCCCCCGCGCTTGAAAGCCCCGGTAACGGCCAGAAAGGCTGTGTTCCAGGTGATCTGGGAGCCCGGGGTCACGTCGTGGTAGCGCACGATGGTGCGGGTCCCGGCCAGGAACTTGAGCATGTAGGGCAACAGGTGGATGTACCCCTGCTTCATGGCCCCCTCCTGGGAGGAGGAGGTGGCCCCGCCCGGCATGCCGTGCTCCACCACGTCGTAGTCGATACCCTGGAAATAGGGCGCGGTGTAGCGGTCGTAATAGGGCATGATCTGCTTGAGCACGAAGTTGCAGTGGCGGATCATGTCCTTGTTCAGGTTGGTGTCCAGACCGAGCTCGTCCTCGATATAGGCTGCCGTGGACAGCACCTCTCCCTGGCCGTACCAGCGCACCGAGGCGCCGATCCCGGTGTCCACGATGTGCGCCCCGGCCTTGGCAGCAGCCCCCACGGCCGGGACGAACAGCCCGTCGGTGTAGTGCCTGTGGTAGTGGACCACCAGATCGGGATACTCGCGGCGGATCCGGGTCACCAGGGCGGCGATGAAACGCGGCGGGCAGACTCCGGCCATGTCCTTGAGCCCCAGGGAAAAGATTTTTTCCGCCTTGGCCCGGCTCACTCCGGCCACATCCGAAACCAGGTCCATAATGGCCGCGACTACGGTCATATAGTGGTCCACGTCGAAGCCTTTGGCCCAGGACAGGGAGATGGCCGGCTCGAAGATATTGCCTGGCGAGGCCAGCGCCACCTCGGCAAAGGGCCGCATGTTCTCGATGTGGTTCAGGAAGTCAAAGCAGCGGATGACGTCGTAGTGCTCGCAGATCATCTCCCCGGTCAGCCGCATCAGGTTCCTGGGCTGGGGCTTGTACCCCAGCACGTTGGTGGAACGGATCAGAATCTGCTTCAGGCTCTTGGGGGCGAACCTGTTCCACTCCAGGGCCTCGGTGAAGGGGTAGGTCATGTTGGCCAGCATGGCCACGTGAAAATGAGCCCCGCCGCCGTTCTCCAGGGAAAAGAAACCGCAGTTGTCCAGGTAGGGACCGATGAGACGATCCTCGGCCAGACGGAACCTGTTGCCGCTGTTGGACTGGGTGATGTCCCGGGTGGTGGTGTCCGTGAAGTGGACGTGCCCCGAGTCCCGCACGTAATCGAGCAGGGCCTTGCGGTCCCCCCTGGGGTAGGGGTACTCGTAGGCGCCGAAGTCCACATCCGGCAGGACAGGGTCCAGCCGGCCCATGCGCTTGTCCTGACGTCCCCGGTACTCGCCGAGCTGGACAAAGGAGTTGCACCCCTTGGCCGAGATCTCCGCCACCAGCCTGGCCAGCCGGTGGGCCTCGTCCTCCCGTTCCACATAATCCATGAGCTCGGGGTGCTTGGCCACGAAGTTGGTGTCGAAATCACCGCTGCGGAACTTGGGGTGCTGAATGATCACCCTGTGGAAGGGGATGGTGGTCTTGATACCGCCGATCACATACTCGCCCAGGGCTCGTTCCATGATGCCCAGAACCTTTTGCCAGCTGTTGCCGTAGGCAATGAGCAGGGAGGCGGCGGAATCGTACTGGGAGGGGAAGACGTAGTTGTTGGACACGCAGGAGTCCACCCGCACGCCCTGGCTGCCGGGAGAGATGTACCTGGTGATGCGGCCGGCATTGGGGGCGAAGTTCTCCTGCGGGTTCTCGCAGTTGATCCTGACCTGCATGGCGTGGCTCTGCGCCCGGGTGTTGTCGGCGTTCCACCGCAGCCTGGACCCGAAGGCTATGGCGGTCTGCTCCTCCACCAGGTCGATGCCGTAGCGGCACTCGGTGATGCCGTGCTCCACCTGGAGCCTGGTGTTGACCTCTATGAGATAGGAGGTGCCGTCCTCCTCCACCAGGAACTCCACCGTGGCCAGTGAGTAGTAGCCAACCTCCCTGACCAGCTGGACAGCGTAGTCCTTGAGCCGCTGCCGCAGCTCCGGGGTCATCCCGGACCAGGGAGAGGGGGTTATCTCCACCAGCTTCTGGTGGTTGCGCTGCACGGTGCAGTCCCGCTCGTCAAAGGCGAAGACATTGCCGTGCTGGTCGGCGATGACCTGGATCTCGATGTGCCGGATGGAGGTCAGCAGCTTCTCCACGTAGAGGCGTGGATTGCCAAAGGAGGCCTGCGCCAGGGCGGATGCCTTGTTGAAGGCTTCTTTGAGCTGCTCCGGCCGGAAGACCTCGTAGATGCCCCGGCCGCCGCCGCCGCCCTCGGCCTTGAGCATGATGGGAAAGTCCAGCCCCTGGGCGATCTCCCTGGCCTCCTCGATGCTCACCGCGCCGTCCGAGCCAGGGACCACCGGAATGCCGAGCTTCTTGGCCAGACGCCTGACCTCGACCTTGTTGCCCAGCAGGCGCATGGCCTCGGGCGGCGGACCAATGAACAGGATGCCTGCCTGGCGGCACTTGATGGGAAAGCTGTCATCTTCGGAAACGAACCCCCAGCCCGGGTGGATGGCCTTGACCCCGCGCGCCTTGGCCAGGCGGATGATGCGGTCCAGGTTGAGGTACTCGCGCGGGTTCTCCCCCAGCAGCAGGAGCTCCTGGGCCCCGGTCGTGAACGGTGCGGTCTTGTCCACGTCCGTGGCGGTCATGATCGGGATGGCCTTGAAGACCTCCCGCATGGAGCGGGTGATGCGCCTGGCCGGGATGCCCCGGTTGGCCACCAGTACCGGCTGTCCCTTGAGCTCTTCGAGCACCGCTTCGAATGTCTTTTCCTTCATGTCCTGTTCCTGCTTGGGGCTTAGCATTGCCTTTTCCGGCCCTACGTGGGTGCAATGCTCCCGGTCCGGACCAGCCTCTCTTTCCCGCCGATGTCACATCGCAGCCACCCCTCACTGCTCAGACCAAGGACAGTGGCAGTGCAATCGGGAAACTGCTGGCCCGTGACCCGCACCTGCTGACCGATAAAGGCCATGTTTCTTTCGATTTCCCGAATGAGCAGCCCGGGATTCCTGAACGTGGAACAGATTTCATACCAGGGAAGCCCCTCTTCCACAAGTTTGAGCCACAGCTCCGGAGGGGTGGACGGGATGCCGGGGCCCTGCAGCAGGCCGGCCTGATGGGCGTGCCCGTGCCGCAGGAGCTCCCCGGGAGGCGCGTGGTGCAGGTTCAACCCCACTCCCAGGAGCAACCGGCCGCGCCGCTCTTCGACCAGTATCCCTCCCACCTTGCGGTCGTCGAGGAGCAGGTCGTTCGGCCATTTGATACGCAGCCGCAATCCCCTTGCCTGGAAGGCCTTGACCAGCACCAGCCCGGCCAGCAAAGAGGCCAGGCTGTCCAGGGACCGATCCAGGCGCGGCCAGAGCCAGGCTGCGTGCACGTTCCCGGCAGGGGAGACCCAGGGCCGCCTGAGCTGTCCGCGCCCGGCCCACTGGCTCGCCGCAAGGACCGAGTCAAAGGGGAGCAGGCAGCTGGAGCCGATCAGGGCCCAGGCCACGTCCAGACTGGAGGAGCACTCGCCGCAGAACACCACCGAAGCGGCAGGGGGGGCTGCCGCGGACCGCCACCAGCGGCCCGGCGCCTGCTCGCAAAACACATCGGCAGCCACCCAGGGACCCAGTGAGCCGACCGTTTCCCAGTGCTCGTGGCGGGCAAGGGCCTCTGGGGATGTCCTGCCCGCGACCGCGCCTTCCCGGCTGGAAAAGATCAGCAGGGAGCCCTGTGGCGCGCCATTGGTCCGCCCCTGGCTCACCTGCGCCAGAACTCCGGCACGAACAGGATGATCACCGTGTAGATCTCCAGCCGCCCGAGCAGCATGCACAGGGTCAGGACCCATTTGCCCATGGCCGGCAGGTGCGCGTAGTTCTCGCTCGGCCCCACCGTGCCCAGCCCGGGGCCGATGTTGCCGATGCAGGCCAGAACCGCGGCAAAGGAGGTCAGGACGTCCACGCCCATGGCCGCCAATGAAAAGGCCGCCAGCACGAAAAGTCCCAGGAAAAGGATGACGTAGCCCCAGATCGATTGCAGCACCTGGTCGTGCACGATCTGCCTGCCCAGCTTGACCTGCACCACGGCCCGGGGGTGGATGAGCCGGAACAGCTCCCGGTAGGAATGCTTGAGCAGCAGCATGATGCGCATGCACTTCATACCCCCTGCGGTGGACCCGGCGCTGCCCCCCAGAAACATCAGAAAGAGCAGCATGGACTGCGTCAGAGGGGTCCAGAGCTCGAAGTCCGCGGTGGCATACCCGGTGGTGGTGCAGATGGAGACCACCTGGAAGGCGCTGTAGCGAAAGGCCTGGCCGAGCCCGGCATACACCTCCCTGTAGACGCTGGCCGTGGAGACCAGGGTGAAGATCAGGATGACCGAGCCGTAGAAGCGAAACTCCGGGTCCCGCCACAAGGCCAGGGGCCGCCCCCTGAGAAGCTGGAAGTGCAGGGAAAAGTTGATCCCGGCGATGAGCATGAACAGGATGATCACCGAGTCGATGTACAGGCTGTTGTAGTGGCCAACCGAAGCGTTTTTCGTGGAGAAGCCGCCCGTGGCCATGGTGCCGAAGGTGTGGCACAGGGCCTCGAACAGGTCCATCCCGCCGAACATGAGCAGCAACGTCTCGAGCAGGGAAAAGAGCAGGTAGACCTTCCAGAGCAGCATGGCCGTGTCCCTGATGCGGGGGCGGAGCTTGTCCACCACCGGCCCGGGCACCTCGGCCTTGTAGAGCTGCATGCCCCCCACACCGAGAAAGGGCAGGATGGCCAGGGAGAGCACGATGATGCCCATCCCCCCCAGCCAGTGGGTCAGGCTGCGCCACAGGAGCAGGCCCCTGGGCACGATCTCGATGTCGGTCAGGACCGAGGCCCCTGTGGTGGTGAACCCGGACACGGCCTCGAAAAAGCAGTCGGTGTAGCCTGCAAAGGTCCCGGCCAGGTAAAAGGGCAGCGCTCCGAACAGGCCCGCTGACAGCCAGCCCAGGGCCACGATGGCCATGCCTTCGCGGTGGTTCACGGTCTGGACCTTCTTCTTGCGCAGCATCAGGTGCATGGCCAGACCGGCACCCGTGGTCAGCAGCAGCGAGAGCAGAATCGGCCGGTGGCTCCCGTCCTGGTAATAGATGGAGAAGCACAGGGGGAGGGCCATGGACAGCCCCACGCAGAGGATGATCACCCCCACCACGTGGAAGGTGTATCCCCAGCGCATCTAGACGTTCTCCAGCTTCATCATCAACGAGGACTCCAGCCTGGGGATGTTCTTGCGGGTGGAGAAAAGCACAAACCTGTCCCCGGGTCGAATGACGCTGTCGCCGGTTGGAATGATCACCTCCTGGCCGCGGATGATGCTCAGCACCAGGGATCCCTTGGGAAGCCCCAGCTCCTTGATCGGCCTGCCCACCACGGCGGATCCCTCCTCGGCCAGGGCTTCCAGGGCCTCGGCCTGGTCCTTGATGGCTATGGCGGTGATGATGTTTCCCCGCCTGATGTGCTGCAGGATGGAGTTGACCGCCGACATCCTGGGGCTGACCGTGTGCTGGATGCCGATGGCCCTGACCAGGGGCAGGTAGGCGAACTTGTTGATGCGGTTGATGACCATTTTCGCCCCCAGCTTCCTGGCCAGCAGGGTGCACAGGATGTTCTTCTCCTCGTCGCTGGTCAGGGCCACCACCACGTCCATGTCCTGGATGTTCTCCTCCAGGAGCAGCTCCTGGTCCGTCCCATCCCCGTGCAGAACCACGGTGGTGTGCAGCTCCTCGGCCAGAAACTCACAGCGGTCACGGTCCTTCTCGATCAGCTTGGCATGGATGCCCATCCGCTCCAGGGACTTGGCGAACTTCAACCCGATATTGCCCCCCCCGATGACCAGGACGTTGCGCTGCTCGAGCCGGGCATGGCCGAACCGCTTCAGGATGTCCAGCACGTCCTTCTTTTCGCACACGAAGTAGATGATGTCGCCCTGCTGAATGGTGTCCAGACCGGTGGGGATGATCAGCTCCTCGTCCCTCACGATGGCCGCCACGATGATCTGGCCAAATCCCATGGTCTCCCGAAACCGGATCAGCGGGATCCCTGCCAGATCGCTCTGCTCCTCTATCTGCACCCCGACCAGCTTGAGGCGCCCTTCTGAAAAATCCGAGATTTCCAGGGCCCCGGGGGCGAGCATCAGACCCTCGATGGACCGGATGACCTCGTCCTCGGGGTTGATGACCCTGTCGATGTGCATGTCCCTGGTCAGGATCTCCTGGTAGCTGAGGTAGTCGGGGTTGCGGATCCTGGCCAGCTTGGTCAACCCGGGGCTGAGGATGTCGGCGAATGTGCAGGCGATGAGGTTGATCTCGTCGCTGTCCGTGACCGCGAGCAGAATCTCTGCCTGCTTTATCCCGGCCTGCTCGAGGATTCTCGGGCTGCTCCCCGACCCCTTGACCGTCTGCACGTCCAAGATCTCCGCGATCCTGGACAACACAGCATCATCCCTGTCGATGATCACCACATCCTTGGCTTCGGTGGCCAGCCGCTGGGCGATGTGAAAGCCCACTTCCCCTGCACCGACGATGACAATGCGCATTGCGCCCCCCTGTTGAACGCCCGTTGACAGAGTCTATGTCGGGAAGGCCTCCACCCGGCACGCCTGCCTGCAAAATCAAAATTCGGCGTTCAAGGTTTCAAAAATTCAACATGTCTGCTTCAGACATGTTTTCTGCTTAGAGCTTCCCACTTCAAACTTCGAACTTTTTTGCTTCCCGCCCTTTAAGCCATGCGCAACAGGGTTGGCAAATGGCAATCCGTGACATGGAACCGTTGCCGGATTCAAGCCGCCCTGCCAGGCTCTTGCACAACCATGCCGAGCCTGCCGGATTTTTCCTGAACCCGGACATGACAGATGCGTTCTCTCTCGGTATCGTCATGACTGCCGTGCAGAAGGTAACCACAAACGACGGGAGAGAGGACCATGATCGACCTGATCCGCAAATCACTGCTGCTTGGCCTTGGCGCCGCCCTGGTCACCCGGGATGCGGTGCGGGAAAAGATCCAATATCTGGTCGAGCAGGGCAAGCTGACCACCGAGGAGGCCGAACAGCTCACCAACGAGCTCGTGGACACCGGCGAAAAGGAGCTCGGGAGGCTGCGCGAGGAGATTGCCAGGGTCGTGCGCGACTCCCTCGACACCATGGACGTGGCCAGGCGTTCCCGCCTTGACGAGCTGCAGCAGGAGGTGGACACCCTCGCCAACCGGATGGATCTTCTGGAAGACAGGTCCAAACGCGGGGAGAGCTAGGTGGAGATCAAGACTCTTGCCAGGCTGGGCAGGTTCAAGGACATCGTGGTCATCCTGGTCCGGTACGGGTTCGTCGATATCCTGGAGCGGCTGGACCTGCCTTCGGGCCTGGTGCCCAAACGCCTCGAGCAGGCCTCCCATGAGTCCACCTGGGTCAGGATCCGCAAGGCCCTGGAGGAGTTGGGGCCGACCTTCATCAAAGTCGGGCAGATCCTCAGCCTGCGCACCGACCTCATTCCCCTGGCCCTGGCCAGGGAGCTCTCCCACCTCCAGGACAACGTCCCGCCCGAGCCCTACGAAAACATAGCGAGGCAGGTGCACGAATCCCTTGGCTCGCCCGCGACCGAGCTCTTCAGCACCTTTGAGGAGCAGCCCCTGGCCGCGGCCTCCCTGGCCCAGGTCCACCGGGCCCAGCTCCACGCCCACGGGGAGGTGGTGGCGGTCAAGGTCAGGCGGCCGGGCATCCGGGAGGTGGTGGACCAGGACCTGGCCATCCTGGACATGCTGGCCAGGCAGCTGGACGAGCGTATCGAGGAGCTGCGCATCTACGACCTGCCCAGGCTGGTCAGCGAGATCAGGCGCTCCCTGCTCCACGAGCTCGACTTCGTGCGCGAGGCCCGCAACATGCGTATTGCCCGGGCCAACTTCGAGGGCTGGGAGAGCATCGTCATCCCCGCGGTTTACGAGGATCTGGGCAGTGACGCCGTGCTGGTCATGGAGCTGGTGCGCGGGGCAAAGCTCAGGGACCTGGAGGAGCTCGGGGACCGGGAGCGGGAACGGATCGGCACTGCCGGGCTTCGGGTCACCCTCAAGCAGATCCTCGAGGACGGCTTCTTCCACGCCGACCCCCACCCCGGCAACCTGCTGATCCTGAAAGGCGGGAGGTTCTGCCTGCTCGACTGGGGCATGACCGGTCGCCTGACCACGCCCACCCGCTTCAAGCTCGTGGACCTGTTCCAGGCGGTCATCGACAAGGACACTTCCCTGGCCCTGGACGTCATGCTGGAACTCTCCCCGCACAAGGGGCCGCACGACCGGACCGGCCTGGAGCGGGAGATCCTGGACCTGCTGGACACCTACCACTCCGTGTCCCTGAAGGACATGCGCATCGGCCCGCTGCTGCTGGACTTCATGTCCGTGATGCGGGACCACGGCGTGAGCATCAGGTCCGACCTGGCCATGATGGCCAAGGCGCTGGTCACCGGGGAAGGCTTTGCCCGGCAGGTCCACCCTGAGCTGAACGTGGTGGCCGAGGCAGAGCCGTACGTAAAACGCCTGGCTGCGAAACGGTTCGGGGCGAAACAGCTCTGGACAAGCTGGCGCAGGGGCTTTCGGGATGCCGGGGCGATGCTCCGGTCCTTGCCCAGGCAGCTCGGGGAGATCACTGAAAAGGTTTCCCGGGACCAGCTGACCATCCGCTTCCGCCACTCCAACCTCCAGGGGTTGCAGCAGACCATGGAACGGACCGCCAGCAGGCTGACCCTGGGCGTAATCACTGCGGCCATGATCATCGGCTCGTCCATGATCATCTCCACCGGAACCGGCCCCATGCTCCTGGGGTACCCCGCCCTTGGGCTGGTTGGGTACGTGCTCTCGGCACTCTTCGGCCTGTGGCTGGTCGTGGACATCATCCGCAACCGAAACCGTTGACTGTGGCAGAAAGATTCCTTGCAACACAACTACCTTCAAACCATCCGAGGAAATGCGACATGATCACCAGGGAACAGGCCCTTGAACTCCTTAGGGACAACACCCCCGACATCCATCTCCTGAACCATGCCCTGGAGACCGAGGCCGTGCTGCGGGGCCTGGCCTTGGAGCTCGATGAGGACCCCGACCTCTGGGGGTTGACCGGGCTGCTGCACGACCTGGACTATGCAGAGACCCAGAACTCCCCGGAGCGGCACGGCCTGGCGGCCGCGGACATGCTGCAGGGAAAGCTTCCCGACCAGGCCCTGCAGGCCATCCGGGCCCACAACGGGGAGCGCAACAACACCCCCCCGCAGAGCCGGCTCGACTTTGCCCTGCGCTGTGGTGAATCCGTGACCGGTCTGGTCTCGGCCAGTGCCCTGGTCAGGCCCCAGGGCATGCAGGGAATGAAGGCCAAGAGCCTGAAGAAAAAGATGAAGGACAAGAGCTTCGCCGCCAAGGTCAACCGCGAGAACATCCGGGAGTGCGAACATCTCGGCCTGGACCTGTCCCGCTTCCTGGACATTGCCGTGTCCTCCATCACGCCCATTGCGGAACAGGTGGGGCTGTCCAAGGAATGAACGGCTTTCACTTCTTTTCCAGCAACCGCCAGGAGGTGCTGGCGCAGCGGCTTGCAGCCGAGCTCACGCGCCCCTTGCGCGATCCTTTTGAAAAGGAAATCGTCATTGTGCAGAGCCCGGGCATGGAGCGCTGGATCTCCGTGCAGCTGGCCCGTGCCCACGGCATAGCCGCCAACATCGACTACCCCTTCCCCGTCTCCTTTGCCTTCGAGCTTTTCAAAAGCGTGCTGGACGACGTGCCGGAGCACGACCCCTTTCAGCAGAGGGTCATGGTCTGGAAGATCCTCGAGGCCCTGCCCCGCCTGGTGCACCACCCCCCATTCGCCCCATTGCAGCGCTACCTCGAGGACGGGGAGCCGCGCAAGCGCATCCAGCTGGCGGAACGCATCGCCTCCCTCTTCGACCGCTACCTCATTTTCCGCCCCGCAATGGTCCTGGCCTGGGACAGGGGGGATGTCTCAGGAGAGGGGGGTGAACACGAACACTGGCAGTCCCTGCTGTGGCGGGAGATCAGCCGCGGGTCGTCGCACCTGCACCGGGCAGGGCTCAAAAAACGCTGGCACGAACGACTGCGCCACGGCCCGGAGAGCGCCCAGGGCCTGCTCCCGGAACGGGTGTCCCTGTTCGGCATCTCCTCCCTGGCGCCGTTCTATCTCGATCTTTTCCATCACCTGTCCGGCCTTTGCCGGGTCAATCTCTTCTTTCTCAACCCCTGCCGGGAGTACTGGGCCGAGGCGGTGCGCGCTTCATGGAACGAGGAGCCCGGTTTCCCGGGTCTGGTCATGGAGAACAACCCCTTGCTGGCCTCCTGGGGGCAGCTTGGGGGGGACTTCCTGCACAATGTCTACTCCATGGACCCCACCCCTGTGGAAAAAGACCTCTTTATGCTCCCTGAAACCGAATCCCTGCTGGGAATGATCCAGCGGGACATCCTGGTGCAGGGAGCCTCGAAAGAAACGGAAGAGAAGGAAGGGACGCACAAAGTACCTGCCACGGACCGCTCTGTCCGTGTGCACTCCTGCCACAGCCCCATGCGGGAGATGGAGGTCCTGCACGACGCGCTGCTCGGCCTGCTGGAGGAGGATCCCGGGCTGTCCCCACGGGACATCGTGGTCATGACCCCGGACATCGAAGCCTACGCACCATACATCCGGGCGGTCTTTGAAGCCTCGGGCAACGGGCGCAGCCTCCTGCCCTTCTCCATCGCAGACCGGGACGACGCCACTGTGAACCAGGCGGCCCAGACCTTTCTGGAGATCCTGGACCTGGCGGGCACCAAGCTCAGCGCATCACGCGTGCTCTCCGTGCTGGAATCCCCGATCGTCAGCGCCAGATTCGAGCTGGACCAGGCCGACCTGGAGCTGATCAGGGGCTGGACTGCCTCCACCGGTATCCGCTGGGGCATTGACGCCTGCCACCGTCGCTCCCTGGGGCTCCCCGGGTATCCGGAGCACTCCTGGCGCAGCGGACTGGACCGGCTCCTGCTGGGCTACGCCATGGGCGGCATTAGGGAGCGGATGTTCCAGGACATCCTGCCCTTTGACCAGGTCGAGGGTGACTTGGCG
Organism: uncultured Desulfohalobiaceae bacterium; assembly: GCA_964594925.1. Lineage (GTDB taxonomy): Bacteria > Desulfobacterota > Desulfovibrionia > Desulfovibrionales > CAZUBS01 > CAZUBS01. Next base: position 18,319 of record CAZQOG010000010.1, read on the forward strand.
CACACAGCCGGGCAGCTGGCGGAGTTCTGCGAAACCCTGTTCACCTGCCTGGGGACCCTGGAAAGCCCTGCGGACCTGCCAACGTGGCGCCAGCGGCTGCACAGCCTGATCACCGGGTTCTTCTCCGAAGACACGCGTTTTGCAACCGACACCACCGCCCTGCAGCAGACCCTGTCGGAATTGGAGGAAGAAGCGCGTCAGGCAGAGTTCACGGGCCGGATGGAGCTTAAGGCCGTGCGGCATCTCCTCACTGCCAGACTCAGGGAGCACGGCCTGGGACGGCACTTCATCTCCGGGGGGGTCACCTTCTGCTCCATGCTGCCCATGCGCAGCATCCCCTTTCCAGTGGTCTGCATGGTGGGGATGAACCACGACGCCTTCCCCCGCAAGGCCGCCCGCCCCGCATTCGACCTCATGGCGGAGAACCCCGAACCAGGCGACCGCTCGCCACGACTCGATGATCGCTACCTCTTCCTGGAGGCCCTGCTTGCCGCCCGCTCCCACCTGCACATCAGCCACGTGGGGCAGAGCATCGAGGACAACAGCCCCGTGCCCCCCAGCGTCCTGGTCAGCGAGCTCCTCGATTTCATCGCCGACCGCTTCGGGCTGGAGCAGGGCCCCGGCAAGGCCGCGAATCTCGTGGTGCAGCACCGGCTGCAGGCCTTCAATCCCGAGTACTTCCGGGCCTCCTCCCCCCTGCGCAGCTTCTCCAGGGAAAACCTGCGCGGCGCGGTCGTGTCCCGGGACCAGCACCCGCCCGAACCCTTCTTTCGCGCACCTCTGCCGGGTGTTGCCCAGGAGACGGACAGCCTGCCGCTGACCGAGCTGAACAGTTTCCTGGCCCACCCGGTGCGCACCCTTTTGCAGCGCAGGCTGGGGATCCGCCTCGGCAGTGACGAGGACCCGGTCACTGACCAGGAGCTCCTGCTGCACATCGAGCCCCTGATCCGCTTCCAGCTGGGCCAGGACATGACCGAACGCCTGGTCCGGGGGGAAGAGCCCCTCTCCTTTGCCGTGGCCCGTGCCTCGCAGCACCTGCCCCCCGAAACCATGGGACGTCTCCAATACGAGCATCTCTACGAGGAGGCCTGGGAGCTGGCGCGCCGGGTCGGAGAACAAACATCTTCAGAGCTTCCCAGGGACATCCCTTTCACGCTTGATGTCGCCGGGACCGGACTGCACGGCACCTTGCGCCGGATCACCCCCGGGGGTGGGAGGAGCTTCCGGTTCGCCAGGCTCAAGGCCAGGGATCTTCTTACGGCCTGGACCGGTCACCTGACCCTGTGCCTCCTCAAGCCAGACGGAGTTTTTACCCGCACCACCCTCCTCGGTCTCGACGGACAGACCTGGCACCTGAACCCGGTCCAGGACCCTGTCGACCACCTCACCGACCTGGTGGTGCTTTTTCGCCGGGGCCTCACCGCCCCGCTGCGCGTCTTTCCGGAAACCTCTCTGGCCTATGCCCGCAGCCGGCTGCAGAAAAATAAGACCGCCGCAGAGGCCCTGGACGACGCCCGACGGGAATGGACAGGGTATCGCTACCCGGGAGAGGGCCGGGACCCCTACCTGCAGCTGGCCTTCAGGGATAAGGACGATGTCTTGGACCAGGACTTCGAACAGCTCGCCCTGCAGGTCTTCGAGCCTGTGCTCGACTGCCTGGCAGAGGAGCCGGGGCAGTGACTTTTCTGAACCACGCACCGTTAAACCGCTCCCGGCCCAGGGTGGTTGTGGTGGGATCGGGCTTTTCGGGTTCCGCAACCGCCTCATCGTGCTCAAAGACCGCCCCGGGTGCGGCACTCCCCCGACGACCCGGACGGGTTGGCCTGTGGACGAAGTGGACCTTGTGGACTGAGTGGACTGAGTGGACTGAGTGGACGGGTCGGCTGCCACCTGTCCACCTGTGTCCACGTGCGTCCACACAGTCCACTCCCTCCACCGCCCGAATTATCGCGGTCACTCCACGGTGATCCGCCACCTGCAAAAATCCTCCTCTGGATGCTCGTCCGGCGGGGCATAGAGACACTCGACCCTGATCCTCGGGTCGATCTCCCGGGCCATGCCCTCGAACTCGGCCCGGTGCATCTCCTTGCAGGGGTACTCCCCCAGGCCGCGCTCCAGACGCGCCACCTGGGGCGGACAGGACGGCACCCTGATGTGGATGGCCCCGGGGCTTTTTTCCACCTCGTACCCGACGATGAGGTGCCAGGGATAGATCGCAAGCACCCGGGCAAAGCCCTCCAACCCTTTCTGGGTGATTGCAAAGCGCTTCTTCAGGTCCCGCACCGCCAGGGCGCCGGCCTTGCCCCAGACCCGCTCGTTCAGCCGGCAGGCCTCGTCCATGCCGTGGGTGTTCTCCACGTTGATGAACCAGAATGCGTCCACGACCCGGTAGGAATGCAGCAAAAACTCCAGGTACCCGGTCAGGTCTTCCCTGTCCCAATCACTGAAATCAATCATCGGTCTTCCCCCTGGATGCAAAGTCAAGACAGCCTGTTGGAAACGTCCTTTGCAGCAGTCTGTTCAAAAACCACGCCGGCACGCCCGAAGCAAATTGATTCTTCGATGTTGGCGCGTTTCATCTCCAGCTTCCAGCTTCGAGCTTCCAGCTTCAATTCACGTGAGGGGTGGGCACTGGTGAAGCAACACGGTCCAGCGAGGATTTTCAACGGGCTGGAGCGGTTTGATCTGCCCCTTCCGCATCTGGCTACGGCGTTTCCCCCCTTTCCACAACCGCCCCCCGGCTGTTTCCCGGGACACCCCCGCCCGGCTGGAACCAGGGCGGGCATTGACCATGCCGCCTGAATTCCTTAGGACATTCTTTCCTTTTTCTGCCGGAATCCCTTCCCTAACGCATGATCCAGGAAGAAGTCATGGAAACGCTACGCACCTTGCCCGGAGACGATGTCCGCCAGATCATGTGGCGGTTCGAGGACAGATTCGAACTGCAGATGGCCATCCAGTCCGCCCGGGCCATCGCCCGCGGAGTGGTGGCCCGGCTGGTGGCCGACGGGGCCCGCAACACCCACGAGTGGACCGACCAGAAGGAGGAGCTGCTCAGGGCCTTTGACGATTCGGGGCTGACCGCTTTGTTCATGGACCCCTGCCACGGCGGGTACATCGAGGGGCCCAAGAACCTGGCCCTGGCCCTGGTGGCCTTTGAGCTGGCCTGGGTCGACGGTGGTGCGGCCACCTGCAGCCTGGCCGGCAACCTGGCCCTGGCGCCCATCCACGAAAAGGGCACCCCGGAGCAGAAGGACCGCTACATGCCCGCCTGCGTACCGCCCCAGCCCGGCGAGGAGCGGACCATATGGCGGGGGGCCTTTGCCCTGACCGAGGCCCTGCCCTACGTGGGCGTGGACACCGGGGTGCTGGGCGGCAAGGTCCGGGTGGAGCGCTGGGAGGAAGGGCAGGAGCCCCTGCTCCAGGTGGACAAGCGGGGCCGGTTCATCACCAACATGGATTTCGCCAACTTTGTCACCGCTGCCGTGGACTCGGCCGACGAGCGCATCAAGGGCTCCTGCATGGTCATCCTGGAGGAGCAGGACCCCGGCATCTTCGACCGGGGTGCGCCCACCCTGAAGATGGTCCACCAGCTCTCCTCGACCCGTGACCCGGTCTTCAGCCTCGTGGTGCCGGCCGACCGGATCATCGGGGGCTATACGGTCCAGGAAGGTGTCATCGTGCCCAACTTCAGCCACGGCGAGATCATCGGGGCGGTCTTTCACCGCACCCGCATCCCGGTGGGCCTGATGACCTCGGCCAAGCTCCTCTCGGCCGTGGAGCCGGTCATCCGCTACCAGCGAAGCCGTTTTCGGGGCGGGGACGCCTCCACCCCCGGAACCCCGCGCTTCGAGCTCGGCCTGCAGCAGAAGGAGGACGCCCTGCACCGGCTGGTCGACGTCTGGGCCACGGGCGAGGCAGGCGCCTCCCTGGGGTTCGAGGCCGCACGTCTGGCCGACTCCTTCGACCCTGTCGAACGGGAGAAGGACAGGATATTCGAGGAACGCGGCGTCACGGGACTGCGCAGGCAGATGACGGCCCTGCGCAAGGTCCAGAAAGACGCCGTGGAGTACGTCACCCTGACCGGGGTCCCAGAGGGGGAGCGTGACCAGGACCGTTTCCAGGCCCTGGAAGGCGACCCCCTGGTCCAATTCTCCGTGCTCGACGCCCTGTCCAACGTGCTCATCCCGGCCACCAAGCTCTGGAATACCGGGCACGGGGCCACCACCATGCGCGAGGCCGTCAGTCTCATGGGCGGCTACGGGATCACCGAAGACTGCCCGGGATTCCTGGGTCAGAAGTGGATGGACGCCCAACTCGAGGCCACCTACGAGGGTCCGGAATCCGTGCAGCGCCGTCACCTGAGCGTGACCATGACCAACGAGGTCTTCCTGGCCATGGTGCGCACCTGGATTACTGAGCTGCGCGGCATCGCCTCGCAGTGGCCAGAAACCGGGGCCTGCTGCCTGGGCAGCGCCTTGGAGCTGTGGCTGGTGACCCTGGAGCGGCTGCGCTCCTCAAAGGACGCCCTGGGCAAGCCCCTCTACCACGGCAAACGACAGGGGCTGACCTTTGCCCTTTCTGATGCGCTGTGCTGGCTGCTGGCCTCCCGTTCGCTCATCCTGGACAGCCTGGAGCTGAAGAAGAAGGGGCCAGGGCACCCGGTGCTGGCCGAAGGCATCCAGGGGCTGCTCACCTTTTACGCCGACCTCTGCCATGTCCAGGTTGCCCGTGCCGCCGGGGAATCCGGCCGCATCTGCGCCGAGCTGACCTTTGGCTACCAGGAGGGGCCCGGGGCCTCCGGGGGCTGTGCCGGGGACGAAGCCTCCATCCGCAGTGATTTTCCAGAGTACGCCAGGCTCAGGCTGGATGTGGACGCATGTCTGAGCGGATCCCGGCTGGCCAAGGACAGGGCCGCCCAGGCCCTGACCCAGGTCATGATCCCCGAGGCCCTGGACTACCCCGTGTAGGCGCTTCACTTCAGATTACGACCGTGAGCCAGGAGTTTCCCGTGTCCGAAGCAGCACCGCAGACCGACGTCCAACGGCAGACCATGGAGGTGGACATTGCCTGCGTGGGCTTTGGTCCGGCCATGGGCGGGTTCCTGACCACCCTCTCCCGCGCCCTGACCGATGACCACGGCGCCCCCCTCGTGGAGAGCCGGGTCATGCCGGGCATACCCCCGCAGGTCATCTGCTACGAGCGGGCCGATGACATCAGCTACGGGGTCTCCGGGGTGGTCACCAGGGCCCGGGCCATCCGCCTCTCCTTTCCCGATCTGGACCCCGCAGCCATACCCATGACCACCCACGTCGGCAAAGAGAAGGTGGTCCACCTGCTCGACCCCCTGGGGGCCAGCCGGCGTTCGAAACCGCTGCGCCTGGTGGAGCGGGCCCTGCGCCCCGCCTTACGGGCGCACGCCTTCGAGCTGCCCCACATCCCTTCGTTTCTGGCCAAGCACCAGGGGCTGGTCACCTCCATCGGGCAGTTCAACCAGTGGGTGGGTTCGAATGTGATGGCCTCCGGCACGGTCCAGATCTGGCCCGGCACCCCGGTCAGCGCCCCTCTCATCGAAGAGGGAGCGGTCGTGGGCATCCGGCTCAGCGACCAGGGCACTGACAGAAAGGGTACCCCCGAGGCCGGGTACCTGCCGGGCATGGACATCCGGGCCGACCTGACCGTGGTGGGCGACGGACCTGTCGGACCGGTGGGGCGACAGCTCGACCAGCACTTTGGCCTGCCGCCGGGGCACCACCAGCGCGAGTGGGCCCTGGGCATGAAAATGGTCGTGGATCTGCCCGAGGAGTGCGGGCTTGCGCCGGGCACCGTGCTGCACACCCTGGGCTACCCCGAGCCGGAGATCTTCGGCTTCCTGTACGTCTACCCCGACAGGGTGGCCTCACTGGGCATCTTCATCCCCTCCTGGCTGGACTGCCCCGTGCGCACGGGGTACCGCTACCTGCAGCACTGGATGCGTCACCCCTACCTCTGGAAGCACCTCAACGGCGGCAGCCTCAGGTCCTGGGGAGCCAAGTCCGTGCAAGAGTCTGGCAAGCGGGGGGAACCTTTCCTGGTTGGCGACGGGTACGCCCGCATCGGGGAAGGGTCGGGCAGCACCAACGTGCTCACCGGCTCCGGTGTGGACGAGGCCTGGGCCACCGGGGTGATGCTGGCCGAGGGTGTGCTGGAGCTCCTTCACAGCCGGCAGCCCTTCAGCAGGGAAAACCTGGAAAGGGTCTATGTGGACCGCCGGCGTTCCAGCCGACTGGAAAAGGACTCCCGGGGCTCGGCCCGGGCCAGGGACGGTTTCCAAAAGGGGATGCTCCGGGGGTTGACCGGCATGGCCCTGACCGGTGTGACACGGGGGAGCCTGTACTGGCCGGGGAAATCAAAGCGGACGCACGAACGCATCCCCACCCTGGAGGAGTACTACTCCGGGCACATCCCAGCCGGGGAGATCGAGCAGATCAGGCAGCGCTGCACAGCCGCAGGCAACCCGTTGCACGACGCCCTGATGGAGCGCATGGGCTGGCCCCAGATCGAGCACGACGGCCGGCTGCTCGTCTCCCACCAGGACGCCCTGCTCCTGGGCGGCAAGGTCCAGGCCCCTCCAGGGTATGCAGACCATGTCGTTTTTGTGGATCCGGAAACCTGCCGGTCCTGCGCCACCAAGACCTGCATCGAGATGTGCTCTGGCCAGGCCATCACCGCCAACCCCGAAGACGGGGTGCCCCTGTTCGACCGCGAAAAGTGCGTGCACTGCGGGGCATGTCTCTGGAACTGCTCCAAGCCGCACCCGTCCGATCCCGAACGAACCAACATCGAGTTCACGGCCGGAGCGGGAGGCTTTCATTCGGCTGAAAACTAGCAGCTTCTCATTTGCCGGGGCAGGGGAAAGCCCCTCCCGGAGGAGGATTGTATGAGCAATGGCTATCACATCGTGGTCTGCGGCGGCATCGTCCCCGATCCCCTGCAGAGCCTCGAACCGGTGCAGGGCCCGAGCGGGCCGGCCCTGAAGAACGAGATGATGCTGCCCGCGGTTCTGGACCCCTGGGCGGCCCATGCCCTGTTCGAAGCAAACCATTTGGCCCGCTCCTCTCCGGGAAGCCGGGTCTGGCTGGTCAGCCTCGGCCCCAAGGCCAAGCTGCAGCAGGTCATGATGACCGTGGGCCAGAAGGTGCCCTTTGAGCTGGTGGTGCTGGACGGTCCGGCCAGCGGCTTCACCGAGGCCCAGGAAACCGCCGAAGCACTGGCCCGGGCGGTGGAGTCCATTGCCGACCTGGACAAGGACCGGATGCTGCTCTTCGGCGGCTGGCAGTCGGCCTCCCGGGGAGCAGGCGCCACCATGCAGATCCTTGGGGAGCTCCTGGGGGTCACGGACCAGTTTCAGGGGGTGGACTCCCTGACCGTGCATGAGGACGGTTCCTTTTCCGTGCTCGAACGCATCGAGGGTGGAAGCTATCTGCAGTCGACATGCGCCGGGCTTCCGGCCGTGCTGGGCTGGGCCACGGGTTCACTGCCCGAGCCCCCCAACAACCCCCAGGTGGGCATGCAGAACATGCGGCTGGTCATGCCCGCCCTGCAGAAGGCCGCCCCCGCCCCGGTGGGTGCAGAGGGCGTGACCTTTGCCACTGTGGAGCGTCCCGGACACCGGCGCGAGACCCGTATCGTCAAGGACACGCCGGTGGAGGAGATCGCCCGGGAGATCGCGGAGTGGATCAAGAGCTGAGCCGGGCCTTGAGGCATCTTTTCTGACCCCAAGCACGACGAGGTCGACCATGAGTAGCATATTGTTTTTGGCCCACACTGAAGCGGACGGCGGCCTTTCCAAGACGACCAGGGAAGCTTTGTCCGGGGCCATGACCCTGTCCAGGCACCTCCAGGCGGAGCTTACGGCCGGCCTGATCGGCACGGACGTCTCTGCTGCCGCCGACTCCATTGCCGCAAGCCCCGCCACGACCTTTCTCGCCGTCCAGGGGGAGGACTTTGCCCAGCCCCGCTACGCCAGCGACGCTGCCGCGGCAGAGGCGCTGTGCAGGGAGAGCGCGGCCGAGATCGTCATCGCCCCTGCGACCTCCCGCTTCAGCAGGGTCCTGCCCGGGGTGGCACACCGCCTGGGGGGGAGGGCCGACACCCAGGTCACGGGCCTGACCGCTGAAGACGGTGCCCCGGCCATCATCCGCTGGTTCTACCGGCAGCGCATGCTGGCCAGCATGACCCGCACCCAGCGTCCCTGGGTCATCACCATCGCCCCCTGCTGCTTCCTCCCGGCTGAGGACCTGAGCGGCGAGGCAACACTCACCACCCTGTCCGTCGACCTCCCGGATGCGGCCAGGCGGACCCGCGTGGAAGGCATCCAGGCCCCGGCAGCCAGCGAGCAGACCATCCGTCCCGACGCCGACCTCCTGTTCGTGGCCGGGGCCGGCTGGACCAAGAAGCAGCCCGACGGCCAGGCCCATATCGCCGAGGCGGAGCAGACCATCCTCGCGTTTCTGGACCGGGCCAAGGCCTCGCTGGGCAGCAGCAAGTCTCTGGTGGATCTGAGCGGCGAAGGACAGGCCGTGCTGCCCTTCATGACCCACCTGCACCAGGTGGGACAGACCGGGTCCACTCCCCGCCACCCCAAGGGGCTCTCCACCTGCTGCCACGGGGAGGAGCCCCACGTGGTGGGCTGGCGTTTCATCACCGAGCGCCGGGCCATCAACCTGGACGCGGGCTGCGGCTGGGCGCAGGGCAAGGCCGACGTGCTCTACGTGGCCGACGCCTTCAAGGTCATGGACAAGGTCAACGAGCTGCTCGCCGGCTGAACAGCCCGCTCCCTCTGCGGCAGCACCAGTGCAGGGGCTGCAGCCCAAGCCGGGACACCAGCCTTGTTTCGTGATCCATCCAGGTTCGAGAGAACTTTTTAAAATTTCCGGCTTCGGGAAGAGGCCGTGGGTGTTCATGACCAGCCAGAATGGAAGTGCGTCGCGTCCCTCTCCTCTCACACGGTCCATTGCTGTACCGGTCTTTCTTGCCGGGGCTCCACCGCCACCGCCCCGTTCCAGCTTGAAATGTCCGTCCCTTCACCGACTGCGTTCAAGAGACCATTGAATGTCATCCCTCGCAAAAGACACGGATTCGGCTGGGCATGAATGCCCACGGCCTCCAATGGTTGCGATGACCACCTACTCTTGAACCGGTGAAGCATTTTTGTGCTTTCCCCCCCCTTCGGATATCCTCCCCCCATGCACGAGCTCGACCTGTCCACCGTGCCCCTGGAAGGCACCCTGCTCATCGAGGCCAGCGCGGGAACGGGCAAGACCTTCACCTTGGCCGGCCTCTACCTGCGCCTGGTCCTGGAGCGGGAGCTGCCCGTGGACCGCATCCTGGTGGTCACCTACACAGTGGCGGCCACGGAGGAGCTCAAGGACCGCATCCGCCAGCGACTCCGGCAGGCCCAGGAGGTCTTTGCCGGCCGGGAGGAGCCCCGGGACGAGCTGCTGCAGGGCCTTATGGAAACCCTTGAAGCCGGGCCTGCACTTATCACACTGCGGCGCGCCCTGCGTGACTTTGACCAGGCAGCCATCTTCACCATCCACGGCTTCTGCCAGCGCACCCTGGGGGAGAATGCCTTTGAGAGCGGCACCGCATTTCAGAACGAATTCGTCACCGAGCAGCAGGAGCTTGTACGGGACGTTGTCGAGGACTTCTGGCGGGTTCGCTTTCAAAATGCCCCCCCCTCACTGGCCGCCTTCATCATGGACAGAAAGTTCTCCCCTGAAGCGCTCGTCCGGCTGGCGGGGCTCTGCCTCAACCACCCCCGCCTGCATGTCGAACCCCGGGGCCGGGCTTTTGACGATCCAAAAGCAGAACAGCGCTTCCAGACCTCTTTTGCGGCTCTCAGGGATCAGTGGCAGCACTGCCGGGCCGCGGTGTGGGATATCCTGCGTGACGACCCTGGCTTGAACCGGCAAAGCTACAAGATCACAACCATCGCGCAGCTGGTGGAGAGCATGTCCGCCCTGCTCCAGCTGGCCCACCCCAGCCCCTGCCTGTTCAAGGGGTTCGACCGCTTCACCACCTCCTACATGAGGGACAAGACCAAAAAGAACCACCAGACGCCCGACCACCCCTTTTTCCGGCTCGCCCAGGAGCTGGCCGATGCTGCCGCGGCACTGTGCGACAGCTATGAGAACCAGCTCATGGCAGCCAAGGTGGAGTTCGTGGACCGATTTCATGCCGAGCTGTCCCGCCGCAAGCAGGCCGGCGGCCTGCTGTCCTTCGACGATCTGCTGATCCTGCTGCACCGGGCCGTGACCGGAGCATCCGGCCCCAGGCTGGTACAGGCGGTCAGACAGCGTTTTGCCGTGGCCCTGGTGGACGAGTTTCAGGACACCGACCCCCTGCAGTACGAGATCTTCTCCCGCCTGTTCCACGCCCCCGGGCTGGGGCTCTTTCTCATCGGGGACCCCAAGCAGGCCATCTACAGCTTTCGTGGGGCCGACATCTTCGCCTATCAGGAGGCTGCCCAACGGGTCAGGCCGGAACAGCGCTTCACCCTGAAGACCAATTACCGGTCCGACCCCGGACTGGTTGAGGCCGTCAACATTCTTTTCTCCAGGCACGACACGCCATTCGTCTTTCCCTGGATCGGCTTTGTGCCCGTGGGGTCACCACCGCAGGCGGACTGCCAGAGTTCCGCCGGACCAGACGTGCCCCCCGGGCTGACGATCTGGCTCCTGCAGAACGAGGCCCTGGCACCGGGAAAGAAGTCCGTTCCCAAAGGGGTTGCCGAGCAGGTGGCCGCCCGGTCCACGGCTGCAGAGATCGCTTCTCTTCTCGCCCCACCCGCAGCGGGGCGCGGCAGTGCCGCACCGCAAGGACAGGCCTTCTTGCCCGTCACGGCCGGGGACATCGCCGTGCTGACCCGCACCCACCGCCAGGCCAGAATCGTCCAGGCGGAGCTGAACCGCCTCACCATTCCCTGCGTGCTCTACAACAGCGGCAACCTGTTCGACACCCTGGAGGCCACCGAGGTGCACCGGCTCATGCAGGCCGTGGCCGGATACACCGACATGACCCGCCTGCGCACCGGTCTGGCCACCTCGCTGATGGGGTTGCGCGCCGGGGAGCTGCAGACCCTGGACGAGCAGCCCGAACAGCTCGAGCGCTGGGTCGGCAGGTTTGCCGAGTACCACGAGCAATGGTCCCTGGCGGGTTTTTTGAGCGGGTTCTCGAGGCTGCTGCGGCGTGAGGATGTCCGGGCACGGCTCCTGGGGATGGATCAGGGCGAGCGGCGCCTGACCAACGTGCTGCACCTGATGGAAATCCTGCACCAGCAGGAAAGCGGCGCACACCTGGGCATGGAGACCCTGCTGGCCTGGATGTCCCGCCGCCTGGACCCCGGCACCCCCCGGAGGGACGAGCACGTGCTGCGCCTGGAAAGCGATGCCGAGGCGATCAAGATCATCACAGTGCACAAGAGCAAGGGGCTCGAGTTCCCCATTGTCTTCTGCCCTTTCCTCTTCGAGTCGCCCCCCCCTGTCTCGGAGCACCTGGTCTGCCACGACCATCCCTCGGGCCAGGGCCTGGTCCTCGACCTCGGCTCTGAATTGCGCGACCAGAGGCTGGACCTGGCCCGCACAGAGGCCCTGGCGGAAAACGTCAGGCTGCTCTATGTGGCCCTGACCCGGGCCAGGACACGATGCTACGCCCTGTGGGGCAGGATAAACCGGGCCGAATCATCCGCCGCCGCCCATCTCCTGCACGCCCGGTCCGGCGAGGGTGTTGCGCCAGGGGTAAGCCTGGCGGACAGGATCAAGAACCTGGACCAGTCACGGTTCGTGGAAGACGTCACCCGGCTGGACAGGGAAAGCCCGTCCATATCCGTGCACGCCCCGCCCGAAGTGCCGGCTCTCGTTTCCGCCGACCGTTCTGGGCCGGCGGCCTCGCCCCTTGACTGCCGCAGCTTCTCAAGAACACTCCGTAACGACTGGCGGTTCTCCAGCTTCAGCCACCTGGTCCGGAACGCCCCTGGTGACGAGACCGCCTGGCCTGATGAGCTGTGGCCCCCGCCCGCGCCCGTCCCGGCAGAGGAGCCGACCGGGATTTTCGCCTTTCCAAAAGGGGCCCGTGCCGGGGTGCTCCTGCACGAGATCCTGGAACGGATCGATTTCACCTGGCCCGGTGAGGAGCGGATACGCCGGGTGGTGGTGGACCGGCTCGCAGCCCATGGCTTCGATCCCTCCTGGAAGGACGTGGTGTGCGAGATGGTGCAGAAGGTGCGGCAGACCCCCCTGGACGGGAACGAGCTGCGCCTGTCGGGCATCCCCCTGCGGGACCGCCTCACCGAGCTCGAGTTTGCCTTCCCGCTTGAGCGCATCTCCCCGGCCGTCCTGCACTCCCTGTTCCAGGACCTGTGCCTTGCCCCCGGGGCCGTGCCCGCTGCCACGGCCATGCAGGGTTTGAGCTTCTCCCCGCACCAGGGCATGATGAAGGGGTTTATCGACCTCGTTTTCCGACACCGGGAACGTTACTTTCTGCTGGACTGGAAATCCAACTTCCTGGGGGGCAGCACCGAGGACTACCACCGTGACGCGCTGGCCCGGGTCATGGTCTCGGACCACTACCTGCTCCAGTACCATCTCTACACCCTGGCCCTGCACGCCTACCTGGGGGCACGGCTCCCAGGGTACGACTACAGCCGACATTTCGGGGGGGTGTTCTACGTGTTCCTGCGCGGCGTGGACCCGGAAAGGGGGTCTGCCTACGGCATCTTTCACGACAGACCCGACCAGGCCCTGGTGCAGCGCATGGAGAAGACTCTGGTGCAGCCGGCTCATGCGTCGGGCTTGGGCCGCTTGAGGGGAAACGCCGCGTGAGCCAGGGTTGGACCGGCCACCCTCACGGTCACTGCCTGGCACAGCCCGGCCTGACCCTTGAGGACATGAAGCAGGAAGGCTGCTTCGCCCCCGTGGACCTGCACTTCGCCAGGCTGTGCGGCAGACTAACCGCTTCCCGGGACCCCGACCTGCTGCTGACCGCGGCACTTGTCTCCAGCCGCACCACCCAGGGGCACGTCTGTCTCGACCTGACCGGCCTGCAGGCCATTGCCCGCGAACAGGCCGGGGGGCTGGTTCTTTCCCACATCGACACGAGGCTTCTGGCGGACAAGCTTGGCACCCTGGCGGTGGTCGGTTCCCCCGGGGAGTTCACCCCCCTGGTTCTTTCCCCCCAAGGCCGCCTCTACCTCCACCGCTACTGGGAGTACGAATCAGACCTGGCCCGCAGGCTCACGGCCCTGGCGACACACCATGACCACCCCCTGGGTTCTGTGGACCCCTCCGCCCTCTCCCGGGCGCTGCAGGAGCTCTTCCCCGGGCAGGGAGAGACTGAGCCCGACTGGCAGCGTGTGGCTGCCTGCACCGCGCTGACCCGTCGGTTGACGGTCATTACCGGCGGCCCTGGCACCGGAAAGACCTCCACCGTGGCCCGTATCATCGCCCTGCTGCTGGGGCAGGCCCACGGCCCGGGCCTGACGATCGCCCTGGCCGCTCCCACGGGCAAGGCCGCCGCCCGGCTGACCGAGTCAATCCAGTCGGCCCGTGCCGGCCTGCGCCTGCCCCGGGAAATTTCCGACATCTTCCCCGCTGCGGCCACCACCCTGCACCGGCTCCTCGGGGCACGCTCCAGGACGGCCACCTTTGTCCACGGTCCGGACAACCCTCTGAAAGCGGACGTGGTCATCGTGGACGAGGCCTCCATGGTCGATCTGCCGCTGATGACCAGGCTGGTCAGGGCACTGCCCACGTCCGCCTCCCTGGTCCTTTTGGGGGACAAAGACCAGCTGGCATCGGTGGAGGCCGGGGCGGTCCTCGGAGACATCTGCAGCGGTCCGATCAGGACCTTTTCACGCGCTGGCGCCGCACTGCTCGCATCCATCTGCGGTTATGAACCTAAGCAGGCTGCAGAGCACACCACATCCCCCCTTCTGGACTCGGTTGTGGAGCTTGAGCGCAGCTACCGCTTCGAACCGGGCAGCGGCATCGGCCGCCTGAGCACCGCGGTGATCGGGGGAGACGCGGACGCAGCCCTGGACACCCTGCTCTCCGGCGCCCATCCCGACCTCTCCTGGCACTCTCTGCCCCAAGCATCAGCTCTGGAGCTGCTGCTGCAGCGCATCGTTCTGCCCGAGCTCACCGACCTGTTTCCGGCCCCTGACCCGGACCGGGCCTTTGCGGTCTTTGCAGCTTTTCAGCTCCTGTGCCCTGTGCGGCAGGGCCCATACGGCATTGTGCGCTGCAACAGCCTCCTGGAACGCCTGCTCCAGGCCCGGGGACTCGTTCCCCAGGGACCACCCGCCTACAGCGGCAAGCCGGTCATGGTGCGGCGCAACGACTACCAGACGGGACTGTTCAACGGCGACGTGGGCATCTTCCTGCACTCGAACGAGGGGCTGCGGGTGGTCTTTTCCGGCCGGGAGGGGTACCGCTGGTTCACTCCGGCGCGGCTGCCGTCTCACGAACCCGTGTATGCCATGACCGTGCACAAGTCCCAGGGCTCAGAGTTCGAGCGCGTCCTGATCATCCTTCCGGACACAGAATCTCCACTGTTGACGCGGGAGCTCCTGTACACCGCCCTGACCCGTGCCCGGCGCCACGTCACTCTTGCGGCCTCGGAACAGACCCTCAGGGCGACCATTGCCAGGCGCACGGAGAGGGCCTCCGGGCTGCGGGATCTCTTGTGGGGGGATCACGCTTCGTCGTGCGCTTCGAGCTGACGCCTGATGTAGGCGTCAACGTCGAACTTTCTGCGACAGCCCCTGTCGTTCATGAACCGGATCTTTCCGAACACGGGACGTTCGGGCCACCCTCTGTCGTGCACACCGCCGATGGACCAGGCAATGCCGGTGTAGCCGTTGGAGTCCCGGCCGTCGAGCTCCCAGCGGTCGTTGAGGGTGATGGCCACATGCATGGCCTCCTCGGGCGACTCGGTCCACTCCAGGATCTTCTTGGCCCAGTACATGCGCATGTAGCCGTGCATCTTGCCCCGGGAGACCATCTCCGACTGGGCGGCGTTCCACAGGGGATCGTGGGTGCGGGCCTGTTCGAACTCCTCGAGGGAGTAGACATACTCCCTGGGATCCCCCCGGTGCGCATCCAGGCTTTTTCCGGCCCAGTCCGGGAACCCATTCAACGAGTCATAATCGGGGTTGTAGAAGCAGAAGTTGTCGGACAGCTCCCGCCGCACGATGAGCTCCTCCAGAAAGGCCTCCTTGTAAGCCGTGCTGGTCTTGAAGGACACAACCTGCTGGGCCACGCGCTGGGCAGCGATCTGACCGAAATGGAGGTAGGGGGACAGGTCGGACTGGGCCGCCTGGTTGGGGTCATTGCGGGCTTCATCGTATATCTTCAAACGCTCCTGGATGAATGTGCCGAGCACCTGCCGGGCCCCTTCCTCCCCGGGCGTGAGCCAGTCCACTTGCGCCACGTTCCGGTCCACATGCAAGCCCTTTTCCAGGGCCTCCCAATCCGGCTTCTTTCGTTCCAGGGGTGGCACCACTGGGTGCGGCTTCAGCTCGGGAAACTCGTCCAGGAACTCGTCCAGCCTGCGGTGGATCTTGCTTCTGATGGTGCGGGCCGCGTACTCCTGCTTGTCCGAGGCCACCCAGCAGGGCACGATGTTCCTGGCGTCCACCTCAAAGGCCGGGATGGACAGGGCTGAAACCACCTGCTTCTGCCAACCGCGTTTGATCTTCAAGGGGTCGAAGTCGCAGACCAGGAGCGCGGCCTGGTGCCGGTCGAGAAACCTGGGCAGCTCCTGCACGGGTTGTCCCTGCAGCAAGGCAAACCCGATGTTTTCTCCCCACAACGCCTCCTCCACCCCCGACAGGCCGTGGAGCATGAACCGGTAATGGCGCAGCGTGGCTCCCAGAAATTCAGGGACCAGGCAGAAAACCACCACCAGGGCGGTCTGGCGTGCCAGGGCCTGCTCCTGGGCGTAAAGCAAGGCCCAGTTATCCTTTGCCCGCTGGTCCCGACTCATCCAGTAAACCACTGGCCCTGGTCCCGGCTTGCCTTTGCGCAGGACCCTGGAACGTTTTGTGTTGGTGCGGCTCATGAAGCACTCCCAGTGCTCGGGTGGATACTAATCAGCCCGTCGACCATGGATTTCCCCTTCCCGGATATCCCAAGACATCCTGAGGTGCAAAACCTGTCTGCCCCACATCCCGAGACCATGGCCAGACCTGCACTGTTCCAGCACCAGGACAGTGACTTGGAACCTGCCGGATTTTCGATTACTCCTGTTCTGTCCGGTACGTTGCCGGAACAGGCACCTCGCATCCAGGAGAAGCATCCACGTGAACGTCAACACGCGTGTCGACACGAGTATTCGGGGGAGCACCCAAGTGAGGACCTTATGGAGTCGATAGGGTTCAAGAGGTCCACCTCTCCGGATCCGGGGCCCCCTGTGCCGGAGATCACCGAAAGTGACCGTGAACGGTACCTGCGCACCATAGACACCAGCCTCACCCCGGAGCAGGTCGCGCGTATCGTGCACCCGGACACGGTCTACCCCCGCCAGGAAAACGTCCTGGCCGTGCACTGGCACCCGGAGTTCGTGCCCCTGGAGCTGATCCGAAAACGGTACGAGGCCCTCTTTCCCAACCGCCGCCTGGAGCTTGTCATCCCCACCCAGCACAATATCCTGCTCAGCCACGGCGACTTTGCCGGGGTGGAGGTGGACTGTCATTCCCGCGGCTTCAACCGGAAGGTCCAGCTGCTGCTGCACTTCAGGAAGGAGCGCCTGGACCGGGCCGGGACACTGGAGAGCATGCTGGCCCACACCTTCAAGTACCGCTCCTCCCAGCTTTTCGACCTCATGCACACCTTCACCAAGCCCGTGCAGGAACGGCTGCAGGCAGCCGCAAAAACGACCGCCGCGAGAGAAGACCTGGTCTGCTTTGTCCAAAACGAGGTCAGGAAGATCGAGGCCCTCATGGAAGAGTACTGGGAAGCCACGCCGGCCGAGGCGGTCAAGAACAAGCTGCTTAGCAACTACCTGGACCTGTTGCGTCAGGAGCATGACCCGCAACTCATCGATCGCGCCCAGGCCTATGTCCGGGCGGTCAAGAAGATCGTCAAGGCTGAGTTTCCCCTGACATACTTCTACCGGACCTCCGAGATCATCGAGGAAGCCCGCTCCCTGGGGGGAGGTGTGGTCATCCCGCATCCCGAGCAGTTCTGGCCCATCCTGATGGCGGACTATGACGTGGACGGCTTCGAGGTCTGGAACCCCGGCTCCAGGAAGTACACCGAGTTCCTGATCACGGTGCTCAACCGCAAGAACCGAGGTCTCGGGCAGGGCACGCAAAGACAGCTGGTCTTCATGGGGGACGACACCCACATGGGGGAGAAGGTCAAGGACCCCGTCCACCAGGACCCGGACAAGGCCAGCCGCGAGATAGGTGTCCAGCCTGCCTGGAACGACCCGCGCATCCGCACGCAGTGCTGCATTGCCGAATCAGAGCGCAGTCGGGTCATCACTGAGTACAGGGAGAGGCTGGAAGGGTGAGCGGGCAAAACTCGTGCCCTGCTGGCACTGGGAGGCAGCAAGAAAAATAATGAACAAAACGGCATCAGCGGACTGACTCTTTTCACAGGGCTTTTGCTGCCCGCAACCCAAAACCCTGAAACATCCGGGGAGGCGCATGTCCAAAAATCAGAAATTCGAGTACGAATCCTACCAGGACGCCGAGACCATAGCCGTGTATCTGAAAGCCCTCATGGACGGGTTCAGGAACAAGCGCATTGTCTTCTCCTCCAGCGACCGGGAGATCGTGCTCCAGCCCGACGACCTGCTCAAGCTCGAAGTCACTGCCGGCACCCGGGGGGACCGGGGCAAAATCACCCTCAGGGTTTCCTGGAAGAGCGGCAGGCCAGGGGAGCAGGCCACCATGAACATCGACAGCTGACCCCTGACTGTTCCACCTGATTTCATTTCCACATCCCCGCCCGAGCAAGGACTGCACACATGGCCATACGAACCGCGGAAAGCCTGGAAGAAAACTTCAAGTTCCTCACCCTGGAGGTCGCCAAGCAGCTCCGGTCCACAAGGGACATCCTCGAGGCACCGAAAAAGGAGACCGTGGCCAGGGTGGTCTCCCGGGACGACTACATCGACAACCTCAAGACGATCATCGAAAACAAGTGCTTCTCCCAGATCCACGGCGGCTCCAGACTGGACCGGCGCGAGATCAACCGCATCCGGGCCATCCACATCATCTGCGTCAACCTGGAACGGATCGCCGACTTCTGCGTCAATGTCATCCAGCAGCTGGACTACTTCTCGGACGCCACCTTCATCCGCGGCTATGACTACCGCCCCATGTTCGACACCATCGAGGAGGCCCTGGGTGAGGTCATCCCGGTGCTGGACTCGGGCAATCTGGCCCGTGCCCTGGCCATCTGCAAGGCCGAGTTCGACCTGGACCAGATGTACAAGGAGTGCTTCCACAAGATACTGGCCCAGCTCTCCACCGGAAAGCAGGTGGGGGACCTGGTCACCACCCTGTACATCTTCCGGTACCTCGAACGCATCGGGGACTCGCTGCTGAACATCGGCGAGGCCGCCATCTTCGCCTTTCTGGGGGAGAAGATCAAAATCCACCAGTTCCAGGCCCTGCAGCAGACACTGTCTGAGGCCGGGTACGACGCCTCCATCAGCGAGATCGATTTCCAGTCCATCTGGGGCGGCCGCTCCGGATGCCGCATCAGCAGGGTCCAGGACAAGGTGGACAGTGCGGAAAAACCGCGCGAGGTCATCTTCAAGGAAGGAAACCTGGACAAGATCCGCACGGAAAAGAAGAACACCGAGCTGTGGGGCAAGCTCTTCCCGGGCTACACCCCCCGGGTCGTGGGCTTCCAGGAGACCCGGGAGACCGCTTCCATGCTGGTGGAGTTCATGCCCGGCTGCACCCTGGAGGAGGTGGTGCTGACCTCGGACTGGGAAAACCTCAAAAACGCCCTGTTCATCCTGGAGCAGGTTCTGACCGACCTGTGGGAGGAGACCATGGCCGGGGAACCAGTGCCGTCCCAATCCCTGAGCCAGATCTGGTCCCGCCTCGACTCCATCCGCCAGGTCCACCCCGAGCTCCTGCCAGCCGGGAAAAGAATCGGAACGGCCCCCATCCCCAGTTTGGAGAACCTGCTCAAGTGCTGTGAAGCCAGCAAGCCGTGGCTGCAGGCGCCGTTCAGCGTGCTCACCCACGGGGATCTGAACTTAAACAACATCGTCTACGACTTCAGCGACCAGCGCATCAGGTTCATCGACCTCTACCGTTCCGCATTTTCCGATTACGTGCAGGACGTGTCCGTGTTCCTGGTCTCCAACTTCAGGATCCCGGCCTTCGAGCCGCTGCTCAGGGAGCGGCTCAACTGGGCTACAGCGCATTTCTACCATTTTTCGCTGGAGTTCGCCGCCACCCACGAGGACCACACCTTCAAGGCCCGGCTTGCCCTGGCTCTGGCCAGGTCCTTTGTGACCTCGACCCGTTTTGAGCTGGACGACGCCTTTGCCCGGGACATGTTCCTGCGCGGCCGCTATCTGCTCAAGCACATCGCCGCATCTGACGTCACTGACTGGAAGTCTTTCACCCTGCCTGAAAGCATCCTCTATTACTGAAAACGGAGGAGTGGGACAGATGACCAGGATCGCAGTTATCGGCACCCACGGTGGATGGTCCTCGGAAATGCTGACCGACACCGTGGCAAGCCTGACCGGCACGCGGCTTTTGGTGGACATGGAAGAGGTCTGCCTGGATCTGGAACAGGGGAAGGTCTTCTTCGACGGCCTGGACCTCAGTACGATGGACGCCATCCTGGTCAAAAAGATCGGGGGACGCTACTCCCCGGATCTGCTCGACCGGCTGGAAATCCTGCGCTTCCTCGAGAAGCAGGGGGTGCGCATCTTCTCCTCACCCCGCAGCATCATGCGCGTCCTGGACAGGCTGAGCTGCACAGTGACCCTGAGCCTGGCCGGCATCCCCCTCCCGGCCACCCTGGTCACGGAAAGCATCGACCGGGCCCGCAAGGCCGTGGCCGATTTCGGCGAAGCCGTGTTCAAGCCCCTGTACACCTCCAAGGCCCGCGGCATGACCCTGATCCGGGACGACAGCGGGGCCTCGGAAGCCATTGCCCGCTTCAAGAGGGACAACCCCATCATGTACATCCAGAAACGGGTGGAGCTCCCCAACCAGGACCTGGGAATCGTCTTTCTCGGGGGCAGCTACCTGACCACCTATGCCAGAAGGCGGACCAACAGCGCCTGGAACACCACGACCCGTACCGGCGGAACCTACGCCCCGTACCAGCCGGCACCGGAGATCATCGAGCTGGCCCGCAAGGCCCAGGCCATGTTCGACCTGGACTTCACCTGCGTGGATGTGGCCGAAACCGCGCACGGCCCTCTGGTCTTCGAAGTTTCGGCTTTTGGGGGGTTTCGGGGCATCACCCAGACCAGCCACCTGGACCCGGCCCGCCTCCTGGTCGCATTTGTCCTGGAAGAGGTCGGCGCCTGACACCACCCCCGGCAGCTCCCGTAAAAGCCGAACATCAGAAACACGCCGGCCTCCGCACTCAAACCTCCGCGCCCCAGCCCGCCTCGCCAACCAGCGGCACGAAGGCAACTCCCAGAAGCTCCTCCTCCTTAAAGGTGTCGATGCCGGTCCGGGTGATGCGTACAAGCCGCTGCCCATAGTAGCGGCCCCCCACCGGGATGACCAGGCGGCCGCCCGTAGCAAGCTGGGACTTGAACGTTTCTGGGACCCGCGGACCTCCCGCGGTGACGATGATGGCCTCGAAAGGGGCCTGCTCCTCCCAACCGAGGGTCCCGTCACCGAGCTTGAGCTGGATATTGTCGTACCCCAGCTGCGCAAAGTGCTTCCGGGCCGTATCGGCAAGCTCCTTGATCCTCTCCACCGTGAACACCTGACCGGCGATGCGGCTCAGGACAGCGGCCTGGTAGCCCATGCCCGTCCCGATCTCGAGGACCTTTTCCCCTCCCTCGAGCTGCAGGGCCTCGGTCATGTAGGCCACGATGTAGGGCTGGGAGATTGTCTGGCCCTTGCCTATGGGGATGGGGCGGTCCTGGTAGGCGGCGTGACGCTCTGCTTCGGGCATGAAAACGTGCCGGGGAACCGAGCGCATGGCTTCGAGAACCTGGGGGGAGCTGACGCCCCGGGCCTGGATCTGTTCACTGACCATGCGTTGCCTTTCCTGCTGCATGGATGGGGGATCCTGGTAGTTCACTGGCTGCTCCTGTGCTGTTACTGCTCCGGCGATCCTGAACCGAAGGAGTGCTCCGGGCCTGGAAACCCCTGGGTCCTGACCTCCTGGACATACTCTGCGATCGCCCGGGATGCCTCTTCCCCGAGGGATGCGTACTGCTTGACGAACCTGGGCGTGAATCGCTCGAACATACCCAGCACGTCGTGCAGGACCAGGACCTGACCATTGCAATGCGGTCCGGCACCGATGCCGATGGTGGGGATGGAGGCTTCCCGGGTCACGGTCTCCGCCAGGTCCGAGGGGACGCATTCCAGGACAACGCAAAATGCCCCGGCTTCCTCAAGGGCAAGCACCTCCTCCAGGATCCTGCGGGAGTCCTCGCTGCTCCTGCCCTGGACCTTGTACCCGCCCAGCTTGTGAACGTGCTGCGGCGTCAGCCCGACATGCCCCATGACCGGGATGCCGCTCTGGACCATGCGCCTGACAGCCGGCACCACGGCATGGCCGCCCTCGACCTTGACCGCCTGCGCCCCAGCCTCCTTGATGAACCGCCCGGCATTGTGCACCGCCTGGGAAACCGACTCCTGGCAGCTCATGAAGGGCATGTCCCCGACCACCAGGGCGTTGCCACACCCCCTGGCCACAGCCCTGGTGTGGTGGAGCATCTCCTCCATGGTCACCGGAAGGGTGTTCTCGTAGCCCAGGGCGACCATCCCCAGGGAATCCCCGACCAGGATCATGTCCAGCCCGGCCTTGTCCACCAGGCTGGCCCAGCACCAGTCCGTGGCGGTGAGCACGGCGATCTTCTCGCCCTTTGCCTTCATCTCCCTGATCCTGGTCGTGGTCACTCGCGGCATGGACGGCCTCCTTTTTTCATATCGCAGCCTACACTTTCCCCGGTTTCATGCACAACCTGTAAAATTAGGCAGAAACCATCCCAAAGGCAACACCGCCTTCCAGTCGGAACGAATGAAGACCAGGCCTGCAGGTCAACGACCACCTGCCCCGGGAAAGGACGCCCTTCACGATGAGAGGCACCGGCAGGCCACTGCTGAGTATGTCCGGACTGCCCACACGTCGCAAACTTGTGACATCGACTCCAATATACCAGGATAATACAGCATTTTTATCCAAGTAAACCCCTGCCTGCCCCATCCCAGGCAAGCCCCGCACCACCCCCTCCTATATCCGGAGGGTACGCACCTTTGTGCCCACAATATTTTTCCCAATAAAATTAACATCTTCGATATTGCTGACCCATTCCCCGCCATTTCCAGCCCTTCTTCTCCAATCTGTCACAATCTTGTAACGCCAGCTTCACAAAACAGACCTAAAGAAGAGTGGTCGTTTCGAGAAATTGCACCCTGTCCAGCTCTTCCGACTGCCGGCATGGCCGGTGGCAGGGAAAAAGAGCCGGGCTGCTCCGAGGGAACGAATACATTTATGTCTCCAAGCATCTTACTGATCGTCATCCTGGCCCTGTCCGCAGGGTCCTACGTCTTCGGCCGGAGGCGATCCTATGCCGTGGCCCGGACGGCCGGCGGCATACGGACGCTGCACTCCAGGCCGACCTACTACGGTGCCTTGACAGCCTTGTGGTGCGGCATACCGGCGCTGCTGGTGTTCGGTTTTTGGCTGGCCTTCGAGTCCACCGTCATCACCGACCTGGTGGTCGCGGACCTCCCCCCCCAGATCCGCGAGCTTCCGGAAGGGCGGCTCAACCTGGTGGTCAACGACATCAAGAACATGGTCAGCGGCAACATTGTGGGCGGCGATGTCTCGCCCGCCATGCAAAAGGCCGCGGATCATTACCGCCGCCTCCAGCTGATCAGCCGTGCCGCCATGAGCGTGGTGGTGCTGGTCCTCGGAATGGTGGGGACCATGGCCATATCCAGCCGGATCCGCCCCAGGCTCCGGGCCCGCAACCATGTCGAGACGGTTATCAAGTGGATACTCATTGCCTGCTCGACCATCGCCATCTTCACCACCCTGGGCATTGTCCTGTCGGTCCTTTTCGAGTCCATCCGCTTTTTCAGGGCCGTGCCCGTGACGGAATTTCTCTTCGGCCTGCAATGGAGCCCGCAGATGGCCATTCGCGAAGGCCAGGTAGGTTCGTCCGGCGCCTTCGGGGCCATCCCGGTCTTTGCCGGCACGCTGTTGATATCCGCCATTGCCATGACCGTGGCCGTGCCCATCGGGCTGTTCGCGGCCATCTATCTTTCCGAGTATGCCAACCGGAAGTTCCGGGCCGTGGCCAAACCCCTGCTCGAGATCCTGGCCGGCATCCCCACGGTGGTCTACGGGTTCTTCGCCGCACTGGTGGTGGCCCCGATGATCCGCAGCGCCGGGAACTCCGTGGGGCTTGATGTCTCCTCGGAAAGCGCCCTGGCCGCCGGGCTGGTCATGGGGATCATGATCATCCCCTTTGTTTCCTCGCTCTCCGACGACGTCATCAATGCCGTGCCCCAGTCCCTGCGCGACGGGGCGTACAGCCTGGGCGCCACCAAGTCGGAGACCATCAAGCAGGTCCTTCTGCCCGCCGCCCTGCCGGGCATCGTGGGCGGGGTGCTCCCCCTTCGGGACGAATGGTGCGCGGTGAAGGTGAAACGAAAACGAGACGATCAGGA
>CAZQOG010000011.1:0-40450 GCA_964594925.1 uncultured Desulfohalobiaceae bacterium
TGGCGCTTGGGCAGAGTTTCTCCTTGGAGATCTACCCCCCTTGCCTCAATAAAAAGCACAAGAGTCAAGGGCGGACTTGACCCCTATTTGGGGACACGGTGAAAAGCAGATCGGCGCTTCATTCACGATCCTGCCTTGACCTAATCAGACATTTGTCGCAAGACGGATAGACAAATGTCTGCCAAGGAGGCCACGTGCAGCTTTCAAAAATCGAGCAGGTCCTTGATTGCCTGGATATGCCGCTCAACACCGAATTTGATCTGATCGAGGCGAGCCGGCGGGGGGTGAAGAAATGTTCTCTCTTGAACTTGGCCAAGCGAATGGGTATTACCAGCGCCCGACTGTCGGCCATGCTTTCCATTTCCGAAAGGACCATCCAGCGCAAGCACGAGGACGAGCCCTTCAATCGGCTGGTCTCGGAGCAGGTGCTCAAGCTGGCCGAGATCTGCGCCCGGGGTGGGGAGGTCTTTGAGGAGACGGACAGGTTCCTGGGCTGGCTCAATCATCCCAACCAGGCCCTGGGCGGCAAGGTACCCATGGACCTGCTTGATTCAGCCTACGGCCGCCAGGTCGTCCTGCACGAGCTCACCCGCATCGAACACGGCATCCTGGCCTGATGCACCTGTACCGGATCACCAAGGAACCGTATGCCCGAGATCTCTCGGGTACCGGTTCACGGCTTGCGCCCGGAAGATGGCACCCCCAGGGGCTGCCGGTCATCTACACGGCCTCATCCCGCGCCCTGGCCGCGTTGGAGGTGCTGGCACACATTCCGGCCTCGTTTGTTCCAAGGAAATACTGTCTGGCTGCTCTCTTCATCCCCGACGAAATCACGGTCGAGGTCCTGGACCAATCCGTGCTTCCCTCGGGCTGGAAGGCAAGCCCGCCTGGACCGCAAACGCAGCGGATCGGAGAGTCCTGGATACGGTCAAATCGAAGCCTGGTCCTCAAGGTCCCTTCCGCACTGGTCACCGAGGAACACAACCTGCTCGTCAATCCACAACATCCGGATATGGAGCAGGTAGCGATACGTAGCGTGGAGCGTTTCGCGTTCGACAGCAGGCTGCTTTGATGAGCCCGCTTCACCGGCACCTGCACCGTGCTGGTGAGAGGTGACGACTTCAACGAACCGGTCTCTGACGCGGTGCGCTCCATCCTGGTCGGCCACATCGTGCTCTCCCGAGACCGGGCCGACCAGGGCCACTACCTGACCATCGACGTGCTCAAGTCGGGCAGCCGCCTGCGCCCCGACGTGACGCCACAACCCCTAATCCGCGCGGAACCTCTGGGGTCGGAATGCCGGCCGGGACGGTGTTTTCGAGATTGCTCTCTCAGGCATGTATGGCTCGAAACGTTTCTATTTTTGTATTGAATAGTTTGCAAATCAATTTAGATTGCATTATATTCGAGGCATGCCCAGAAAAGCCAAAGCCATGGACTCCCTGCCGGAAAAGGTGAAAGGCCTCTTGCCGCTCCTCGGCGGGAGAATTCAGGTGGCCCGCAAGCGCCGGGGGTATTCCCAGCAGAAGCTGGCGGACTTGGCCTGCATCTCCAGGGAGACCTTGCGCCGGCTCGAGGCCGGCAACTCCAAGGTCTCACTCGGG
This sequence comes from uncultured Desulfohalobiaceae bacterium, assembly GCA_964594925.1. Taxonomy (GTDB): domain Bacteria; phylum Desulfobacterota; class Desulfovibrionia; order Desulfovibrionales; family CAZUBS01; genus CAZUBS01. The sequence continues at coordinate 1,605 of CAZQOG010000011.1, forward strand.
ACACTGCTCGCCGTGTTGTGGGCGTTGCAGCTGGAGGACGACCTGCTGCGCGTTGCCGACCCCAACAGCGACACCCTGGGCGCTGAGCTGGAGTCCTTCCTGCCGAAGAGGGTGCATCAAAAGGGAAAGCGTGCTGAAGATGCCTACGACTTCTGATCTGGTTGATCAGGCATACGTGTATATCCACCTTCCCGGCACCGGGTATGTGCCGGCTGGACTGTTGCGCTTTGAGCCCCGCGGCGGCGAGCGGACCGCGCGCAGCTTTTTCCGCTACGGTCGTCGCTACCTCAGCCGTCCCAATGTCCTTCCGGTTGACCCTGTCAGGCTGCCTCTGGATCTCGGAGATCAGGAGGTCGGAACCAGGCGGGGCGTTCCACTGTTCAACGTGTTCAGGGACTCCGCACCCGATCGATGGGGGCGGAAGATTCTCGCGGTCATGGCCGGTGTCCCGGTGGAGACCCTGACGGAATGTGACATTCTCACGGCCGCACACAGCCCGGCCCGCATCGGGGCGCTGGCCTATGGTCCGGACAAAAAAGGGGGGCCAAAGTCAATGGCCGCGTGGTGCAAGAAGGACGTGTTTGCCCGCAATGTGGAAGACCTGGAGACCATTGCCCGCATCATTGAGGCCGTGGACAGCGAGGAGCAGGCCGCCATTGATGCCCTGCGCAGGGAGCTGCCGCAGGATGAGTTCCTCAGGGTGTTTGCCGGGTCCTTAAGTCCGGTGGGCGGCGGGCGTCCCAAGGCGCTCGTCCGGGAAGACGGGATCGAATGGGTGGTCAAGTTCCCCAAACAGGGGGATGCCTGGAGCGAGCCCCTGGTGGAGCATGCCGCAATGACCCTGGCTGCCAAGTGCGGCATTCACGTCGCTTCGACCAGGGTCGAGCGGATCAGGGGCGAGGATGTGCTCTTTGTGCGCAGGTTTGATCGGGAGGACGACCTGCGGCGGCACATGATATCCGGTTTTACCCTTGGTGACCTTCGGGAGGACGGAGAGTGGGGAAGCTACCAGGACCTGGCCTTGGCTGCCCGCCGGTATGGAGACGACACAGCAGGGGAGCAGCTGTATCGGCGTATGATCTTCAACATCCTGTGCTCCAACACCGATGACCATCCGCGCAACCACGCCTTTTTCGTGTCTCAAAGCTCCGTCCGGATGACTCCCGCCTTTGACATTGTCCCACAGCGGTTCACGCTCGACAGGTACGAGCTGGCCCTTGGCCTCGGAACGCAAGGCCGGGTGGCCACCTTGGAAAATGCCATGACCCGGCCCGAGCCCTTCGGTCTGAACAAAGAAGCGGGACAACGCGTCATCTCCGCCATGATTGCCGTGGTCTCAGGATGGGATGGTCATTTTCAAGAACACGGCGTGTCACAGCGGGACAGAGACATTCTCCGGCACCGGTTCCAACAGGCAGCCGAGCCTCTTTGAACGGTTGGTCATGACGCTGGCGTTAAAGAAAAGAAGGGCGGGCGAAGTCAATGTAACATCCAGGAGCAAAGCTGGATATTTTTCAACCCCCTGTCAAAGGGACGCCCGGGGCACCTACTTCCCAGCAAGCTCCCGCACCGCCTTTTTGTAGGCCCCGGCCAGATCGTTCATATACGCCTCGTCCATGGGGCCTTTCCAGGTGACCACCTCGCGGTAGCGCTTGGGGATGGTGACCGTGTCCGGGTCGTAGCCGGTGGCGAACTTGAGCTGCCAGCGCTTTTGCTGCACCTCGCGGCTCAGCTCCGGGAACCCCTCTGCCAGCTGCTCGTGCCCCAGGGCGGCCAGGCACTCCTGCAGGCGGGGCTCGGTGTAGACCTTGCGGGCGAACAGGCAGGCCACCATGCAGCATGTCCCCACCCTGAGCCGCTCCTCCTCCACCATGAAGTCCACGGCGGACTGGACGTCCCGCTCCTCCGCGGTCTGGTCGAAGGCGTAGCCCGCGCTGTCCAGGTGGGAGTGGCGGAAGCCGTAGGCCTGGGACACCGCGTAGGTCTCGCCCGTGGCGTAGCCGGCCATCTCCTGGCCCAGCACACAGGCAAAGTCCTCGCCCCCGTAGACACGGGCCGCTGCCAGGGCACCCTGCCCCAGGGTGCGGTAAAAGTCGTTCTCCCCGGCCCCCAGATGCTCCAGGGCCCGGCGGTAGGGGGTGAGCTCGTTGAACTGCAGCGGCTGCAGGGTCTCCTGCTCACTGACCAGCCCCTTTTCCAGGGCTTCGGTGGCCCAGGCCAGGGCCACACCCGAGCTGATCACGTCCAGGCCCTGTTTTTCCGCATCCTCCAGCAGGGTGAGCACGTCCTGGGCCCGTTGCATGCCCAGCATGGAGCCCAGGCCGAAGATGGGCTCGTAGTCGTAGCTGACCTGGCGGTAGTAGTACTCGTGCTCCTTGCCGAAGCGCTCACGCAAAAGCCCCACGTGAATGCAGCCGATGGGGCACCCGGCGCAGGCGGTCTGCCTGAGCAGCAGGTCCCGGCCGAAGGTCTCTCCGGATATGCCGTCGATGCCCGGGTCCCTGGTGGCCTGGAGGTTACTCCAGGGCAGGGCCTTGAGCTCGTTGAGCACGGACAGGTTCACCGCAGTGCCCAGGTCGTGGTACTTGTGCATGATCTTCGGCTCGATGATGGCTTCGTACACCGACTGGTAGAGCTTGGGGTAGGCCTTGCCTTTGGGCAGGAAGAAGCTCCCGTCGCCGTTGACAATGATTCCCTTGAGGTTTTTGCCTCCCATGACGGCGCCACCGCCCAGCCGTCCGAAATGGCGGTAGGTGTCCACGTTGATGGAGGCGTAGGCCACCTGATTCTCGCCGGCCGGCCCGATGCGCAGAATCGAGCGGTGGCCGGAGTGCCTCTTGTGCATGCGCCTGAGCACCTTGCCGGTGGTGAACACGTCCCGCCCCCACAGGTAGTGGACGTCCTCCAGGGCGAACTCCCGGCTGCCCACCACCAGGCAGGAATGCGCCGCGGCCCGCCCCGTGACCACCAGGGCGTCGTAGCCGGCAAACCTGAGGGCCAGGGCCAGGCGGCCGCCGGCGTGGCTCTCGCCGTACTCGTCACGGTAGGGCGACTTGAAGCCCAGCACCACCTTGCTCATGAGCGGGTAGTACCCGGTCAGGGGGCCGATGGCGAAGATCATGGGCTGCTCGGGGTGGTGGGCCGGCTCCTGGGGCAGCCCATACTTCTCATAGAGACCCGCGGCCAGCCCGCACCCGCCCATGAGGGCTTCGCGCTGATCCAGCTCCACGATCTCCGAACGCGCCGCGCTCAGGTCGGCCACACAGATGCGAAACGGTTTAGTCATGGTCGGCCTCCTGGGTGGTCGTTTCATGGGGGGCCGGCACCATCTCCAGGCAGTCGTGGGGGCACAGGGGCACGCAGCGGCCGCAGTGGATGCACACCACCGGCTCGCCCGTTTCCTGGTCCATGAGGATGGCATCCACCGGGCAGGCCGTGGCGCATTCCCCGCACTTGATGCACAGGGAGCGCTTGTAGACTGTCCCGCCCCCTTTGCGCTGGCGCATGGCCCCGGTGGGACAGGCGGCCACACAGGGGGCGGGGTCGCAGGCCAGGCAGACAATGGCCTCGAACCCGGTGGAGATGCCCCCCGAGGTGTGGATGCGGATGCCGGAACGCTTCCAGGACAGGCTCTTGTGCACGGCGCGCGCGCAGGCCAGGGAGCAGGTGTAGCACCCGATGCACCGCTCCATGTGGGTGGCCTTCATGATCTTCATGGCGAAACTGCTCCTGCAGGTGTTGCCGCCCCGCCGGCGACCATCTTGACGGGGCTTGATAATCCGGGTCAGAAGAATGCCCAGGGGCTCTCCCGCCGCGGACCGGTCGGTCGATCCGGGCAGGTTGCATGCACGGGCTGCTTCCAGCCTAAACGACCATATTTACCACTGCCGCCGCAAATGTCGAGGGGGGACAGCCAAAACCCCGCTCTGGTGCACAGCCGGGGGCCCCACGGCAGCCGAAAACCACTTTCCCGGAGCCTTGCCATGCGCATCAGCCAGCGACTCTCCCGCATCAAGCCCTCGGCCACCCTGGCCATCAACACCAAGGCCCAGGAGCTCAGGGCCGCGGGCCGTACCGTGGTCAGCCTGGCCGTGGGCGAACCCGACTTCGGCACACCCGGGCACATCGGCCAGGCCGCCTGCACGGCCATAGAAGAGGGCTTCACCCGCTACACCCCGGTGCCGGGCATCCCCGAGCTCAGGCAGGCCGTGGCCGGGTACTTCAACCGCTTTTACGAGGCCGGCGCGGACAAGGAGGCGGTCATCGTGTCCAACGGGGGCAAGCAGTGCCTGTTCAACCTGCTCCAGGCCCTCATCGACCCCGGGGACGAGGTGCTCGTGCCCACCCCCTACTGGGTCAGTTACCCGGCCCTGGTCATGCTGGCCGGGGGCGAACCGGTGTTCGTGCCCGCCCCGGTGGAAAAGGACTTTCTGATCGGGCCGACGGACCTGGACAAGGCCCTGACGCCCAAAACCAAGGCCCTCATCCTGAACACCCCCTCCAATCCCACGGGCTGCCACTACACCTCCGGACAGCTGGACGCCCTGGCCGCCTGGGCCGTGGACAAAGGGGTGTTCGTCATTGCCGACGAGATCTACGACCGCCTGGTCTACCCCCCGAGCCGTCCGGCCTCACTGTCTGCCTGGTGGAAGAAGCACCCTGAAAGATTCGCCGTGGTCAACGGCCTGTCCAAGACCTTTGCCATGACCGGCTGGCGGGTCGGCTACGTCCTGGCCCACCCCGATCTCATCAAGGTTTTGTCCAAGATCCAGGGCCAGTCCACCTCAAACATCTGCTCCATCGCCCAGAAGGCCGCCCTGGCCGCCCTGACCGGCCCTTTCGAGCCGGTGGAGGAGATGCGCCGGGCCTTTGCCCGCCGCCGCGACCTGGCCCTGGAGAAGATCCGCGAGTGGCCCGGGGTGGTCTGCCCAAAACCAGACGGCGCCTTCTACCTCTTCCCCAAGCTGAGCAGCCACTACCGCAAGGACATGCCCGACTCCACGGCCTTCTGCACCAAGGTCCTGGAGGAGCTGTCCATCGCCCTGGTCCCGGGCGCGGCCTTTGGCGACGACGAGTGCGTGCGCTTCTCCTACGCCCTGGACGAGGCCACGTTGATTGATTGTCTGGACAGGATCGGGGGATGGCTGCAAAAGAGATAGCAGGCGGCCAGGACTACACTCCTGCTCCCCTACCCTGGCCACGCAGGCAGGCAAAAACAAAGCGGGCAGCCTGAGGGCTGCCCGCACTTTTCTTTCTTTCTCTCTTCCCCCCTCACGTCATCTGCCGTCTCCTGAAGACCACGAGCGAGGACCCCGCCAGCAACAGGGACATGATGATCATGCCCCATTCGGACAGGGTGGGGATGGAATTGTCGATCGGCCCTGCCCGGATGTTGTCGATGAGAAGAAGTGAGTCCTGATCATTCGTGTCTAAAATTTCAAAGTTTATGGTGCTGACTCCTGCTTGAGAAAATGTATGGGTGTACGTTCTCCATCCAGTATCGTCGTAATCGTTGCCAAATGGGTATTCATCCGCCGTATCAGCCAATCCGATGTATTCGCCGACGCCCACACCTGCGGAGTCGATCCTGCCACCTGATGGCCAATCCGCATAATCTTTGCCCAGAAATGCCCAGTCAAAAATAAGCTGATCCCCCTCTTCCCATTCACCGTAAATATACACGCGGGCAAAATCCATCTGCCCATTTTCTGTGACGGGGGTCAACTGGACCATGTACGAACCATCTGTGGGCACATACGTTGTCCCGTCATATGCTGTTGCGCTGGTGACCACTTCTACACGGGGATACTCTACAGTCCACCCGCTCAGATCACCGGTTTCAAAGCTCAAATTGTCTGTAGAGAAGGTCAAAGCATGTACCCATCCCGACAGAAACAAGACAATTATGTGCACAAGAAAGATTGTCCCCGCTTTTCTCATGTACCCTCCTTTTGGTAGCCACTCCTCGATCATTCACAGATCAGGTGATCCAACGCCTCGCAACAAAAGCGCAACCAATTCCTCCCTGGACTTGAAGGCCTTTCGATAATTCCGTGCGATGTCCTCGATTGTTCCCACCAACAGATGCTTGTCGTGCATATTCTTCCGATAGATGCGCACGATGTAGATCTCGTCCTCAGCCGTCCCGTCGATCCCGGGGCCGGTCTGCCCCGCTCTGGATTGGTCCTTTCTGATGGTCATGCCCACATCCTGGCTTTGCGGCTACGGAACGGTTTCCGATTCCCTTCTCACCTTTCTGTAAAGGTCAGTGCTGAGAAACGCCTCTCCCTTCTTCGGCTGTAGGTTGGTCCCGCCTGCGGCTGGATGGCAGGCGGGACCTGCTGTGGGAGTGTGTCGGAAAGCCGGTCTCAGGTTCTGGGGCAGGGGAGTCCGTGCCAGTCGAAGCCCCTGATGAACGATCCTTCCCCGGCATTCTGCATGCAACCCTGCCAGATGAGGACTTACGGATGGCTAACCGAAACAGGGAAATTGAAAAAAAGGAGGGATCAGAAGCGGTATCCGATGCTCAGGCCGGAAAAGATGCTCGAGCTCTCGTAGGTGCCGGAGAGGATCTCGTTGTTGATGTCGCGCTGTTCATTGAAGTTCAAGGCGGTGTAAACGTCAAAGACCCATTTCCCGCTGGTGTAGCCGACACCCGCGGTCACCGAGTGGCAGTCGGCGTCGGGAAAGGCCGGGCTCAGGGTGTGGTCGGGAACGGCGGCGATCATGTAGGCGTAGCCGAGCCGCACGGCCAGGTGGTCGTTCAGCCCCAACTCCATCCCCACCTTGAACCGCCACACGTCGTCCCAGTCCACCGCGACCGTCTGGTCAACGAATCCGGCCAATGGGATCTCCTGTGCAAGATCAAGGGTCACCTGATCAAAGATGGACCAGCCGAGGTACTCCACCTCACCCGCCAGGATCACATTAGGCCGGGGCCGCCAGGACACGCCAAAGGAAGCCACGTGGGGAAAGTCCATGTCGATGTCCACGTCGGTCTTGAACCTGGACCCGCCAAACAGAGGTTGCAGGGCCGGGGCCAGGTTCTGCAGCTCGACCTCGCCGGACAGGGGAACCCTGACCCGGCTGGAGTAGTTCAGCCCGAAACCGAGGGTATCGCAGGGAAAAAACAGCACCCCGGCATTGAGGCCAATGCCGTACCCCTGGGCCTCCAGGTCGAAGGTTCCATCCCCCCACCCCAGCATGGACTGGTCGGTCATCCTCTCTTCGGTCTGACGGGCCAGCAGGGTGAAGACACCAACACCCAGAGCCACTCTCTTGTGGGGCTTCCAGGCCAGTGCCGGATTGATGCTCACCGTGCCGATCAGGCTCTCTGTGGAAACGTAGCGCGTCGGCCCGCTCCTGCTCCACTTGGTGCCGCCGATGCCAAAGGGTGAGTAGACGCCCACGCCGAGCACGATGCCGTGCGCAAGGGGGTTGGTGCAGGCAAAGACGTGGGGGGGGAAGAACAACGGGGACTCCAGATCCGCCGTGGCGCCCGACCGGTCGTCGTACTCGGCCTCGGAGCTGATGACCGTCACTCCCTGGTAGATCGCGGCGCTGTCCAGGGTGGCCAGCCCCGCCGGGTTGTGGGCGATGGTGGAGGGGTCGTCGGCCACGGCTGCGAAGGCCGCGCCCATGCCCGCGGCCCGCGAACCCATCAAGGGGGTGCCGGCTTCAGTCGGTGGCGTGTGCAGTGCAAAGAGACAGAGCAGAACAAGCAGGATGATCCGCATGTCTGTCAGCCCTTGTCTGCTATGTGCCGGTAGAGGGTTTGCGTACGGCGGTCGGGCGCAACGCCCAGCTCAGCCCCCAACCGCTCGCGGCAGGACCTAAAGACTGCCAGGGCCTCGGCCTTGCGCCCTTGCTCCAGGCAGCTGCGCATCAGCCCCCTGCAGAAGTCCTCGCGCAAGGGGTCGATCTCCAGGGCGCGCCGGCACACCGCCTCGGCATCGGACCATTGCTGCTGCTCTTCATGCAGGGAAGTAAGGTTGTGCAAGGCCCTCAAAAGCCTGTAGCGGATACGCTCCCGCACGGAAATGGACCAGGAGTCGCTCACCTCGGGCAAAAACGGCCCCTGCGCGAGATCAAGCGCCTTTCTGGTAAAAAAGTCCGCCTGCATGGCTTGGCCTGAACTCCAGGACCCCTCGGCCACAGAAAGCAGCTCCTCAATGGCCCAGACATCGGACCAGACCCGGCTCGGGTCCAGGGAGAGCTTGCCGGCCGAAAGATTCAGGACATCCTTGGCCCCCAGGGTCTTGCGCAGCCGGTGCAGGGCCATGGTGAAGGCATTGTGGGCGTCGCTTCCGTCCAGATCGGGCCAGAACATGTCCAGCAATTCGATTTCCGGGACATTCTGTCCCCCCAGTGCGATAACGCCCTGCAATAAGTGGAGAGGGCGCTTCTGCACCTTGCCCTTGAAGGTCAGCAGGGTGTCTCTGCGCAGGATGTCGAAGCGCCCCAGGGTGTAGACCCGCAGTTCCCAGGGCCACTGCTCCAGGTGCCGGGGAGGGGGATCGGGGGTGAGGTCACGCCGCCGGATCAGCTCCCGGGCATACCCGGTCTCGATGTCCTCCTCCAGGGCCAGGACGCAGAGCCTGGCCATGGGCTCCGGGCGCCATAGAAGAGTGTTCCAATAGCCCTTTTCCCGTCCAAGCGGCAGAGCTTCGGCCAGCCTCTGGACCGCTGTCTCCCGGTTACCCTTGTCCAGGGCAAACTCGGCTTGGGCCAGCCGGCAGCCAAACTCGATGTGCCTGGTCGGGAGACGCTCACACCAACCCAGGGCCTGAGCGAGCATCCCTGCGGCTTCTTCATACTCACCCTGCACCCTCAGAGCCACTGCCCGCGCCAGATATGCAGATGCGAACTGGTGAATGGTCCCAGCCTGCAGGGCATAGTCCATGGACTTCCTGGAAAAGTACTCTGCCCTGGGAGGATCGGTGACGAGCAGCGCATGCCAGGTCCGCACCAGGTAGTACAATCCCACCCCCCAGGCGCCGGTGGTCTGGTATGCCGTCTCCAGACGGGCGACACTCGCAGCCGTCCGGGCCATGTCGCCGGTGCACATGGCCACGATGGCCTCATGGCAGAGCACGAAGGGCTCCAACATGCGCACGCCTGTGTCCTCGAAAATCCTCCCGGCTCGATCAAAGTGCTCTCTGCTTCGCTCGAAGTCTCCGCTGGACCAGCAATAGAGAAGCGCCTGGCATTCAAAGATCGCCCGGGGCAGGGGACTGACATGCTCCTTGTCCATGCGGGGCGCGTAGGAATCCAGATAATGACCGGCAACGGCGAACTCTCCGCGGTTCACCTCGTACATCATCAAGGGGATGACCACCTGCACCTTCTGGTTCAACGGCAGGTCCATGTCCAGCATGGTCCGTGCCCGCTGTTCCCAACGATTGAAGCTCTGGCGGTCCGGCTGCCGGAATACCAAGGCGTTGAGCATGCTGACGATCACCTGGGACTCCACCTCCAGCGGAAGGTCCGTGGCCAGGATGGAGGCGCTGTCCAGCCTGTCTATCCAGGGGTCGAGCTGCCCACCCGGCTGGAGGGCGAAGATGATGGCGTTGATGACCCCCGAAAGGCTGAGGAGCACGCCCGGCAGATCGCCATGAGAATCAAAGCCCGTCCAGGCCCTTTCAAAGAGCTCAAGAGCCTCGGGAGGATTCATTGCCAGCAGGCAGGTCGCCTGCCAGTAGAGCAGCCAGGGCATGGACTCTCTGTCAGGTTCGGGGATGCCTTTGATCCATTCGAGCAGCCGCTGCTGCCGGCTGTAGGCCAGCATGTCCGGGGCGCTGGTCAGGACAAGGCGCACCATGTCCTGGGTGGCCCCAAGGTCGCGGTACAGGGCAAAGGCTTCATCCCTGTGCGCACCTGACTCGAGGAGCCGGGCCGCCTGCAGCTTGACCTTGGACAACTCTTCCGGGAGCAGGAGCCGGTCGGCCCGGGACAGGAGGAACTCCCGGAACAGCGGATGGTAGACATAGGCGATCTCTGTTCCGATCCGTTTGTCCGTGAAGTAGTGTTCCTTGTTCAGCCGCTCCAGAATCTCGAGCGCGTCTATGCGTCCGGTCAGCTCCGCAACCCGGGACGGGGCCATTTCCGGCAGCACGGCCGTGGTCATGAGAAACCGCTGGATGTCGGAAGGGGCATTGCTGAAAATCTCGTTACCGAAGTAGTCGAAAATCTCGCTCGGGGTATACGTGTCCAGGTGCCTGGTCTCCAGATCCTTGATCTCGGGGCGTTTGAGCATCAGGATCATTCCCGCGATCCAGCCGTTGGTCTTCTGGTGCAGGGTCTCGACCGCCCGCCTGGACAAAGATTTTCCGCCAAGCATGGCCGCCAGTGCGCTCGACTCCTCCCTGCGCAGCCGGATCTCCTCCCACCCCAGGATGTCCAGGACACTGTTGGCCCGGGCCCGGGCCAGGGCGGGCGGGGGCTCCTGGCGGCTGAGTGCTATGAGCCGGACATGCTCCGGGGTGACCTCCAGGCACTGGCGCACCACGTCGTGCAGCAGGGAGTCGGGAACCACCTCCTGGTAGTTGTCCAGGACCAGGACCAGGTCACTGCTGGAACGGGAGAACAGCTCCTCGAAAAACATCCGGGAGTAGGCGGCGATATCCTGGAAGTACTCAGGGGTCAGAGCAGGGAGGGGGCGGGGAGAGGCAAGCCCGTTGGTGCTGCAGGCCTGTGCCAGGTAGTAAAAAAAGGTGGCCACGTCCGAGTCTCCCTGGTCGAGCTGGTACCAGAGGCACCCGGGTTGCCGGGATTCGATGTAGCTGGAGACAAGTGTGGTCTTGCCCGCCCCGGCCGGGCCCAGGACCCAGAGGGCCTGTTGGCCGCGACTCTTGTCCAGCAATCGATAGAGTCGCTCTCTCTCCACCACCTTTGCGGCCTTGGGCCGGGTGATCTTGGCTCGCGGGGAACGCTGTGATGCCATCGCAGGAAGAACCGCCCGGGTGAAAGGTGGCGCAGCTGTACCGCAACAAGGATCGTTCGAATTTCTGGGAGGAGCAGCGTTGCCATGGGGTGTACAACACTCTGAACGGTTTTGGAATACTCTGCCGGCATGGTTTCTCACCACTCCACGGGAATGCGCACCAGCTGCCTGGCCTTGTTGCGGAACAGCAAATGGCGTTTCTCCCTGCCGAACAGGTAGAGGTCGCGGGTTATGGCCACGTCCTTGCGGCAATAGCTGACGATGTCCTGGATGCGGCCCTCCTTCCACCACTTCAGGGCCTGCAGCCCGTTGGCGGTCTTGCAGGTGCCCAGGGTGCATCCGGCCAGGTGGTCCAGGGAGAGACGGTAGCCCAGGCGACGCTTGACCTCCTCCAGCATGTCCAGGGTGGGCAGACCGAGCAGATTAAAGTCGGAGTAGCCGCGCAGCACGGTGTAGTCGAAACGCTTGATGTTGAAGCCCACCACCAGGTCGAAGCCCTGCAGGTCGGAGATCAGCCGGGGAACGTCCGCCTCCAGGTACTCCCGGAAACAATCTTCTGCGGCGTCGTAGAGCACGGCGCAGCTGACCAGCATCCGGTCGGCCCGGTGCCACCCCCCCACCTCTGCGGCCGAGCGCTGGGTCTCGATGTCCAGCACGGCGAAACGGTTGCCGGCGCCTTTGGTGACCGGGGAAGGCACGGGCGCTGCTTTGTCAACCCGGGGGACCGGCAGGGGTTTTTCCGAAGGGTCGCCGCTGCACAGGGCCTCCATGACCGCCAGGGCCGCGTCCTTGGCAATGGGACGGTTGCCCGAGCCGCACTTGGGGGAGTGCACGCAGGCCGGGCAGCCCAGCTCGCAGGGGCAGGACCTGAGCAGCTCCAGGGTGCGGTCCATGAGTTCCCGGGCCCTGGCAAAGGCCTGCCGGGACAGCCCCACTCCCCCGGGGACGCCGTCGTAGACGAACACCGCGGCCGAGCCGAGCTCGGGGTGCATGGGGATGGAGATGCCCCCCAGGTCGTTGCGGTCGGTGAGGATGATCAGGGGCAGGATGCCGATGGCTGCGTGCTCCACAGCATGGATGCCCCCCATGAAGTGCAGCCGGGCCTGCTCCAGCCGTTCGCGCACAGGCTCGGGGATCTCCAGCCACAACCCTTCGGTCTCAAAGACCTGGGGCGGCAGGTCCAGGGGCTCGACCGCAATGCAGCGCTGCCCGCGCACCAGGATCTTGGCGTAGCCGGTGACCTGCTGGGTGACCCTGAGGCGGCCCAGGAAGACGGTGGTGTTGTACAGGGACTTGGCCCCCAGGGGCTCCAGGATCTCCGTGGACTTGTCCGTGCGCGCCCGGGTGAAGTAGCTGACCGTGGCCTTGTCCGCCACCACCACCCGCGGCTCCAGGTGCAGGTCGCGGATGCGGTAGGTCTGCCCCCGGTGCAGGTAGACCGCCCCGGGGTGGGTCTCCCGGAAGGCCCGGTAGTCGTCGATCTCCCCGATGCAGACCTGGCTCTCCCCATCCAGGATGCGCAGGGGCGAGCCTGCACCGCGCAGGTTGACCCTGCGCTGGGGAGCCTTGCGGCTGGAAAAGATGCGCGAACCGTCCGCGCTGACCAGCAGCTCGCCCCGGGCCTCCAGCCGTTTGACCGAGGCCGTCACGCCTGGCTGCTGCAGCCACGGCTCGTTGCCGTCAACCGGCAGGTCGGCCGCGGCACAGGCCAAGTGGCGGTCCATGACCACCGGGTTGAAGGGGTTGAGCACTGCCGACTCCGGCGCCAGATCGAAAAAACGTGCCGGGTTGGCCATGAAGTACTGGTCCAGGGCGTCCTCGTGTCCCAGAAGCACCACCGCGCTCTCCTGGCTGCTGCGGCCCACCCGGCCGCTGCGTTGCCAGGTGGCCATGATCGAGCCGGGGTAGCCCACCAGCAGGCACAGGTCCAGGTTGCCGATGTCGATGCCCAGCTCCAGGGCGCTGGTGGAGACCACGGCCAGCAGCTCGCCATCGGCCAGACGGGCTTCGATCTCCCGGCGCTCCTGGGGCAAAAAACCCGCCCGGTAGGCGCTGATGCGCCCGGCAAAGTCGGGGCAGCTCTCCGCCGCCCACATGGCGATGAGCTCGGTCATCTTGCGGGACTGGGTGTAGACGATGGTCCGAAGCCCCCGGGGCAGGGCGGCCTGCAGCAGCTGGATGGCGCCCCGGGCCGCTCCGTCAAAGGGGTTGATGAACAGGAAATGGCGTTGCCCGACCGGGGCCGTGCTCTCGGTGACCACCTCGGCGGCACGCCCGGTCAGCTGCTCGGCCAGCTCTTTCGGGTTGCCCACGGTGGCCGTGGAGAAGACGAATGTCGGGTCTGCCCCGTAGTGCCTGCAGACCCGCTCGAAACGGCGGAAAACCCAGGCCATGTTCGAGCCCATGACCCCCCGGTAGGTGTGGGCCTCGTCCACCACCACGAAGCGCAGCTCCTTGAGGAAGCCCGCCCACTGCTCGTGAAAGGGCAGGATGGAGAGGTGCAGCATCTCCGGGTTTGAGAGCAGCACGTTGGGTGGGCTCTGCCTGATCCTGCCCCTTTTGTAGGAGGTCGTGTCCCCGTCATAGATGGCGGTGGTGGGGCGTTCCGGTCCCTGCCAGCGGGCCGTAAGGTCCTCGAAGGTCCGCAGCTGGTCCTGTGCCAGGGCCTTGAGTGGGAAGAGGTACAGGGCCCGGGCCTTGGGGTCCCGGGCCACGGCGTCCAGCAGCGGCAGGGTGTAGCACAGGGTCTTGCCGCTGGCGGTCGGCGTGGCCACGACCGTGTCCCGCCCGGATCTGGCCAGGTCCACGGCCCGGGCCTGATGGGTGTAGAGGGACTGGATGCCGGCCTGGTCCAGCAGGGCCTGGACCGTGGGATGAAAGGGAGCCCCCGGTTCCTTCCACCCCCCCTTCCGGGCCGGGAGAACCTGGTGGTGGACCACCTGCTGGCCGAGCAGGGCAGAGGCCTTCAGGGCCTTGACAAAGGAGGCGACGTCACCACTGAAGGGCATGGCAGGGGCTATTTGCCGGAGATCTTGTACTTCTTGAGCTTGTACTGGAGCAGGCTCTTGGAGACGCCCAGCAGGTCCGCGGCCTTGACCTGGACGAAGCCGGCCCTGGCCAGGGCACGACGCACCAGTGCCGCCTCGATCTTCTCCAGGGTGTCGGCCAGGTTCAGCTGCAGCGGCAAAAGGTCCACGGCGCTCTTGAACTGGAACTCCTCTTCCCTGATCTCGGCCGGAAGGTCCTCCACCCCAATGGTCTGGCCCTGGCAGAGGACCACGCAACGCTCCATGGTATTTTCAAGCTGGCGCACATTGCCGGGCCACTCGTAGGCCGAAAGGAACTCCAGGGCCTCCGGGGTGAACCCGGTGACCTCCTTGCTGTTTTCCCGTGCATAGTGGTTGAGGAAATGGACCGCCAGCAGGGGGATGTCCTCCCGCCGCTCCCTCAGGGGGGGCATGTGCACCTGGACCACATTGAGCCTGTAGTAGAGGTCCTCCCGGAAAGCGCCCTGCTCCACGGCGGCTGCCAGCTCACGATTGGTGGCCGTGAGCAGCCGGATGTCCACGTGCACCGCCTCGGTGCCGCCCACCCGTTCGAAGGTCCTTTCCTGCAGCACCCGGAGCAGCTTGACCTGCAGGTCCAGGGAGAGCTCGCCGATCTCGTCCAGAAAAAGGGTGCCCCCGTGGGCCATTTCAAACCGGCCCCGGCGGCGGGCCACCGCCCCGGTGAACGACCCCTTCTCGTGCCCGAACAGCTCGCTTTCCAGCACCCCGGGGTTCAGGGCCATGCAGTTGACCGAGACAAAGGGCATGTCCTTGCGCTTGGAGGCAAAGTGGATGGCCCGGGCGATCAGCTCCTTGCCCGTGCCCGATTCCCCGGTCAGCAGCACGCTGGAACGGGTCCTGGCCACCCGGTCCACCATGTCCAGGACCTGGCGCATGGCCCGGCTGCGCCCGATGATGTGGTGGGTGGAGTAGCGCTCCTCGAGGGTCTGGCGCAGCAGCCTGTTCTGCTGCTCTGCCTGGGACAGCCTGGCGGCCTTGGAGACCGAGAGCAGCAGCTCGTCATTGGAAAAGGGCTTGGTGATGTAGTCGAACGCCCCGCGCTTCATGGCCTCCACCGCGCTGTCGATGCTTCCGAACGCGGTCATGATCAGCACGGGTATGTGCGGGAAATCCCGGCGCACCTGCTCCAGCACCTGCTGCCCGCTCATCCTGGGCATCTTCATGTCGGTGATCAGGATGTCCACCTCGGACTCCTCGAGGTAGTCCATGGCCAGCTCCGGGTCTTGGAGCGTGGTCACTGCGTAGCCTTCGTCCGAGAGCAGGGTCTCCAGGATGAGCAGGTAGTTCTGCTCGTCGTCGATGATCAGGATGTGTGTGGACATGTCAGGCCTTCCTGGATGGGGCCCCGTTTCGATCCGGGGCCTTGGGGAAAATCAGCCGCACCCTGGCGCCACGCCCGTCGGCACTGCCAAGCTGGACACTCCCGCCGTGGCTCTCGACAATGTTTCGGACAATGGCCAGCCCCAGGCCCGTGCCGGTCTCCTTCCTGGTGTAGAAGGGCTCCAGGTACTTGTCCAGGAGGTCGGGGTCGAAACCCGGGCCGGTGTCGCTGATGGACACCTCCACCGTGTCCGGCTCCTCCCTGCCGGCGACGATGATCGTTCCGGGTCCCTGCACGGCCTGGATCGCATTGACCATCAGGTTGTAAAATACCCGGTAGAGCAGGTCCTTGTCTCCCTGCACCGTCAGCTTCTCAGGCATGCGCCGCTCAACCGTGACCTCGCCGAGCTGCAGCTCCTGCTCCAGAAAAACACACACGTTTTCCAGGGTCCGGTTCAGGTCGACCGCATCCTTTTTGGGCTGCCTGGGCCGTGCGTAGTCGAGGAAATCATTGACCGTCCTGCTGAGCCGCTTGGACTCGTCGTGGATGGCCTTGAGCAGCCGCTGGTTGGGGTCGTTCTCCTTCCTGGCCTTCTTGTGCAAAAGCTCTGCGCTGCTGCGGATGATCCCCAGGGGGTTGCGGATCTCGTGGGCGATGGAGGCCACCATGCGCCCCATGCTGGCCAGGCGTTCGTTCTGGTGCAGCTCCCGCTCCAGCCGCTCCTTTTCGCTGAAACGCTCCGCCACTATGCTGTCGGCCCGCTGGATGATCATGAACAGAAACAAGAAGAGCAGCAGGGAGGAGAAGAGCGCAACCACCACCACCGACCACTGGAAGGTGATGATGGTTTCGTAGTCCTGGGTGATGTCCTGGGAAAACTGCAAAACGCCCATGATCGGGCCGGGCAGGCGATCGGGATCCAGGCTGCGCTCGGCCCGCAGCACATAGGATGTCTGGAGCACGTAGCTGCCCGGTTCGAGGTTGAAGCCGAAGAGCGATTGCCAGAATGAGGCCCGGGAGGACTGTTCGAAACGTGCCCCCCCCTTGCTCAAGGCCGTCTGGAAAGACTTTCCGGCCAAGTCTTCGCGGCCCACCATGTCCCTGTCCAGAGAGTAGGCCACCATGCCCTGCTCATCGAAGATGTGCAGCTCCAGGACATGAAAGCTGTGGATGGTGGAAAGCACCACCTGGTTGAGACGTTCGTACTGGGCCTCCTCCTTGAGGGTGATCCTGCCCATGCCGAGCACCGTGGGCAGGGTGAAGCGCTGAAAAATCTGATGGTTCAGGTTCTCGGCCAGGAGCAGGGCGAACTCCTGATGCTTCTGCATCACGGTCTGCTTGGCATAGTTGGCAATGACCACGGAAAGGAACACGCTGGTGCTCAAAATGAGTACCAGCGAGCTCCAAGACAGGAACTTGACCAGCTGAAAGGGGTGGGCCGGATCCGGCCGCAGTGGTGATCGCAAGATGTGGATACCTGTTTTTGCTCGTGTGCTCCCGGGGCGGGGCAGGGAGAAACATACCGGTTTTAAGCCCCATCGACAACCCGGGCCCCCTCCGGCCCGCCTCCTGAGAACTCCGGCTCGCTCCCGGTTGAACCAGGCCACACATTTCTGTATACCATATACTGTGCTGCAACCGTCCTTTTGGCCTGGAAACCCGGAGAGCTCAATGAACAGCAATGCAGTGATCGACACCACAGCCTTCAGGGGCTTCATCTTCGACCTGGACGGCGTCCTGACCCAAACCGCCAGCCTGCACGCCCAAGCCTGGAAGCGCATGTTCGACGACTTCTTCGAGGAGCTCCGGGAGCAGGGAAAAGAGGTCCGGCCCTTTGACATCGACAGCGACTACACCCGCTACGTGGACGGAAAGCCCAGGTACGAAGGGGTCAAGAGCCTCCTGTCCTCCCGGGGGATCGAGATGGACTACGGATCCCCGCAGGACCCGCCCGGCAGCACCACCGTGTGCGGTTTGGGCAACAGCAAGAACCGGATCTTTCACCGGCTCCTTGAGGAGCGCGGGGCGGCAACCTGGCCCGACGGTGTGGCCCTGGTCCTGCGCGCCAGGGCGGCCGGGCTGGCCAGTGCCGTGGTCACCTCCAGCAAGAACGGCCGCACCGTTCTTGCTTCCGTGGACCTGACCGACCTCTTCGACGCCATCTTTGACGGCAACGACGCGGTTGATTCGGGCCTTCCTGGCAAGCCCTCCCCGGACATCTTCCTGGCGGCGGCCCGCAAGCTGGGGGTTGCTGCCCAGGAGGCGGTTGTCTTCGAGGACGCAGTCTCCGGGGTCCAGGCAGGCCGGGCGGGGGATTTCGGGCTGGTGGTCGGGGTCGACCGGGTCGGACGGGGACACGGCCAGGAGCTGCAGGCAAACGGGGCCGACCTGGTCGTGTCGGATCTGGGCCGGATCGAGCTCTCAGGGCCCAAGTCCTCTGTGGGCGGCGTGCCTCCCTCGGCCCTGGACATGCTGCCCCTGCTCCGGGATCGCCTGTCCCGGCAGGGCCTGTCGGTTTTCCTCGACTACGACGGCACCTTGACCCCCATTGTTCCCCGCCCGGAGGACGCGGTTCTCTCCCCCTCCATGAAAAGCACCGTCCACCAGCTCAGCACCCGCGTCCCCGTGGGCATCGTCAGCGGCAGGGACCTGGCGGACGTCAAGGGGCTGGTCGGGCTGGACAACGTGATCTACGCGGGTGACCACGGTTTCAACATAGAAACGCCCGGGAAAGGCGACACCGGGTTCAGCCCGGCCGCGGACCAGCTGGCGGCCGTGCGCAGGGCTGCCGGCAACCTCAGGCAGCCCCTTCAGGACATACCCGGTGCCTGGCTGGAAGAGAAGACCTACACGCTTTCGATCCATTTCCGGGAGACCCCGGAGCAACAGACAGACGCGGTGCGCGAGCTCGTCGCTGCCCAGGCTGACGAAAACGGCCTGCGCATGACCTCCGGAAAAAAGGTCTTCGAGCTTCGCCCCGGAATCGACTGGCACAAGGGCAAGGCCATCACCTGGCTCAGGCAGGAGCTCGACCTGGCCGACACCTACAGCCTGTACATGGGTGACGACACCACCGACGAGGACGGGTTCGAGGCCTTGGGGGACCAGGGGCTGGGCATCCTGGTCGCCGTGCACCCCGAACGGACCGCTGCCGGGGCGCTGCTCACCGACACCGGCGAGGTGGAGCTGTTCCTTCGCAAGCTGATCAGGCTGATCGATCAAATCAAAGGAGCACCCGCATGAGCGACTGGGCACTGACCTACGAAGGCTACCACCCCAAACAGGAGGGGCTGCGCGAGGCCCTGACCACCCTGGGCAACGGCTACTTCTGCACCCGGGGGGCCATTGCCCAGGCCCGGGACGACGCCACCCACTACCCCGGGACCTACCTGGCCTGCGGGTTCAACAGGCTGACCACGGAGATAAACGGCCGCTTCATCGAGAACGAGGACCTGGTCAACCTGCCCAACTGGCTGCCCATCGACTTCCAGCTCCCGGAGTGCTGCTGGTTCGACCCCCAGAAAATCACCTTTCTCGATTACCGCTTGGAGCTGGACATCAAGTCGGGAGTCCTTACGCGGACCTTTCGCATCGAAGACGAGCACAAACGCCACACCCGGGTTCGGGAGCGGCGGGTGGTGAGCATGGACAACCCCCACCAAGCCGCCATCGAGCTGACCATCACCCCGGAAGACTGGTTCGGGCGGAGCACCGTGCGCTCCGTCCTGGACGGCACGGTGACCAACAACGGCGTGCCCCGGTACCGCGAGCTGCGCAGCCGGCACCTGGAGCCGGTCCGTCAGGAGGAGTCGGACAACGAGACCATCACCCTGTCCGTGCGCACCAACCAGTCCCACCTGGAGGTGGTGCAGTCCGCCCGCACCAGGTTCTTTCTCAACGGCCGCCACATCCGCCCCAGCAGAGAAGTGCTCGCCGAGGAGGGCTGGATCGCCCACCAGGTCGAGGTGGACATGGAGGCCAACCGGTCCCTGCGTATTGAAAAAATCGTCACCTTCTTCACCTCCCGGGACCAGGCCATCACCGAGCCGTGGCAGGAATCGCTCAAGCTGGCCGCCAGATCGGGAAGCATCGACGACATCCTGGCCTGTCACAAGCGGGTCTGGGTGCACCTCTGGAACCGGTTCGAGATCGAGTTCGAGGTCGCGCCCGACAAGAAGGGGTACCAGGCCGAGATGATCCTGCGGCTCTACACCTTCCACCTGCTGCAGACCACGTCCATGAACACCATGGACCTGGACGTGGGCGTCCCCTCCCGGGGGTGGCACGGCGAGGCCTACCGGGGGCACATCTTCTGGGACGAGCTGTTCATCTTCCCCACCCTCAACTACCGGATTCCGGAGATCACCCGGTCCCTGCTCATGTACCGCTACCGGCGCCTGCCCGAAGCCAAAGCCTACGCCAGGGCGGAAGGGTACCAAGGGGCCATGTACCCCTGGCAGAGCGGCTCCAACGGACGCGAGGAGAGCCAGAAGCTGCACCTCAACCCGCGCTCGGGGCGCTGGATCCCCGACAACTCACGCCTGCAGCGTCACGTCAGCTCCGCCATCGCCTACAACATCAGCCAGTACTTCCACGTCAACGTGGACTACGAGTTCCTGCACTTCTACGGTGCGGAGATGTTTTTGGAGATCGCCAAGTTCTGGGCCTCCACCGCCGTCTGGGACCCGGGCAGGAGGCGCTACGTCATTGAGGGTGTCATGGGGCCTGACGAGTTCCACGACGCCTACCCGGGTGCGGACAAGCCGGGCCTGAACAACAACGCCTACACCAACGTCATGGCCTCCTGGGTGCTGCACGAGGCCGGCCGTCTTTTCGACCTTTTGGCCGAAGAGCGCCAGGACGACCTCAAGGGCAAGCTCGGGCTGACCAAGAAGGACATGAACAAGTGGCCCAAAATCGCGGCCAAGCTGTACGTCCCCTTCCACGGCGACGGCATCATCAGCCAGTTCGAGGGGTATGAGCAGCTGGAGGAGCTGGACTGGGAGGGCTACCGGGAGAAATACCACGACATCCAGCGCCTGGACCGCATCCTGGAGGCCGAAGGGGACACGGTCAACAAGTACAAGGCCTCCAAGCAGGCCGACGTGCTCATGCTCTTCTACCTGTTCACCGCGGAGCAGCTCGAAATGATATTCGAGCGCCTGGGATACGAGCTCGAGCCCGACACCATCCCCAAGAACATCGACTACTACCTGGCCCGGACCTCCCACGGTTCCACCCTCTCCAGTGTGGTCCACGCCCGTGTCCTGGCCCGTTCCAACCGGGCCGGCTCCTGGAAGCTCTTCCGCCAGGCCTTGCGCAGCGATGTGGAGGACATCCAGGGAGGCACGACTCCCGAAGGCATCCATGTCGGGGCCATGGCCGGCACCGTGGACATCATCCAGCGGGGCTACACCGACATCGAGCCCAGGGAGGGGGTGCTGCATTTCAACCCGGCCCTCCCGGTCGAGCTGGACCGCCTGCGGCTGCGCATCCGCTACCGCAACCACTCCCTGGTGGTCACCGTGACCTCGGAGGAGCTGATCGTGACCGCCAAGCGCACCGCGGGCAAACCCATCAAGGTCGCCTACGAGGAGGACATGGTCGAGCTCTGCTCCGGAGAGTCCAAGACCTGGGGCCTCAAGCAAAGCTCCGTGAGCACGGCCGAGGCCACGTAAACGGCGGCAGTTTGTCTCACCCCAGCCGGCTGGGAGGGCCTGCCACGGAATTCGCGTTTCTGCGGATCACAGGCCACCAAGGCTTGCATTCCCTTGAAGCCCGGCCTACACCACGGCCCATGCACGGGGTATACGAACACTTCCTGATTGTAGCGCCGGAGGACGTGGACACCAACGGCCACGTCAACAACGTCGAGTACGTGCGCTGGATGCAGGACGCGGCAGTGCACCATTCCGAGTCCATCGGCGGAACTGCGGCCACCCTGGCCCAAGGAGCCACCTGGGTGGTGCGCGCCCACCGCATCGAGTACCTGCGGCCCGCATTTGCCGGGGAGGGGATCCTGGTCCTGACCTGGGTGGCCACCCTGCGCCGGGTCCGTTCCCTCAGGCGGTACCTGATCCTCCGGCAGCAGGACCGGGAAATCCTGGCCAAAGGGGAAACCGACTGGGTCTTCGTGGACCGGGCCACGGGCCGCCCCCGCTCCATCCCGCCCAAAGTCGCGGCCCACTATGTGCTGGTCGATGAAAAAGACGCGCCGGCCGCATTCTGAGCCCCCCATCCGGTCACTCTCCCGGAAGGGCCCTCCAAACGCAACAACGCAGGAACTGCCGCAATTCTAGGGTTCTTCGACGGCTCACCACCATTGTCATCCCGGACTCGATCCGGGATCCATGTCTTTGGCGATCATCCGGACAAAGGCATGGATTCCGGCTCGGAGGCCGGAATGACGGTACATTCGAGCACCGGTCCCACATGGTAGCTCTCGGAACAATTTCCTTCATTTCCACACAAAACGTCACAGAACCTTTCAGCTCTGAGATCTTGCTTCGAGCTTCCGACTTCGAGCTTCCAACTCCTCCTCCGCCTTGCGGGAGTAGCGGCAGCCCTTTCTGGGGCAGGCGATGCGCTCCCCCGACTTGGTGCTCTTTCTGACCAGGACGGGCGAACCGCAGGTGGGGCAGGGCTCGGCCACGGGCCAGTCCCAGACGGCGTACTGGCACTTGGGGAACTGGTTGCAGGCGTAGAAGACCTTGCCCCGCTTGGAGCTCTTCTCCACCAGCTCCCCGGGGCAGCCCTCCTGCGGGCAGGCCACGCCCGTGGTGAAGGACTCCGTGTGCCGGCACTCCGGGTACCCGGTGCAGGCGATGAACCGGCTTCCGGTGCGGGAGCGCTTGACCACCAGGTCGCGACCGCACTTAGGGCAGGTTCCCACCTTCTGCAGCTCCAGGGGGTCTGGCTGCACGATCTGGATGGTTCCCTGCTCGTCCCGCACGAAATTGGAGGTATTGGTGCACTCCGGATAGCCGGAGCAGGCCAGGAACTCCCCCTGCCGCCCGAACTTGATGACCATGGGGCGGCCGCAGACCTGGCAGGAGATGTCCGTCTCCTTGCCCCCCTTGACCGCGGCCATCTCCGACTTGGCCTTTTCCAGGGCGGGATCGAACTCACGGGCGAACCCCTTGAGCAGCCCGACCCAGTCCGTGGTCCCCTCGGCCACCTGGTCCAGGCTCTTCTCCATGTCCGCGGTGAACCCGTAGTCCATGAACCTGGGGAAGTGGGCCAGCAGCAGGTCGCAGACCGTGAACCCGAGCTCTGTGGGCACGAAGGCCCTGCTTTCGAGCCGCACGTACTCCCTGTCCTGCAGGGTGGAGATGATCTGGGCGTAGGTGGAGGGGCGGCCGATGCCTTTTTCTTCCAGGCTGCGCACCAGGGAGGCCTCGGAGAAGCGCGGCGGTGGCTGGGTGAACTTCTGCTCCTTGCTGAGCTCCAGCAGGTCAAGGGGCTGGTCTTTGGTAAGCCGTGGCAGGACCACCTCCTGCTGGGCTTCGGCCTGGTAGACCTTCATGAACCCCGGGAAGATGATCCTCTCGCCCTTGGCCCGCCACTGGGTGGTGGCCGAACGCACTGTGACCACCGTGTCCCAGAAACGCGCCGGGGCCATCTGTGAGGCCACGAAGCGTCTCCAGATGAGGGTGTAGAGGCGGAGCAGATCCCTGGAGAGATGGTTCGTGACCATCTCCGGCGTCAGGGTCGCGTCCACCGGGCGGACTGCTTCGTGGGCGTCCTGGGCCGAGCCCTTGGACCGGTAGGCATTGGGCTTTTCCGGCACGTACTCTGGTCCCAGGTTCTGCCCGATCCACTCCCGGGCCGCGTCCCTGGCCTCGTTGGCCACCCGGAACGAATCGGTGCGCATGTAGGTGATCAGGGCAACCGTACCCAGCTCACCCAGCTCGAGGCCCTCATAGAGCCGCTGGGCCAGGGTCATGGTCTTCTTGGCCGAGAAGTGGAGGCGGTTGGCTGCATCCTGCTGCAGCGTGGAGGTGATGTAGGGGGGCTTGGCATGTCTGCTGCGTTCCTTTTCCTCCACCTGCTCCACTGTGAAACCGGCTTTCCGGACCTCGGCCTCAAGGGTTTCGGCTGTTGCCAGGTCCGCCACCTCGGCCTTTTTGCCCTTGACCTTCCACAGGTCGACGGTGAAGTCCGAGCCCGGCGCACCCTCAACCCTGGCCTTGAAGAGCCAGTACTCCTGGGGCACGAAGACCTGCCGCTCCTTTTCCCGCTCAACGATCAGGCGCAGGGCCACGGACTGGACCCGGCCCGCAGAGATGCCGCGCTTGACCTTCTGCCAGAGCAGGGGGGAGACCTTGTACCCGACCAGCCTGTCCAGGATGCGCCTGGCCTGCTGGGAATGAAAGAGTTTCTCGTCAAGGGAGCGGGGATGCTCGAGGGCTTCCCGGACCGCACGCGGGGTGATCTCGTTGAACTGGATGCGGCGCAGGTTGGTGTTCTTGCCCTTGATCAGCTCGGAAACGTGCCAGGCAATGGCCTCGCCCTCCCGGTCCGGGTCCGGGGCCAGATAGACCTGATCGGCCTTGGAGGCCGCGCTCTTGAGCTTGTTGACCACCTTGTTTTTTCCGGAGATGACCTGGTAGTGGGGGGTGAAATCGTGCTCCTCGTCCACACCCATGGTGTTGTGGGGCAGATCGCGCACGTGTCCAACAGATGCTTCGACCAGATACTCCGGCCCCAGGAACTTTTTGATGGTCCGCACCTTGGCCGGCGACTCGACGATAATAAGATTCTTGCTCATAATGTCCGCGGCTATAACGATTGCCCAGGAGCAGTGCAAGGAAAGTTTCCTGCCCCTGGCTGGTATTCTGGGGTCACCAGAACTGACTTGTACAACGGCCTCGGGTCGGTCGGGGCTCTGTTGGCCCCGCAGTAACGTGCACAGGTTCAGGCGGCGCCTTTCGGCATGCAAAAATTCTTGCTGCGGCGGGGAGAGGCCTGTCCCTTTACAAGGCCCCTGGCTTGTGTGCACTGTTCTTGCCCAGCCATTTCGGCTGCGGCCGAGAACCGCAGGGTTGTAATGGGTCCGGGCTGATGGATCGTCAAGTCCGGGCTGACGAAAAACCGAGTCAAGGATGCGACACACATGGTGCGTTCATGAATTCCGACATCTCCGAAACGACCGGAACCCAGGGGACCACGAACCATAAAAGCGGGGTCGTGGCCATCATCGGGCCGCCCAATGCGGGCAAGTCCACCCTGCTCAACCAGATGCTGGGGCAGAAGGTGGCCATTGTCACCCCCAAGCCCCAGACCACCCGAAACCGCATCAGCGGGATCTTCACCCGGGACGATGCTCAGGTTGTCTTTCTGGACACTCCCGGCGTGCACCAGAGCAGAAAGGCCCTGAACCGCTTTCTGGTTGAATCGGCCTGGCAGGCCCTGTATGGCGCCGATGCCGTGCTCCTGCTGCTCGATGCCTCGCTTTATGCCGACAAACCCCAGCTGCTGCAGCGCGATCTCGGCCACATCCGGTCCCGGCTGCAGGACTCGGGGCTGCCCCTGGTCATCGCCCTGAACAAGATCGACCGTCTCAAGGACAAGCAGGCCCTGCTCCCCGTGCTGCAGGAGTTGAATCAGGCCTTTCCCGGCCACGAGGTCCACACCGTGTCGGCCACCAGGGGAGAGGGGGTCCGGACACTGCTCGAATCAGTCATCAGGCTCCTGCCCCAGGGCCCTTCCTATTACCCCGAGGACCAGATCTCCACCATGCCCCTGCGCTTCATGGCGTCTGAGATCATACGGGAAAAGCTCTTTCTGGCCCTGGGGCAGGAGCTGCCATACACCGTGGCTGTCGACATCGAGGACTGGGCCGAGGACTCTTCCCGCAACATCGTGCACGTTTCAGCGGTCATCTACGTGGCCCGGGCAGCCCACAAGCCCATGGTCATCGGCAAGGGCGGCTCGCTTCTCAAAAGGGTGGGGCAGCAGTCCAGAATCGAGATTCAGGAGCTGACCGAAACCCGCGTCAACCTCAACCTGTGGGTCAAGGTGCGCCCCAAATGGGACAGGGATGCCCGGTTCATGTCCTCTCTGGGCCTTGGTGCGTAGCAGCTGCGGAGAAGGATTGGCCATGTCGCCCCGCGTCACTGGGCTCCAAAACGTGTCCCTTGTGCCGCACCGCATGGACCTTGTTTTCTGTCACCAGTCAGCCCGGCCATGCCGCACCCTTCTTCCGAAGGCCCGGGGAGCATCAGGGGCCGGGATGTTAAGATCCCGCAAAATCGGCCGATTATGGATCATGGAGAGTTCAGGCAGCTTGAGCGACCTGTACCGCGCCCCATGAAGGAACACACGCTCATCAAACGCTGGCAGGACACGCTGCAGGAGCTTTCCACGGCCGTGCACAAAGCCGGCCGTGCCCCCGGCTCCGTGTCTCTGGTCGCCGTGTCCAAGCTCCACCCCGCAGCACGGGTGCGGGTTCTGGCGGAGGCCGGGCAGCTGGACTTTGGGGAGAACTATGTCCAGGAGGCGCAGCTCAAACAACACGACCTTGCCGATTTCCCCCTGCGCTGGCATTTCATCGGCAGGCTGCAGACCAACAAGGCCCGGTTCGTGGCCGGCGCATACCACCTGGTGCACACTGTGGACTCCCTGAAGCTGGCCCGGGCATTGCATAAACGGGCTCAGACCCTGGGTGTGTCGCAGCCCGTTCTCCTCCAGGTCAATCTGGCGGGGGAGAAGCAGAAGGGGGGAGTCCCGGAAGCCGAGCTGCCGTTTTTGGTGGAATCGGTCCTTGAGCTTTCGCATCTGGAGCTGCAGGGCCTCATGACCATGCCCCCCTACTTTGAGGATCCCGGCCTGGCGCGCCCTTTGTTCGCCAGGCTTCGGAGGATAAAGGAGAGGTTGGAAACCATGCTCGACGGCGAGCTTCCCCATCTGTCCATGGGCATGACCCAGGACTTTGCCTTTGCTGTGGAAGAAGGGTCCACACTGGTGCGTATCGGAACCCGTATCTTCGGACCCAGACCACGAAAATAAGGAACCCGGCCTGTTATGGATCTCGCCACCGTCATCGGCATCGTCCTGGCTTTCGGGCTCGTGGTCTCGGCCATAGTCATGGGCGGCAGCCCGTTCATCTTCGTCTCCATCCCGGCCGTGCTCATCGTGATCGGGGGCACCATCGGCGCAACCCTGGTCAACTACCCCCTGCGCAACATGCTCGGCATACTGGGGGTGATCAAGAACACCTTCTTCGCCTCCCACGAGCAGCCCCCCACCATGATCCAGCGTTTCCTGGAGTATGCAAACAAGGCCCGCCGGGAAGGCATCCTTTCCCTGGAACCACTGCTCAAGGAGATCGACGACGCGTTTTTGCGCAAAGGGCTGCAGCTGACCGTGGACGGACTCGAGCCCCAGACCATCCAGGAGATCCTGGAGACCGAGATCTCCTATCTGGAGGACAGGCACGAAACCGGTGCCGAACTGATGACCGTGATGGGTGCCTTTGCCCCGGCCATGGGCATGATCGGCACGGTCATCGGGCTGGTGCAGATGCTGCAGACCATGAACGACCCCAGCACCATCGGCCCGGCCATGGCCGTTGCCCTGCTGACCACGTTCTACGGTGCTGTGCTGGCCAATCTGGTCTTCATACCCATGGCGGGCAAGCTGCGCACCCGGAGCAAGGAAGAGGTACTGATCAAGGAGCTGATCACCGAGGGAATCCTGTCCATCTCCAAAGGGGAGAACCCCCGGATCATCGAGGAGAAGCTGAACAGCTACCTGCCTCCCAGTCAGAGACGGGAGACATGAGCGGGACAGCGAGCCATGGCCAAAAAGAAGAGTTCCAAAAACAGCACCCCTGCCTGGCTGATCACCTTTTCGGATCTCATGACCCTGATGCTGACCTTTTTCGTACTGCTGGTGAGCATGTCCGCCCTGCTGGACGAGGAGAAGAGGAAAATCGCCCTGGGCTCGATCACGGGCACCTTCGGCATGGGCCAGCAGTCCCCCAACCTGCTGACCACCCGGCCCCAGGCCCGCCCGCGGGCCATAGAACCGGGACCCATGCAGGAGGTCGGCGACCTTGCCCCGCTCAAAGGGCTGGTCTGGGAGGACATCGGCAAGGATGTGGACTTCCTGTCCAACGCCTTTGTCCAGGTCCTGAACATCAACTCCGAAGTCCTCTTTGCACCCGGAGCGGCGACACTCACCAATGACGGCAAAGACCTGCTCGATCGCATACTGCCGTCACTTCTGGAGGTCGGTTTTCCCTTGCTGCTTGCAGGCCACACCTCCAGCCTGCGGGACGAGATGGGGTTTGAATACCAAAGCGGCACGCACAGGGATGCCCTGGATCCCTCCTGGGCCCTGTCCCTGTCACGGACACAGGCCGTCTATGCCCACCTGATCAGAGGGGGGATGGACCCGGAGATGCTGCGCATGGAGGCCCACGGGCGCTTTGAACCCAGGTACACCAACGCCAATGCGCAGGGGCGCAGCAAGAACCGCCGTGTGGAGCTGATCCTGGACAAGCGCAACTACGCCAGGCAGCCCTACCTGCGCTCGCTCTTCCCCCTGGGACGGGACCGTGACGGGCCACTGATGTACAGGGACTTCATCTTTGACATCGAGCGGGACAGTGCCCCGCTCAGGCAGTGACCATGGCCAGAAAACGGAGTGCATCCCGAAAAAAAGGCGGCGGCATCGATTCCGGCTCCTGGCTGATCACCTTTTCCGACCTGGTGACCCTGCTGCTGACCTTTTTCGTGCTCATCCTGAGCATGTCCACCCTTGACGTGGGCATCATCGGCGACGCCTTCACCATCTTCACGGAAAAAGTCGGTTTTTTGACCTCTCCCGGGGCCGGGAAGATGGAGGACCGCTTCTCCCTGCTCAGAAAGATACTCAGGGAACCCCCCTGGGAGGTGATCGAGAAACAGGACCGCATCAAGGACCTGCTGTTCCCTCACGACGTCCTCGCCCCGGAGCTCAACCGCTCCACCCTGGACGAGAACCTGGAGATCCTGGCCACGCCACAAGGGGTGGCCCTGGTGCTCTCAGAAGGCATCCTCTTCGAATCCGGGGGGTCGGAGCTGACCCCGGCCGCCCAGGTGGTGCTCAAGCAGATCGGGATGCTCATCCCGGCCATCACGGCTCCCACTGTTGTTTCCGGACATACTGACACTGTCCCGGGACGCACCGTGGACAACATGGAGCTCTCCGCCGAACGGGCCCTGGCGGTGCTGAGCAACCTCCTGGCCCAGGGCGTGGACCCGCACATCCTGGCAGCGGCCGGATACGGGCCGTTGCGGCCGCTGGCCGCAAACGATACACCAGAGGGGCGCGCCAGAAACCGACGGGTGGAGATATTGCTCGAGAACGCCCCCTATGCCAGGACCTATCTCTAAACACGGGAGAACAGACGTGGCTGACGAAGCAAAAGATACCGGACAGGAAGAGCCGGGAAAGGAGTCCGGAAAGAAGGGAGGGCTCCTGAAGTGGGTCCTGCTGGCCCTGGTGGTCGTAGTTTTGGGCGCCGGGGCATATCTGGCCTACGACACCTACCTGGCGCCTGAAGAGCCAGCGCCCATGACGGACAACGCTTCCCAGGCCGATGCGCCCCGGATCTCAGAAACCGGCGAAATCCACACCTTCGCCCTGGAGCCCTTTGTGGTCAACCTGGCCGACCCCCTTGGGCGACGTTATCTGAAGCTGGCCATGGACTTCGAGGTCCGCAGCGAGAAGGATGTGGCCGAGTTGGAACGCAACTTGCCTAAGATCAAGGACACGGTCCTGCTGCTTTTGTCCAGCAAGACCTACAACGATCTGTCCGGGGTGGAGGACAAGATCCTGCTCAAGAAGCAGATCGTGGAGCGGCTGAACAAGATCCTGGGAAAACCGGTCATCCTCCGGGTCTATTTCACGGAGTTCGTCGTCCAGTAATCACTAGTCGCATTCATACAGGCAGCAACCATGAGCAAAGTTCTCAATCAGGATGAGGTGGATGCCCTGCTTCGGGGCTTGAGCGGCGGAGAGATCGAAACCGAGGCAGAGGCAGAGGCGGACGACAGCGGTGTGGTCACCTTTGATCTGGCCAACCAGGACCGGATCATCCGGGGCCGCATGCCGGTGCTGGAGATCATCAACGACCGCTTTGCCCGCCATGCCACCAACTCCCTGGCCAATGCACTGCGCAAGCGGGTCGACGTCAACCCCATCTCCATCGACATGTCCAAGTTCGGCGACTTCATGCGCTCCTTGCCCGTGCCCACCAGCATCAACATCTTCAAGTTCGAGCCGCTTCGGGGCAATGCCATCCTGGTGGTGGACACCAGGCTGGTCTTCGCCCTGGTGGAGAACTTCTTTGGCGGCAGCGGGAGCCAGCCCAAGATCGAGGGGCGCGATTTCACGCCCATCGAGCAGACCATCATCCACCGCATCGTGGCCATCATCCTCTCCAACATGGAGGAGGCCTGGCGCCCGGTGCACGAGGTGTCCATCGAGTTCGTGCGCACGGAGATCAACCCCCAGTTCGCCACCATCGTTCCCCCCAGCGACGTGGTGGTGGTCGTCTCCTTCGAGGTGGAGTTGGAGAACGCCATCGGCTCGATCATTCTCTGCCTGCCTTACGCCACCATCGAGCCCATCAGGTCCAAGCTCTACGCATCCTTCCAGTCCGAACGCCTGGAGATCGACCACGCCTGGATCGCCCGGTTCAAGGAACGGCTCCTTGAAACACCCATCGAGGTGGTGGTCCGCCTTGGAAGCACCGAAATCACCGGACGGCAGCTGCTCAATCTGGAGGAGGGGGACATCCTGCTGCTCAACTCCGACACGGACGACGAGCTTCTGGCAGAGGTGGAAGGGATCCCCAAGTTCACCGGCTCCCCAGGTAACCTCAAGGGCAACCGGGCCTTCAAGGTTCAGCAGGAGATAAAGACCAACTTCTAAACCGTCGAGGCACACATGGCTGCAGAAGACACCAAGAACGATATGGACCAGGACAAGCTGGCCGAAGAGTGGGCCGCTGCCCTGTCAGAGCAGGAAGAGGACCAGGAGACCGCCGAGACCGCCGAGGGTGAGCAGGACGACGAGGCCCTGGCCGAGGAGTGGGCCAGCGCCCTGGCCGAAGAGGAGGAAACAAAGCTGAAGAATGGGAAGGACAGCTCCTCCAGGTACGGGCGCAGCAAGGACGTGGAGTTCAAAGATTTGACAGAGGAGGCCAGGGCTTCCAAGGAATCCCCGGTCAAGAAGACCAAACGGGACCTCGACTTCATCCTGGACATTCCCCTGAACGTTTCCGCGGAGCTTGGCCGGACACAGCTTTTGGTCAACGAGCTGCTCCAACTGGGACAGGGTTCGGTCATCGAGCTGAACAAGCTGGCGGGTGAGCCCCTTGAAATATTCGTCAACGGAAAGCTAGTGGCCCGGGGTGAAGCCGTGGTCATCAATGAAAAGTTCGGAATACGGCTGACAGACATCATCAGCCCCATCGAGAGGGTCAAGCAGCTTGCCTAACGCCACCATGGGAGACCCATCCATGAGCATCGGGCTGGTGGGCTTGAAAATGGCCGGGGGCCTGCTCTTCCTGCTGGCCCTGATCCTTCTTGCCTTCTGGGGCATCAAGCGCTTCGGACCGCGCGCGGGGCTGCGCTTCCCGGGGCAAGGGGACCTGGAGCTTTTGGGGCAGCTTTCCCTTGGTCCCAAGAGGTCTCTGGCTGTGGTCCGCTTCTTGAATAAAAAGGTCCTGATCGGCGTCACCGAGAGCTCGATCACCACCTTGACGGAGATCCAAGCGGACCATGAAACACCCCCTGAAGAAACCTTTGCCTCGCTTCTGGAGCACGCTGGGCCTGAGCCTGATCACGGCGGGGCTGATCCTGATACCGACAACTCTGCTGGGACAGGATGACCCTGTCCTGCCTTCCCTGTCCCTCCAGCTCGGGGCTGGGCAAACCGAGCCGGAGAAGGTCTCGGTCCTGCTGGAGATCCTCTTCCTGCTCACGGTTTTGTCGGTCGCACCGGCCATCCTTTTGACGGCCACATCCTTCACCCGCATCATCATCGTCTTCTCTTTCCTGCGCCACGCCCTGGCCACGCAGCAGATGCCGCCCAACCAGGTCCTGGCCAGCCTGGCCATCTTCCTGACGGTGGTCATCATGTTCCCGGTCGGCAAACAGATCAACGACGAGGCCCTGCAGCCCTATCTCAACGAGGAGATCGGCTACAAGGAGGCTCTTGCCAGGACCGAACAGCCGGTGCGCGGATTCTTGTTCAAGCACACCCGGGAGAAAGACCTGTCCATCTTCTACTCCATCACCGGCCTGGAGCAGCCTCAAACCAAAGAGGACGTCCCCACCACCCTGCTTCTGCCGGCTTTTCTCATCAGCGAGCTCAAGACCGGCTTCACCATCGGCTTTCTCATCTACATCCCCTTCCTGATCCTGGACATGGTGGTGGCCAGCATCCTCTTGGCCATGGGCATGATGATGCTCCCGCCCATCATGATCTCCATGCCTTTCAAGATCCTGCTCTTCGTGATGGTGGATGGTTGGAACCTGCTGGTCGGTTCCCTGGTGAACAGCTATGCCTGACGCGGCAAACGCCCGTCAGCACGAACTTTTGTATGTCTGTGCCCTCAAGGAGGATGCATGTCCCCTGATTTCATCATAGGCTTTGCCAGGCAGTCGATCGAGCTGACCCTGACCATCGCCTTGCCCATGTTGGGCATCGGGCTCTTTGTGGGTGTTTTCATCAGCATCATTCAGGCCGCCACCCAGGTGCAGGAGATGACCCTGACCTTCGTCCCCAAGATCCTGGCCATCTTCATCGCCCTTTTGATCAGTTTTCCCTGGATCATGGACAAGATGGTCACCTTCACCCGGGACCTCTTTCTGAACATCCCCAACTATATCCGCTGAGTCCCGGCAGACCGCTGAAAAATCCCCGCTGGCCTGCCCTCCGCAGCCTTGTGCGAAGGAGGGACTGCGTTGCTTCCCCAGGGACAAACCCTCACATATTGAAGCTGGAAGCAAGACAGAAAGATGCACCGGAACCAACAAATGAACGGTTCATCCGGTTCGAGCGTATTTTTTCAAGGATTGCCCGGTTTCGGAAAGAGGCCGTGGGTGTTCATGACCAGCCAGAATGGAAGTGCGTCGCGTCCCGCCCCTCTCACATGGTCCAGTGCTGTATCGGTCGTTCTTGCCGGCGCTCCACCTCTACCGCCTCGTTCCAGCTTGGAATGTCCGACCAAGCACCTACTGCGTTCAAGAGACCAGTCCAGGTCATTCCTCATAAAAGACACGGATTCGGCTGGGCATGAATGCCCACGGCCTCCAACGTATGCGCTGACCACATACTCTTGAACCGGATGAACCAAAAATCCATTCCTATCCCTTCCGGCTTCCAGCTTCGAGCTTCGAGCTGCTTCTCTGCCTCACCATCTCCCCCAGGAAAATCGCTCCGGCCTGGGCCACGTTGAGGGAGTCGATGTCCCCGGACATGGGGATGGAGAGCACCCTGTCGCACTGTTTGGCAACTCCCGGCCTGAGGCCCTTTTCCTCGTTCCCCAGCACCAGCACGCACGGCAGACACACGCTTTCCTCGAAGACCGGTGTGCTTTCCCTGCCTGTACCCGACCCGTAGATCCACAGCCCGGCCTCCTTGCACTGCCTGAGAAACCTTGAGAGATTGACCACCTGGGCCACGGCAATCCGGCTGAGGGCCCCGGCGGAAGCCTTCATGGCCCCGGCCCCCAGGAAGGCGCTGCGATGGGCTGGGACCACCAGCCCCGCACCGCCCAGGGCCAGGAGCGTTCGGGCCATGACACCGATGTTCCCGGGGTCCTGGACCTGGTCCAGGGCCAGGATCAGGGGGAGGGGGGAAAGGGACACCTTCGCCACGAGCTCGTCCGCATCGGTGTAGCCCGGCAGGTAGAGCGTTGCGGCCACCCCCTGGTGGTTGGCGGTGCCGGCCATCTTGTCCAGATGGTGACGGGGCACGAGCTTGAACCGTATACCCAGTTCCTGGCAGAGTGACTGGAAACGCCCCCGGTCTTTTTTCAGGCCCTGCTGGAGAAACACCTGGTCCACTGTCTCCGGGGCCAGGCGCAGCGCGTCCAAGACCGGATGCCTGCCCACCGCAATGGTCTGCTCTTTGTGCGAAGAGCCGGGCACCAGTGATTTTTTTTCTGACAACATGCCATTATTACTCGTATTTTTTATGAAATCATTGCCGACCCCCACCCTGAAAGGGGCTGGAATCTATTGCCAAACCCGCCGGCAGTACGGTAGCAGGATCCTACACCCGGCTGCAACACAGCCCAAAACCAGAAGAGACACGATGTTCAAATCCCTGACCATATTCCTGCTCTGCGCGTTTCTCCTCTCCTGCTCCACCAGGCCCGAGCCTGGACCGGGCGCAGCCGGGTCCGATCCCCCACCCGCAGAGCCCCGGCAGGAGCTCTCGTTGGAGGAGATCCGGGAAGAGCCCCTCCCGAGCACTCCTGACATCTCCCTCGAGGCGGGTCATGTGGCAGAGCCCCCTGAAGTGCTCCCCGATCTGCCCCGGTTCCACGAGGAAGACGTCGCACCGCCCAAGGAATCCGATGTCGCAGCCGTGGTGCTCACCCCGGCTGAGCAGCAGGCCCTGGAGACCGAGCCGGAGATCCATTTCGACCTGGACCTGCGGGACACCAAGGAGGTCCAGCTCTACTTCAAGTACTACACCCACACCAACCGCAAGACCTTTGAGCGCTGGCTGAAGCGGGCCGAGATCTATCTCCCCCATATCCGCGACCATTTCATCGAGCAGGGGCTGCCCCACGACCTGGTCTTCCTGCCCTTTGCCGAAAGCGGCTTCAACCCGCTGGCATACTCCCATGCCAGCGCAGCCGGGCTGTGGCAGTTCATACCCGGTACCGCCAAGATGTACGGGCTGGAAGTGGACTGGTGGGTGGACGAGCGGCGTGACCCCTACAAGGCAACCAAGGCCGCGGCAGCCTACCTGAAGAAACTCCACAACCAGTTCGGGGACTGGTACCTGGCCCTGGCCGGCTACAACGCCGGGGAGGGCAAGGTGGCCTGGGCCATGAAACGCAGCGGATCTGCTGATTTCTTCGACATCGCCAGCAGCCGCAGCTACTTCAAGCAGGAGACCCGCCACTACGTCCCAAAGCTTTTGGCCATCCTCAAGATCATCAGGAACCTGGAGTCCCTGGGCTTTGAGCCCCTGTGCTGGGACGCACCGGCAAAGCCCACAGAGGTCCAGGCCCGGGGGGGGACCGACCTCATGGCCCTGGCCGCGGCCTGCGGTCTGCAGTGGTCGGAGTTCAAGGCCTACAACCCCGCCTTCCGCCGTGCTGTCACCCCGCCGGACAAGACCTGCCCCGTGTATCTGCCGCCTGATAAGCTGGAGGTTGCCCTGGCCTACCTGGAGCAGCCCGAGTCCAGGCCCTACGCCGGATACCAGCGCTACCGCATCAGAAACGGCGACTCCTGGTGGAGGATCAGCTCGCGTTTCGGCCTGCCGGTCTCAGTGCTCAAGCAGGTCAACAACGCCTCCAGCAATCTGCTGCATCCGGGACAGTGGGTCATGATCCCGGCACCCGGCGCCGGATCTACGGTGGCTTCCTCCCGCGCCGGCACCTCCCGGGCACATGGATCCACCCATGTCGTCAGCAGAGGGGACAGCCTGTGGGAGATAGCCCGCCGCTACAACGTCAGCCTCAGCGACCTGCAGCAGAGCAACTCCATCGCCAGAGGGGAGGTGCTGCGCATCGGCCGGAAGCTGGATATTCCAGGCCGGGATTCCCAGGCCAGGACCAGGGCCATTGCCGCCACCCGGGCCAACTATGTGGTGCAGAACGGGGACACGCTGTGGGATATCGCCACCCACAACCGGGTTGACCTGACCACCCTGGTCACAGCCAACGGCCTGGATCCGGACAGGCCCCTCAAGGTGGGGCAGAAGCTGTACATACCGGACTACACCGCCAAGGCCTCGGCCAGATCTCAGGTCGACGCCAGGCAGGTCCGGGACCGCCTGGTCAGCTACCAGGTGCGCAAAGGGGACAACCTGTGGTCCATCGCGCGCAGGTTCGGGGTGCACACCTCAGACCTCATGGCCTGGAACAGCATCTCTGGCAACGAACACATTTACCCGGGAGACGACATCCGGGTCTACGTGCCCTGATCCGCCAGGGCGCGATCCACCACAAGCGCTGCCTCCTGAATCGGAAGGTCCTGCCCTGTCCACAGCCTGAACTGTTCGGCGGCCTGGTGCACGAACATGGCCGCTCCTGGTATGGTGCGGCACCCAGCCGTGCGGGCTGCCCTCAGAAGCGGCGTCAGGGGGGGGTTGTACACCAGGTCGTAGACGGTCCCGAACCCTGCCAGGGACCAGGGGAACGGATAGGGGGTCTCCTGCGACCACTTTCCCGCCATGCCCAGGGGTGTCGCATTGACCAGCACATCCCCGGCGGCGTGTTCCCGCTCCTCCCAATCGAGAACAGTGGCTCCGAGCTCCCGTGCCAGGCCAGCGGCTTGGTCAGGGTTTCGCGCCGCAATGCGGATCGAGGCCGCCCCCAGCTCCTTGAGCCCCAGGATCACGGCCCTGGCGGCCCCGCCGGCTCCGAGCACCACACCGCTGTGCACCCCGCTTCCGAGCTGCCTGAGCGGTGTTGCAAACCCGGTCACGTCGGTGTTCTCCCCCAGCAGGCGGCCTTCGCTCCAGTAGAGCGTGTTCACGGCACCGAGCTCCCTGACCCTGGAGCTCACCCCGTCCAGGTGGGCAAGAATCCTCTCCTTGTGGGGGATGGTCACGCTCAACCCCGCCACTGGCAGGGCACGCACCGCCTGTACGAACCCCGGCAGCGCCTCGGGCGGGACCGGCCAGCGCATGTAGACCTTGGGCAGCCCAAGCCTCTGAAAGCCCCAGTTGTGCAGCAGGGGGCTCACGGAGTGCCCCAGGGGGTGCCCAATGACCCCGTAGACCTCCCTGGGGCAGAAAACCGCCCTGTTCACGCCGCCCCGGCCACCGTACCCGCCACCTCGGCACCCGCTTCGATGGCCTCGGTGTTCTTCGGGATGAGGTGGGCGTACCTGGCAGAGATCACGTTTGGAAGGGCATCGACAACCGCAGACAGGGGAACGATGCCCGTGGCCTGGACGTAGGCGCCCAGGGCCACCATGTTGGCCATGCGCACGTTCCCGAGCTTGTCGGCGATCTCGTTGGCCGGGACGAACACCGGTCGGGTGCGCTTCCCATCGGCGAGCTCCCTGTCCACCAGGGAGACGTTGATCACCTGAATGCCGCCATCCTTGAGGCGGGGCTGGAACTTGTCCAGGGAAGGCCGGTTCATGATGATCAGGCTGGTTGGCCTGTGGATGATGGGCGAGCCGATGTCCTCATCGGACAGCACCACGGTGCAGTTGGCTGTCCCGCCACGCATCTCCGGCCCGTAGACCGGGATGTAGGTCGCGTTCAGCCCGTCCTGCATGCCCGAGTAGGCCAGGAGGTTGCCGATGAGCATCACTCCCTGACCGCCGAACCCCGCGATGATCGCATCAAGATAGCGGGCCATCAGCAGGCACCTCCTTCTTCTGAAAGGTCCTTGAACACGCCCAGTGGAAAGTAGGGAATCATCTCCTCGCTGATTCTCCGGTTGGCCGCAACA
Organism: uncultured Desulfohalobiaceae bacterium; assembly: GCA_964594925.1. Taxonomy (GTDB): domain Bacteria; phylum Desulfobacterota; class Desulfovibrionia; order Desulfovibrionales; family CAZUBS01; genus CAZUBS01. The sequence goes on from CAZQOG010000011.1 coordinate 38,588, forward strand.
GGGGTCATCTTCCAGTTGGTGGGGCAGGCGGAAAGGAGCTCCACAAACCCAAGCCCCAGGTTGTCACGTTGACACTGGAAGGCCTTGCGAAGGTACTTCTTGGCCGTGCGGATGTTTTTGACCGTGTCCAGCGAACCGCGGGCGCAAAAGGCCGTCCCCCCCAGGGAGGCAATGATCTCCGACATCTTCATGGGCATGCCTTCCCTGTCCCTGCAGCGGCCGCCGGGGCAGGTGGTGGTCTTCTGCCCCACCAGGGTGGTGGGGGCCATCTGACCCCCGGTCATGCCGTAGACCGTGTTGTTCACAAAGACCACGGCAATGCGCTCCCCACGGTTGGCGGCGTGCATGATCTCCGCCAGCCCGATGGAGGCCAGGTCCCCGTCACCCTGGTAGGTGATGACGAAATGGTCCGGCCGTCCCCGCTTGACCCCCGTGGCCACTGCCGGGGCCCTGCCGTGCGGGGCTTCCACCGCGTCCACGTTCAGGTAGTTGTAAAGGAACACCGAGCACCCGATGGAGGTGACCAGGAGTGTTTTCTGCACCAGGTCCATCTCGTCCAGCAGCTCGCCCACCAGGCGGTGGGCCACCCCGTGGTGACAACCGGGGCAGTAGTGGGTGGGCCGGTCGATGACCACCGAGGTGCGTTCGAACACGAGTTTTTCCTGTTGTTCGGACATCTATTTCCCCTCCAGGCTTTTGAGGATCGGGGCCTCGAATTCGTCCGGGGTGGGCAGGTTCCCCGGGTAGACAGCGTAAAAATCTGAATCGGTTACTGTGCGGACAGCCAGGCGCACGTCGTCGACCATCTGGCCCAGGTTGTGCTCCACGGTCAAAAACCGCTTCCCCGACCTGGCCAGCTCGAGCAGGGCTGCTTCTGGGAACGGGTAGAGGGTCTTGGGCCGGAACAGCCCCACCTTGTGCCCCTGGTTCCTGAGCTTGCGGATGGCGGACTTGGCAATGCGCCCGATGGAGCCGTAGGCACAGACCACCAGGTCCGCACCATCGATTTCAAAGGTTTCGTACGCGACCAGGCTCTGCCAGTTCTCATACTTGGCCTGCAGCTTCTTGTTCTGACCGGCCAGGGCCCCCTCCTCAAGGAACAGGGACTTGACCAGCCGCTTCTCCCGGTTGTCCCTGCCGTTCAGGCACCACTCCCGGCCCGCTTCCGGGTCGATCCCCTGCGGAACCCAGGGGGTTATGGGCTCCTTCATCTGCCCCAGGATGGCATCTCCAAGGACCAGCACCGGGGTGCGTTGGGCAAAGGCCAGGTCAAAGGCCTGGATGGTCATGTCGTAGGCCTCCTGCACGGTGCCCGGGGCCAGGACCAGCACCCGGTAGTCTCCGTGTCCGCCCCCCCGGGTGGACTGGTAGTAGTCCCCCTGGGAAGGACCGATGTCACCCAGCCCCGGCCCACCGCGGTTCATGTTCACGATGACCCCGGGGAGCTCGGAACCGGCCATGTAGGAAATGGCCTCCTGCTTGAGGGATATGCCCGGGCTCGAGGAAGATGTCATGGCCCTGATTCCCGCGGCCCCTGCCCCCAGAAGCATGTTGGCCGCACCAACCTCGCTCTCGGCCTGGACAAACTCGCCGCCGGCCTTGGGAAGGGCCCAGGACATGTACTCCGGAATGTCGTTCTGCGGTGTTATGGGGTAGCCGAAGAAGCACCGGCATTTGGCTGACAGGGCGCCGTGGGCGATGGCCTCGTTGCCCTTGATGAAAATTTTCCCGGGTTGGGTGCTCATTCTTTCCCCCCTTTTTCCTTTGGGGTGCGGTAGACGGTGATGGCCAGGTCGGGGCAGATCAGTGCACAGGCTGCACACCCCGTGCACTTTTCCTGCGCATCCGGAACCACTTCCGCGA
>CAZQOG010000012.1:0-39848 GCA_964594925.1 uncultured Desulfohalobiaceae bacterium
CCGGACCTCGCCACTTTACCTGATCTTGCGGAGGTTCTGCAAAACCACTGCCTCCGGCCCCACGGGAAGCCCGCTCGCAAGGGACGCAGCCTGGTCTTTCAGCAGGGCACGACAGTTCTCCTGGTCCTCAAGTGTGCCCGAAACGAACATGAGGCCTCGGGGCTGTGCAGGGAGGCCTTCTGGATGGAGTTTTTGCGCCGCGGTGCCGGGTCATTCCCCGCAGACTTTGACATACCCCTCCCCCTGACCACGGAGGCGGGCAGTCTGTGTCGCGCCTCAGGAGTGCATCTCCACGGCAAAGATGGCCAGCTCCTGGAGCAGGCCTGTGCCGTGCTGGCCTACCAGGCCCCCGCAGGCTACTTCTCCTACCCCAACGATCCCGGCGCGGATCAGGATGGAGGGCAAGGCTCCCTGTCCCGCTGCCTGGCCGGAAACGCCCGTCTGCTCGGACACCTTGCCGGCATGGGTATCGTGCACACAGCCCCCATTCCCTTGTTCCACAACCGTATCCAGCGGCAGCGCAGGCAGGACAGGGGCGTCTACCAGTGGCACCGCGGCGGCAGACTGGACCGGTGGCTGGCCTCGACCCGCTACCCCAACTTCGCCGCAAGCGGCCTGCGCGACTTCGAGCACTTTGAAACGCTGTGCCACGGCGGGCCATCCCTGTTTCGCGCCATTGGCAGTCACCTGCTCAGCCTGGTCCTGGTCTGCGCCAGCTCCTTCCGCAACAGGGAGCCAGAGCTGCAAGGCCTCGATGATCTCGGACGACCGGTCGATGCCAGGCATCTCTTCGATCCGGACCTGCTCTGCACACTGATAGCGTCTTCCTTTGAAAACTATGCCGCAGGTTTTCTTGGAGACGGGCAGGGGTTCACGCTACCCTTTGACCTGGGACGTCTGGGAGCGCGCATCATCGATGAGATGGGTGTGGACCGGCACATGCACGAGGTGTTGCGGGTCCGCGATCAGCTTTCCATGGACCTGGACACATTCCACACCTTCCTCGCCGACCGGGGGGTGCCGCGATTTGCATCCGGGCGCTTGCTGCGCGGTGGTGCGGATATCCCCATTGCTTCCGGCCCCCACCTGGGGGGGTTCAACCAGGCCATCTCCATTCCCGAGCTCGTGGAGGCCGTGGCCGCCTCAGCAGCCACCTGCGTGCTCAAACGGTTCACGGGTGCAAACGAGTCCGGGCTCCACGCCGGTCCCTGCCCGCAGGCAGTGGCATTTAGAGCGCGGCTTGCGCCCGTTTGACAATCAGCACGGCGCAAATTGCTTCCTGCACCGGGCTACTTTTGTTTCCCTGAAGCCCGATTCCGGTATCGGGCGGGGCGTCCGGGGCTTGGTGCGCACTCCATATCTTCCCGGCGCGCGGGCATGAATTCTGCTCTCAATTGTAGTACCCTGGAAATGAGCGCGGCCAGAGGTTGGCAGTGCACGGACATCCCGCTCACGGACAAACCGGGGCTCGCAGCCCCAAATGACAGCACATGCGTCTTTTCAGCCTCATACTGTCCCTCCTGGTCCATGTGGCCGTCTTCGGGCTGGCCTTCTACTCTCCCATTGCAGGGATGCTCCGGCAGGAAACGGAACGGGTCTACTCAGTGGAGCTTGTCCAGCCGCCTGAAAGGACCGCCCCGAAAGAGGAACTCCCGCCGGAGCCATCCCCTGCTGAGGAGCCAGGCCCCTCTGACCGTCAGGTACCACCGGAAACAACCCAGCAGCAAACACCAGCACCCCCGCCCGAACCTGAGCAGCCGCAAGCTCCTCCCCTGGGTCCAACTGAGAAACCACCGTCTCCCGGGCCCGAACCACAACCTGCCGTGGAAGCTCCCGGACCCGCACCGCCCCCACCCGGGACAACCGCTGTCAGTGCGGTCAAACGCGGCGTTCAGACCTCCTGGGAAACCGCTGTCAGGGAGCGCCACAATGCAACAGGCTCGGAAAAACTGGTCCTCGAGCAGGGGCTGCACCTCAGTTTCGGGGACTCGAATCAGACCGTCACCCTCAAGACGGGAGCCGAGGCAAGGGCCCTGCGGGCCATGGCTGTCAGGGATTTCGGGGTAGACGACTACAACGGCTTCTACCAGATGACCCGGGACTGGCACCTGAACATCGTCGATGCCCGCCGGGTGTACGGCACCATGCTCTTCTACGACTCCGACTCCGGGCTGTACCGGGACCTCTTCAAGTTCGGAAAGATGATCTACACCTATGGTCCGGAGTTCACCGAAAACATACCCGTCCGGGGTTCGATCACCTTCCTGGCAACCAAGGAGGGCATCTCCGAAAGGGACGTTCCATGGCCCAGCCGAGTTCTCTGGATGCCTGAGGAGCAGGCAGCCCGTTTCGCCACCAGGGTCTATTTCCGGGAGGAGCCCGTGCGCATTCAGAGCGGCTTCTTCTATCTTGCCGGGAAGCTTATCACCCCTCCGGGGCAGGGTCCGTTCCCCGGGGTGGTCTTTGCCCTGGACGGGGAATGCCTTCCCCTTGAACTTGTATCCGGGTTTGCCCGCATGCTGTGCCGGCATGGGATAGCCGTGCTCGTTCTGCAGCCGGTTGGGTGCGACGGCTCCTCCGACGTCTGGTGGGAGCGTTCCCAAGATGAGATAGGCCAGGATCTGCTGGCAGGCGTCACCTACCTGCAGCAGCTGCAGACCATTGATCCCGGGCGCATCGGGCTCTGGGCGCTGAACCAGGGAAACACGGCGGCTGTAGCTGCGGCAACTGATTCAGAAGGGGTGGACTTTCTCGTTCTGACCTTTGTGGCCTCGGAAAATGTCTCCCCGCCCCCTGATCAGCTGCAAAACGTGCAACCGGGAAATCTCGACACACCAGTGCTGTGGATGTTTGCTGGATCAGAACCGGAACGGTTGTGGCGGGATCAAGTTGCGATGATACGAAAGTCGCCGGAACAGGAGGGCGCGGGAGTCTTCCTGTTCGACACGCAGGACCCGCACCGCTTTCCCGGGACCGACCACCGCTCGGGCGAGCCCTGGATGGACCGCCTGTCCCCGGTGTTCATGGACACAGCCGCCCCCTGGATCACTCGCAGCGATCCTTACAGCGCAACCAGGTAATTCAGTGGGATCCCGAGGCGATCGGAAAAACGAAAGGGCAAATCAGAAATCAGGGGAATCAGGGATCTGGCCCCCCATGGTTTCTATCATGTCGCGGAGAATCTGCAGGGTTTCCTGGGCTTCCTTGAAATCCATGATCCGCAGGGCAAACCCAGCGTGGATGATGATGTAGTCTCCAAGTGCTGGCTTGTCTTCGAGCAGCATGAGGGAGGCCTGGATGGTGGTGTCGCTGTCACCCACCCTGCAGGTGGCCATATCGTGTTCGTCAACGGCGATGACTTCCGCCGGCACGGCAAGGCACATGGTTCACTCTCCTTCCAGGTCTTTTGCTTTGCTCCGGCTCCGGGGAGCGTAGGATCCGCCGGCCTTCCCGATTTCCTCGAGCACGGCCTGCTTCATGTCCTGAAGGCTGTCGCGCATGGGTTCGGTCAGCTCCAGGGCCATGGTGTGGTAGTCCACCGGCTCGATGCCCACAACAACAGCATCCGGCCTGTGTCCGGCCAGCTCGCAGTAGATGAGCGTGTCCACCAGGTCGGTCTGGTGCATGGAGTTTCGAAAGGAGAGGCTCTGCCTGAGGTCTTCACCGGTGAGCCTGTAGACAGAGCCGGGACCACCGTCCCCGAGAACGGCATCGGCCACGATCAACAGGTCCGACTGCATGATCGGGTCCATGAGACGGCTGCCCAGGGTCCCGCCATCCATGAGCGTGACGTTTTCCGAGAAATCGTACTCCTCTTCGAGCTGCTCCACGCAGCGCACCCCGACACCCTCGTCGCTGTAGAGGATGTTCCCCACACCCAGCACCAGTATGCGCGTCTCATTGGTCTGCATTCACGTCTCCTCGAAAAAAAAAGGGGCCCAACCATCAGGCCGGGCCCCTGTATAACGGACTTTGTTCAGCTTGTCATTACATGACCCTGAACTTGTGCACCTCGTTGGTCTTGGAGTCGATGACGTGCACGCCACAGGCAATGCAGGGGTCGTAGGAGTGGACGGTGCGCAGGATCTCCACAGGACGCTTGGGATCGACGATGGGCGTGCCTATGAGGGCCTCTTCCACGGGGCTGAGCTTGCCTTGGGCATCCCGTGGTCCCAGGTTCCAGGTGGAGGGGACCACCAGCTGGAAGTTCTCGATCTTGCCGCCCTTGATCTTGATCCAGTGGCTCAGTGCTCCACGCGGGGCATTGACCCAGCCCATGCCTTCTGCCTCGTCCGGCATCTCCCACTCTTCGTAGAGCTTGGTGTCGTTGTTCTTGACGCTGAAGGACAGGTCGTCGATCCAGGCCTGCATCTGGTTGGCGATGACTACGGTCTCGATGCCGCGGCCGGCGGTGCGTCCCAGGGTGGAGAACAGGGCCTCGGGGCCCACGCCCAGGTTGTTGAGCACCATGTCCACGGCGCCCACGAACCCCTCGTGACCACGCGCGTAGTTGACCAGGCAGGTGGCCAGGGGCCCGACCTCGGTGGACAGGTCGTCGTAGCGGGGGGCCTTCGACCAGGAGTAGCGGTCGCGGTCCTCGTAGTTGGTGTACTGGGGATCAGTCACGCCCTGGTAGGGGTGCTTGGCCTCGGAACCCTTGTACCAGCTGTGGCGCACGTGCTCCATGATCTTGTTGGAGTCAAGCGCCATGGGGTTGGTCAGATCGCGGTTGGCGATGACGCCGGGCTTCACGAAGCGGCTTTCCAGATCGTACTCGTCCGAGGGGAACTCGCCGCAGCACATGAAGTTGGTGGTGCCGCCGATGCCCGCCCAGTCCTTGTAGTAGCCGGCCACTGCAAGCAGGTCGGGGATATAGCGCTCATCAACGAACTTCTTGGTCTCTTCGAACAGGGCCACGTACTCGGCCATCCGGTCGGGCTTGAGGGCATCGTAGTTGGTCACGCCGCCGACTACGGTGAACTGGGTGTGCGGGTTCTTGGCGCCGAACACGGCCATGCCGCGGGCGGCCTTGACCTGCAGGCGCAGGGCTTCCAGATAGTGGGCCGTGGCGATCAGGTCCACCTCGGCCGGCAGGTAGTAGGCATCGTGGCCGCCCAGGAAGTAGGCGTTGGTGAAGGGGCCGAGCTGGCCGCTGTTCACAAAGGCGCCCAGCTTGTCCTGGACCGCCTTGAGCTCCTCGGCCGTGTTGGGCCGGGCAGTGATCTGCTCGGTGATCTTGGCAGCCTTCTTGGGGTCGGCGGCCAGAGCGTTGGCCACATTGACCCAGTCCAGGGCATGCAGGTGATAGAAGTGCACGATGTGGTCGTGCAGGAACTGCGAGGCCAGGACCAGGTTGCGCATCAGGGTTGCGTTCTTGGGGATCTTCACGCCGACGGCATTGTCCACGCAGCGCACCGAAGCCAGGGCGTGCACGTAGGTGCACACGCCGCAGGAGCGCTGGGTGAAGTGCTGTGCGTCACGCGGGTCACGTCCCTTGAGGATGATCTCAAGGCCCCGGAAGAGCTGCGAGCTGCTCCAGGCATTCGTGACCTTGCCGTTGTCCACCTCCACCTCGATCTTGAGGTGGCCTTCGATCCTGGTGATCGGGTCGATGACTACCGGACCCGTATAGTTCCCCTTGGGGGTGGCCGCCATTGCCGGGGCCTTCTTGGCTCTGCATCCAGACATACAGTTTCCTCCTTAAGCAGTGTTTGCTTTCATTCTTGAACCCAGTTCCGAAACAGCCACCCTACAGGGACTCATAAAAAGGCGACATGTCGTCCCAGAAGTTGGGCTCGCTGCAGCCGATGCAGGGATGTCCGGCCTGCACGGGCCAACTGGTCTGGTTGAACTTGACCGTTGGGCAGTTGTTGTAGGCGTAGGGGCCCTTGCAACCGAGCTCGTACAGGCAGTAGCCCTTTTTGGCCTCTTCCGAGTCAAAGGACTCGGCAAACTCGAAGTTGTTGAAATGCTTGAGGCGTTCGCAACGGTCGTGAACGGTCTCGCCGAAGAACATCAGCGGACGGTTGTTGCCGTCCATCTCGGGAATTCCCTTGGTCAGCAGGTGCACCACGGTGCCCACGAAGTTGATGGGGTTCGGGGGGCAGCCGGAGATGTTGATGGCGTTCACGCCCAGATGCTGCAGGGCGTCGTTCAGACTCTTGGCCCCTGTCGGGTTGGGCGCGGCAGCCTGCACACCGCCGAAGGTGGCACAGGACCCGATGGCGATGACGGCCATGGCCTTGGGACAGATCTCGCTCACCATCTCCAGCATGGTCTTTCCAGCCACCTTGCCGTACTGGCCGCCGTCGGCAGTGGGGATCCCACCCTCGACAACGCAGACAAAACCGTCGGGAGATTCAACTGCCTGGTGCAGGGCTTCCTCGGCGGCTTCGCCGGAGGCCTGCATGAGTGTCTCGTGGTAGTCCAGGGAAATGACGTCCAGGATCAGCTCGTCAATATAGGGGTTGACGGCCCTGAGAACAGCTTCGGAGCACCCCGTGCACTCTGCGTTGTGCAGATAGACCACGGAGGGACGTTTCTTGGCCGTGAGAGCCTCGGCTACCTTGGGGGCAAAAGCGGGCCCCATGCCCATGGCAACGGAGACGGCCGTGCAGAACTTCAAGAAGTCACGGCGACTCACCCCGCGCTTCTCAAGCCGCTCCAACGCTCCATCTTTTCCAAGACCCACAGAATACCTCATAAATTACCTCCAGCCTATTAAAGGTCAGTGGAACGTTAAACATTCACCAATCTCAACCGGGAGTGACGCAACGTGAACCGGATACGAACAAGACCCCGTCAACTCCAGGCCGCGCCCGGCCTAAACCCTCATCTCTGCTGCCGTCGTGGGCGCCATCCCTTGTGAAAAATCCCCCAACGCCGTGGCAAAACTCTCACACAGGCCCTGCACCCTTTTCAGCATGGGGTTTTTTAAAGCACTTTTTCAATACCGCGTCAATACGAAGTCACTTAAAAACCGGGAGGAAATGCCGAATTTATCGATATTTACAGCGGGCAGCGATGCAGTAATACCATTTATGAAAAGTTATACGCTTTTCCGTTTTTGCAAACCACATCCCGCCCTGGCACCCGCTCCCTTTACCCGTTCGATCACGAATGCAACTGCAGCCGCAGCTGCAGGCATCCTCGCCTCATCTACTCTGCAGTCACGAGAGCGTTCACTTCAGGTCCGGAAGGTTGGGACGGGCGTAAAGCTCGCCCCCATGGGAGTCGTTGATGACCAGCAGTGGAAAGTCTTCGACCTGCAGGGCCCTGACTGCCTCTGGTCCCAGCTCCTCGTAGGCGACGACCCTGGCCTTCTTGATCCGCTGGGACAGCAGGGCCCCTGCCCCGCCGGTGGCGCCGAAGTAAACGGCCCCGTGTTCCTGCAGGGCCTGTCGCACGGCCGGGTCACGCTTGCCCTTGCCGATGGTTGCCCGGACCCCCAGGCCGTGCAGCCTGGGCGCATAGGCATCCATGCGGCCGCTGGTTGTGGGGCCGGCCGACCCAATGGGCCGACCCGGCGGTGGGGGGGTGGGTCCGACATAGTAGATGACCGCGCCTTCCAGGGGGAAAGGAGGCTCTTCCCCGTTGTCCAGTGAGGCGATGATCCTCTTGTGGGCTGCATCCCGGGCCGTGTAGATCACACCGGAGAGCAGCACCACGTCGCCTGCCGTGAGCGAACGGGCTTCTTCCTCGGAGATCGGGGTCTGGAGCTTGATCTCGTTCATCAGAGTTCCACCTCCTCGTGCCTGGAGGAATGGCACTGGATGTTCACGGCCAGGGGCAGGCTGGCGATGTGACAGGGGGCGACATTGATTTTCACGCCCAGGGAGGTGGTCTTGCCGCCAAGACCCATGGGGCCGATGCCCAGGCCGTTTATGGCCTCGAGCAGCTCCTGCTCCCTGGCTGCGGTCTCCGGGTCGGGGTGGGGCTGATCAAGGCGCCTGAGCAGGGCCTTCTTGGCCAGGAGGGGCGCCTGGTCAAAGGTGCCCCCGATGCCAAGGCCGACAATGGTGGGCGGGCATGGGTTGGGCCCGGCCTCAGCCACCCTTCTGATCACGAACTCCTTGATGCCTTCCCATCCCTGCGAGGGCTTGAGCATGGTGCAGCGGGACATGTTCTCGCTGCCGCCGCCCTTGGCCATGTAGGCGATCTTCAGCCCTTCCCCGGCAACCAGGTCGACATGGATGACCGCCGGGGTGTTGTCACCGGTGTTCTTCCGGGTGAACGGGTCGCACATGGAGGTGCGGAAGAAGCCTTCCTTGTACCCTTGGACCATGCCCGTGGTCACGGCATTGTGCAGGGTGTCCCCCGCGATGCGGCACCCCTCGCCCATCTCCACGAAGAAGACGGCCGTGCCGGTGTCCTGACACAGGGCCAGCTTGGTGTCCCGGGCCAGGGCGGCATTTTCCAGAAGCTGGCTGAGGATCTCCCGGGCGGAAGGGTTTTCCTCCTCCGCCAGGGCCGTCTGAAAGGCCTGCTCAACGTCGGGCCCGAGGATGGTGTTGGCCTTGAGGACCATCTCTTTGACCCGATCCGCCACGTCCGACGCTGGAATGTCGCGCATGTCCCTCTCCTTATCTCTTCCAGGGCAGAAGGTGCTTGATGGCCGTGAGGCCGGTTTTTCGCCGGATGAACCCGAGCTGATTCTGCAGCGGGAGGTGCTTGGGGCAGACATCCTCGCAGCCAAGCAGCCCCATGCAGCCGAAGATGCCCTCATCCGTCCCCACCACGTCGTAGTAGTCGTTCTCGTCGCGCTGGTCGCGCGGGTCGACCATGAACCGGGCCACCCTGTTCAAGGCCACCGCCCCCATGAAGTCCTCGCGCATCAGGGCCGTCCCGCAGGCGGCCACGCAGCAGCCGCACTCGATGCAGCGGTCGAGCTCGTAGATCTCCTCGGCCACGGCATTGTCCATGGGCTCCTCTTCCGCCCCGGGATCGAAGCTCTTTTCCGTGTGCACCCAGGACTCCACACGCTGGTACATCTCCCGGAACCAGCTGCCGGTATCCACGGACAGGTCCCCGACCAGCTTGAAAAACGGCAGGGGCTGCAGGGTGATCTCTGCCGGCAGGTCGGCGGTCTTGCAGTTGCAGGCCAGCCGCGGCCGCCCGTTGACCACCATGGCGCAGGAGCCGCATATGCCCGCCCGACAGCAGAAATCAAACTGCAGGGAGGAGTCCTGCTCCTCGCGCAGCAGGTTCAGCGCAATGAACAGGGTCATGTTTTCGAACTCTTCCAACTGGAAACGCTGCATTTCCGGTTTTGAATCCGGGTCCTCGGGATTGAACCGGAAAATATTGAACACGAGCTGCCTGGCCATGTTACTTGCCCCCCTTTGCATCGCTTTCCATGGGGATGATCTTGCCCCCGCCATACCCCCTGTCCGCCGGGGGCATGATCATGACCTCAGTGGCCGGCTCGTAGCTCAAGGTGGGCAGGTCCGCTCCCTCTTCCCAGCTGGCCAGGGTACGGTTCAGCCAGTCGCGGTCATTGCGTTCGGGAAAGTCCTCCCTGGCATGGCTGCCCCTGCTCTCCGTCCGTTGGAGCGCCCCGTAGGCCGTGCACAGGGCCAGCTTGACCTGCCCCTCGATCTTCAGGGCAGCGGACAGCTCGGGGTTTGCCCCCCGTCCATTGCTTTTCAGGCCGACCCTGCGGGCCCGGACCAGGATCTCCTGCAGGTCGTCCACGGCCTGCTTGAGGTCACTCCCGTTGCGGAAGACGAACACGTACTTCATGAGCGTCTCCTGCATGGCGTTGCGCACCTGGTAGACATTCTCCCCGCCGTGCTGACCGCTGACCAGAGCGGTGATGCGTTCCTGCTGCCGCCGGAGGGCGCTGTCCACCAGGCCGGTGTCGAATGTGGTCGTGGACCCCTCCAGGAACTCGACGACCTTGCGGCCCACGATGCGTCCGGCCACGATGGTTTCCGCCAGGGAGTTGCCGCCCAGGCGGTTGAACCCGTGCATGTCCCAGCAGGCGGCCTCGCCGGCCGAAAAGAGCCCCTTGAGACCGTAAGCCGCCCCGTCCTTGTTGGTGCGCACGCCGCCCATGCTGTAATGCTGGGTCGGCCGGACCGGGATGAGGTCGGTGATGGGGTTGACGCCCAGAAAGCTGGTGCAGATCTCGTACACCTCGCGCAGCTTCCCGGTGATGTGCTTCTCGCCCAGGTGGCGGATGTCCAGCCAGAGATGCTCGCCATAAGGGCTCTGGACTCCAAGCCCCTTGCGCATGTGCTCGGTCATGCGCCGCGAGACCACGTCGCGGGAGGCCAGCTCGGCCTTCTCCGGCTCGTAGACATGCATGAACCGCTCTTCGTTCTTGTCCAGAAGCGTCCCGCCGTCGCCCCGGCACCCTTCCGTGACCAGGATGTCCGTGGGCACGATGCCGGTGGGATGGAACTGGATGGACTCCATGTTGCCAAGGGGCACCACCCCTGTGTCCAGGGCGAGTATCTGGCCGCCGCCGTCGCAGATCACTGCATTGGTGGAGGCCTTGTAGATCTTGCCGAAACCTCCGGTGGCTACCAGGGTGGCCCGGGCCAGGTAGGCCTTGAGCCTGCCGGTTTTCAGACAGCGGACCACGGCCCCGAAGCAGGTCTCCCCGTCGTGGATCAGGGACACGGCCTCGACCTTGTCGTGCACCGTGACCCCGACCTCTGCAGCCTTGTTGTCCATGGTGTAGAGCAGGGAGTGCCCTGTGCCGTCGGAAACATAGCAGGCCCGCCACTTGGCCGTCCCGCCGAAGTCGCGCGCGGTGATCAGCCCGCACTTCTCCTCGAGCTCTGTCTTCTCCATGAGCTCGCCGCCTTTGTAGTAGGTCGAGTGTCCCGGCACCACCCTGTTCCAGGGGCACCCCCAAAAGGACATTTCCCGGACCGCAATCGGGGCGGTCACGGCGAACAGCTTGGCCACTTCCTGGTCGCACCCCCAGTCAGACCCCTTGACCGTGTCCTGGAAATGGACTTCTGGGCAGTCGCCCTGCCCCTTGATGCAGTTGCCCAGGGCGGCCTGCATGCCCCCCATGGCCGCGGAGGAGTGGGAGCGCCGGGCCGGGACGATGCTCAGGCAGACAGCGTCGAAACCGCCCATGGCCGCCTCGACCGCCACCCGCTCCCCGGCAAGGCCCGCGCCGACGCACAGCAGATCCGAATGAATTACTTCCATGTGAAAATCCTCTCGCAATCCGTTGTAGAGATATCTTTTCCCGCTGGTCCTTCAAGGCTCCAGGAGCATGGTGCACCGTTGAAAGCAGGGAGCCGCGTACACGGCTGTGCGGCTCACACACCTGTCCGTTGGCTGGGCTTCGAACATCCCGGTGGTCACATATCCAGGGTGAAGAAGCGAAGCAGTGTCAGCAGGCCGATGCCGATAAAGGCGGCCACCAGGATCTTTTCGGCCTTCCTGGCCCTGCCCCGTGCATCGCTCTTGATGAAACCCCACTTGACCCCGATGCGGTAGAGCCCCACGGTCACATGCAGCTCCACCATGGGCAACAGGACCAGATAGAAGGCCAGCCACCAGCCCCCCTGGACTCGGGCTGCGCTCTTTGCGGCCAGGATGGGCAGGTCGGTCAGGATGACCCAGAGGTGGATGGACCCCATGATGAGAATGATCATGGCGGTGATCACCTGCACCACCCACAGCCAGGTGTCCAGGTGGTGCATGCGTCTGGAGTGGCGCCAGATCGCCGACTGCTCCTTGACCCGGAAGGGGATCTTGCGGGCGGCCAGCAGGAAATGGAACAGGAAGACGAGCACAATGACCGGCCCCCCCACCTGGGCCATGTAGGTGGCCTCGAAGAACCAGGCAATGGCGTTCATGACCGAGGTCCCGAGCAGCACACTGGCCACGAGCAGCAGGTGGGCCCACATGAACAGCACCAGGGCGGCCCCCGTCAGCATCTGGAGCCAGTCCAGGAATGCGGCCGTGCGGTCCGTCCGGCCTGTTTGCACGTTTGCGGTAAAGCTCATACCTCCTCCTGACAGGTGTGGTGAACAACCCCCGCACAGAATGCACAGGCCAGGGAAAACGACACGTTCCGACGCAGTGGAATGTCCGGGTTGGGAAAAAACGAGAATGCCGGTGTAAAGAATTTGCCCTGCAAAGGCAAGTTGCCATGGGCCAGAGTCTTGTCCCTGTGGGGCTGCTGGGCGACAGTGCTTTATTGATCATGGCCTGTGCCCATGCCCCAGGAAACAAAGACGCCTCACGCTTCAAACAGCCGGGCCGGGATCGGGCTCACGCCCACGCCCGGCCGCGAAACGCTTCCTCCGAGAAATAAGATCCTGACCTCACGCCCCGATGTGCCTGATCTCGGCTGCGAGCCTGCCGCCGGACAGGCTGATGTGCACATACCCCCCCAGGGCCAGCATCCCGGGATTGAGCACTTGTGTCCTGCCGATGCTGTCCCGGCTCACGGCTTCGTGGATGTGGCCGGTCAGGCAGACCTCGGGCTGGACCCTCTCGATGAAGTCGCGCACGGACCTGCTGCCCACGTGCTGCCCGCCCGGAAGCCGGTCGGTTGTGGTGTTGTAGGGAGGGTCGTGGGAGACCAGTATGAGGTGCTCGACCCCCCTGACCGCGGCAAAGGCCTGCTCCAGCCATTGTCCGATTTCCTCCTCCCCCACCTCCGAAGGGGTGTCAAAAGGCGTTGGCGTGGACAGCCCCACGCCCATGAGGCCCACCCCGCGCTCGAGCTCGACACCCGTGGCGTGGATGTTCATTCCGGCTTCGCTCAGGTAGTCAGACACCTCCGGGTAGTCCATGTTCCCGATCTGGGCATAGACTGTCTCGTTCAGATGCAGCGCGGTCTGCATGAGCTCCTCGGCCCTGGCCCGCCGGCCACGGTTGGTCAGGTCGCCGCTGATGATGATCCCCTGGGCTTCCGCAATCCCGGGCACCCGCTTCAGATTGCCGATATCCTCGTGGATGTCTCCCACGCCAATCCAGTATATCTCCCTGTCGCTCATGGACCTGACTTCCTCCTGGGATTGCGGTTCAAAATAACAGCCCAGACATCTTTTGCGGCCATCATTATCACTATCGACCCGGGTTGCAAGTCCGGCCCATGGCTGCTGAGGCTCTCTCCGGGACTCCGCCTTGTGGACGGTGGTCACCCAATGTATGGTGCATGAACCGGGGGAGATTTAAACGTTTTGCACTCTGCAGGGCCGGCCCTTGATGGACAGCGGCCGGATACCAGTGGTCCTGGCCAAGGACCGGGAAACAGTCGAGATACAATCCTTTCATCTGAAACCATGGTGCAGCCGCAAGACAAACCGAGCCTCAGGAAGGAACTGCTCGAGCGTCGCCGCGCGCTTTCGCCCGAGCAGGTGAAAAGGCGCAGCACCGCCGTGCACAAGCTTCTGGAGGGACTGGACAGCTGGCACCGAGCCCGGGAGGTGCTGCTCTACCTGCCGGTGAACAACGAGGTGGACACCTGGCCCCTGGCCCGCAGGCTGTGGCAGAGAAAAGTCCGGGTCCTGCTGCCCCGCTGCCGTCCAGGCTGCCCCGGGGTCATGGACCTGGCCTGCGTGGCCGGTGATGCGGAGATCCTGCCCGGCTCCTACGGTGTGCCCGAGCCCGACCCTTGCCGGTGCGAGACCCTCGAAACGGCCTCACCCGACTGCATCGTTGTTCCCGGTGTGGGATTTGACCGCAAGGGATACCGCATGGGCTACGGGGCCGGATACTACGACCGTTTCCTGGCCCGGCCCGAAGTGGCGGGCTCCCTGGTCATCGGCCTTGCCTACCGCTTCCAGGTGGTCGGCATCCTGCCCCGGGACCCCTGGGACCAGCCGGTGGACGTCCTGATCACCGAGACGGAGGTCCTGTGGCCCCGGTGAGCTGGATCCCCTTTGCCTTCCCCGGGGTGGCCGGCGTGGGCTGCGCCTTCACCACCAGGCAGGGCGGGGCGGGTCAGGGTCCCTACGCCCACGGCAACCTCTCCCTGGACGTGGGAGACGACCCCGGCCATGTCGCGATGAACCGGCGGCAGCTGTTGGACGGCCTTGGACTGGACCGCTGGCTGGAGCTCGAGCAGGTCCACGGCACCGACCTCGTTGTCGATCCCCCGGCCGTGGAGCACGGATCCGCCCCGGACCCCTCACCGGCCAGACAGGGGGACGGTCTGGCAACCAGCAGGCCAGGCGCGGCCCTGGTGATCAAGACCGCTGACTGCCAGCCCATCCTGCTGGCGCACTGCTCCGGCAAGTACGTTGCCGCCCTGCACTGCGGCTGGCGCGGCAACAGGGAAGGGTTTCCGGTCCTGGGCGTCGAGCGTTTCTGTGCCTCCTACGGCTTCCCCGCCGCCGAGGTCCTTGCCGTCAGAGGCCCCAGCCTCAGCCCCGCCAAAAGCGAGTTCCTCGGGTTCGAACGTGAGTTCGGACCGCACTTCGCCGCCTACTTCGACCCACAGACCCGGACCGTGGACCTGTGGGGGCTGACCCGGGACCAGCTGCTCCGGGCCGGCCTTTGCCGGCGAAACATCTTCTCCCTGGACCTGTGCACCTACTCCCTGGCAGGGCATTTTTTCTCCTACCGCAGGGAAAAGCAATGCGGCCGTCAGGCCGGGCTGGTCTGGATAAAGGCTTGAAGAAAAAAAGGCTCCACCCTTGCAGTCTGTTGAAAAAATCCTTTTCAGCAGGCCGTTCAAAAACCACGCTGGCAACCCAGGCTTCGCATAAGCTCCGCCGTGGCATGGGGCGCAAAAAGAGTTCAAGGACAACCCCAATGCTAAATTCTCCCACCTTCGGACTTCGAAGTTCCTCTTCCCTTCTTCAAACTTTCTTGCTTCCAGCTTCGAGCTTCCAGCTTCAATTTACGTGAGGGTTTGGCCTTGGTGAAGCAACGCAGTCCCTCCTTTGCACAAGGCTACTGAGGGCAGGCCAGCGAGGATTTTTCAACATTCTTTTCTCTTTGCAGGCCGTTCAAAAACCACGCTGGCAAGGCGCTTCACCAGAGACAAGGCCGAAGCGTATTCCCCATACGTGAGGGTTTGGCTCTGGTGAAGCAACGAAGTCCAGCGGGGATTTTTCAACGGCCTGCTAGACCTGAATCCCGTATGCCTTGAACTTGCGGTACAGATAGCTGCGCTCGAGGCCGATGGACTCTGCCATCCGGGAGACATTTCCCTTGAACTCGCGCAGCTTCTCCTCCAGGAAGAGCCGCTCGAAGGCCGCCCTGGCCGACTTGAAGTCCTCCTCGCCGAGGGGATGCGCCACAGCCTGGGGAATGCGTGCCCTTGATGTGGTTTGCAGCACCTCGGGCGGCAGGAGATCCACATCCACGGTCTTGCCCCGGGCAATGATCAGCATGCGTTCCACAAAATTCTTGAGCTCGCGGACATTGCCGGGCCAGGGGTACTCCTTGAGCGCCTCCATGGCCTCGGGGGTGAAGGCCACGGGCTTGAAACCGTGTTCCCTGACCATGCCCTGTACGAAGTCATCCACCAGCAAAGGGATGTCCCCGGCCCGTTCCCTCAGGGGAGGCACCTCGATGGGAAAGACCTTGAGTCGGTAGTAGAGGTCTTCACGGAACCTGCCCTCCCTGATCTCGCTGTCCAGGTCCTTGTTGGTGGCCGCCACCACCCGGACATCGACCCTTATCGTCCTGCGCCCCCCCACCCGCTCAAAGGACTGCTCCTGCAGGATGCGCAGAATCTTGGCCTGGGTCTTGAGGCTCATGTCCGCGATCTCGTCCAGGAAGAGCGTCCCCCGGTGGGCCAGCTCGAACTTGCCCGGCTGGCTCTGGGTCGCCCCGGTGAAGGACCCCTTTTCATGCCCGAAGAGCTCGCTTTCGATCAGTTCCTCCGGAATGGCTGCACAGTTGACCGCCACCAGCAGATGCTCGGAACGCCGGCTCTTGTTGTGGACCGAGCGGGCCACGATCTCCTTGCCCGTCCCGTTCTCACCGTGGATCAGGACCCAGGCGTCCGTGGGGGCCACGTTCGCGATCTGCTGCCGCAGCTGCTGCGCCGGGGGCGTCGTGCCGGTGATCTCCTGCACTCCCTCGGACCTGACCCTGGCCCGAAGGGTCAGGTTCTCCTGCTGCAGGGTCCGGAACTCCAGGGCCTTCTGTGCGGTTATGACCACTTTCTCCAGGGAGAGGGGCTTCTCGATGAAATCGTGGGCACCCAGCTTGATGGCGCGCACCGCGGTCTCGATGTTTCCGTGACCCGAAATCATGACCACCGGAATGTTCGCACTCTCCTGCTCCAGCTTCTGCAACACGGTCAACCCGTCGATGCCGGGAAGCCATATGTCCAGAAAGACCAGGTCGACACCCTGACGGGAGAGCTGGTCCTGGGCGCTTTCCCCGCTCTCCGCCTCGAGCACCTCGTAGCCTTCGTCCTCGAGGATCCCCCGCAGTGAAAAGCGGATGTCCTCCTCGTCGTCGACCACCATGACCTTGGGCTTGATATCCATAGTTGACTGCCGTCGTTGTTGAAAAGGTGCCTTATACCACAATCCAGCCATGATGCCGGATATGCGAACCGTTACCAAGTTCGAAGTTCGAAGTCGGAAGCTGGCAGCAAGAGTGAAAGGCAGGCAACCTGACCAAACATCTGACCTTGGTTTCGGCGTCGATCACCTCCACCCATCATTTTTCATTGCTTGCACCTTCGAGCTTCGAACCTTTCTTTCTTCAAGCTTCCAGCTTCGAACTTCGACCTTCTACACCGGAAGCTCGACCACGAAGACACTCCCCGTCGGCTCATTGGGCTTGACCCTGACATAGCCCCGGTGATCGGTGACGATGGACTTGACGATGGACAGCCCCAGTCCAGTGCCACCCTGCTTTCGGGAGTAGTAGGGCTCAAAGAGCCGGGACCGCTCCTCGTCGTTGAACCCGGGGCCGTTGTCCCTGACCTCGATCCGGACCCAGCCGACCCCCGGGTCGTAATCCACCACCACTGCGACCTCCGGTTCCGGGGTATCCTCCAGCACCTCTGCTGCATTGGTCAGAAGGTTGATCAGAACCCGCTTCATTCCCTCCCGGTCGAACTTGAAGGCGGGTATCTGGCTGCCGAAGTTCAGCGTCCAATGAATACGGCTGTGGCTGCTTCGAAACAGCTGCACCTCCTCCTCCACGAGCGGGGCCAGAAAGTTCCTGCGCAGCTCCACCTCGGGAAGCTTGGCAAAGGCCGAAAACTCCCGGACCATCTGCTGCAGATGCTCCACCTGTTTGATGATCAGCCCGGTGAGCTGCCCGAACGTCTCGTCCGTGACATCCTGGCTGAACTTGCGCTGCAGTCGCTGGGCCGAAAGCTTGATCGGGGTGAGGGGGTTCTTGATCTCGTGGGCGATGCGCCGGGCCACCTCCTGCCAGGCCGCCATGCGCTGCATCTTGTCAAGCTCCGTGATGTCCTCGAAGACCACCACGATGCCCGCATCCTGGGAAGTGCCGGCCTTGAGCACCACTGCATTGACCAGAAGCTTGAGCTGTCTGCTCCCCAGGGTCAGGTCCAGCTGGCGCTGCCACTGGGCCTTGGGAGACTTCCTGAGCTGCTCGAGCATGTCCCTGATCATCACGGCGTAGTCGCCATAGAGAAAGGCCAGGGGGTCGCGTCCCAGGAACTGCTGGCCGTCGATGCCCAGAGTGGCTTCGGCCGCCCTGTTGATGGTGCTGATGCAGCCCCGGCTGTCCAGGGAGATGACCCCGGCGGCGATATTGTCCAGCACCGCGGCCATGTACTGTCCGCGGCTGTCCAACTCCCTGTTCTGCTGT
Source organism: uncultured Desulfohalobiaceae bacterium (assembly GCA_964594925.1). Lineage (GTDB taxonomy): Bacteria > Desulfobacterota > Desulfovibrionia > Desulfovibrionales > CAZUBS01 > CAZUBS01. Next base: position 17,734 of record CAZQOG010000012.1, read on the forward strand.
GCCAGGACCTCGTTGGCGTCCTGGAGCCGCTCCTGGCTCTGTTGCAGGTCCCCGGCCATGCTGTTGAACGACCTGACCAGCATGCCCAGCTCGTCCTCGGACTGGTCTTTGAGGCGGACACTCAAATCGCCCCTGGCAATACGTTGGGTGCCCGCTGCCAGGGCCTGCACCGGGGCGGAGATCTCCTTGGCCAGGCGGAAGCCGAACCACATGGCACCGAACAGGATGAGCATGGTCATGACCCCCAGGATCAGGTACAGGGCCATGGTCAGGGGGACCTTGAGGGTGCGGAGCTTGTTGTACTCCTCCACACCGTGCACGATCTGGTCGAGCTTGAAGAGCAGCCCGCTTCCCAGGGTCTGCCCCAGGACCAGGAATCCGGTTGCTGCGTCGTCCACGGGAAGGACTCCCACAACCAGGTCCTGACTCGGCCCGGGGCGTATGGCCGACCAGAACCGGGGGGTGCGTTTGAGTGACTCCCAGTCCACGGAGCGTTTGATATCCGGCCAGGCCTCCTGCCACTCCTGGTCCACGTGCCAGTTCTGCTCCTCCAGGTCGGAGCGCAGGACCCCAACCAGGTTCATCTCGTACTCGGACCGCTTGCGCTGCAGGAAAGCGTCCATGCTCTGCCCGCCCCAGGCCAGCTCCTGTTCTCTGATGGACTCCAGGATGAAGAGCCCCCTGCGCTCCACACTGTCCTGCTGCTGCTCGTAAAAGGCCTGCCCGACCGCAAGGGAGTGCTCCAGGGAGGTGCCTACCTGTGACTTGAACCAGTAGTCCACGGATGTCTGGACGAACTTCATGGAGACCACGAACATGAGTATGGTGGGCACCAAAGACAGGGATATGAAGGCCAGGACCAGGCGGCTGCGTATCTGCGAGCCCAGGACCTTGCGGCGACGCTCCAGCATCAGCTTCACCCCGTTGCGCACCACCAGGAAAAGGACCAGCAGCAACAGGATCAGGTTGATGTTGAAGACCGCCAGAAAAAGATAGGAGTTGGCGCCGAAAAACCGCAGCTCGATCCAGGTCAGCACGAAGATGAGCAGAAAGGCACCCAGGGCGAGATAAAGCTCCCGCTGACGCTTCTTTCTCTCCCGGGTATCCGGGCCACTGACCTTGATGTGCTCCTGTGGCATGTCAGTAGGAAAACTCGAGACGGTAGGTCGACTCCTTAACCACGTCCCACGACCTGAAGAACAGGGCCGTCCTGACCCAGGCCGGGACCTCCTGGTGGCTGATGGACACCCTGAGGTCCAGGACATAGACATGGCCCGGCCGCATGCGGTTCCACGGGCCCAGGTTGATGGACAATTTCTCCCAGACCACGCCCAAAAGCTCCTCCAGGTCCGTCCCCCGGACAGGTTCGGCCCCGGCCTGCGGGAAAACCAGGAACTCCTTGGTCAACGGGTTGCGCTTGATCACGTGCAGCAGCTGGCTCTCTGCAACCCTTTCGTCCCACAAGCCGCTGCGTTTCCTGTACAGCTCGGCGTGACACTCCAGACCAAGCAGGGCGCCGTCTTCCAGGACCTCGCGCACCGTGTCGATACCCTGGAGGGTCAGCCCGAACCTGACCCGCATGTCACCGGATTGATTGTCGAGCACCAGGTTCTCGAGCCGCACATCCTGCGACATGCCCGGGCCCGCAAGGAGCAATAGACAGAGGACGGCTGCCACAATCACCACCCTCTTCTGCAGGACGTGCTCCAGGCGTGACAGCAGTCTGCGCGCCGCGTTGGCAGGTGACCGGCAAGGCGTGGTGTGGATCGTGACAGGCATTGGATGCTCAATTACTTGATGCCCAGCGCTTTGACAACTCATCTTGTTTTTCTGTAGCCACAGCGACAATGAAGCTCAACGAGCACCAGAGCAAACGGCTCTTTGCCGCCTTCGACCTCCCGGTTCCCACGGGGGAGCTCGTCTCACCCGCTGATGCACGGACCTTTCGGCCGTGCAGCGGGTTTCCGGTCATGCTCAAAGCGCAGGTTCTTGCCGGGGGGCGCGGCAAGGCCGGGGGAATCCTCCCTGCCGAGAACGAGAAAGAGCTCGCCAACGGACTTGCAGAACTCTTCGCAACGACCATCGGTGGGGAGCGTGTTCCCCTGGTCCGTGTCGAACCACGGCTGGATATTTCCCGTGAGATGTACCTTTCCCTTGCTGTCCAGCGCAGCACCGGCAGGGTGCTTCTGACCGCGGGGCTCAGTGGGGGCGTGGACGTGGAAACCCAGGAACCGGAAAGCCTGCTCATCCAGGAGATCGACCCCTGCCTTGGCCTGCAAAGCCACCAGACGCGGGCGGCTTTTTTCCATCTCCAGTGCGACGACAGAGGGCTTTGGGATGGGTTTTGTTCCCTGGTGGAAAACCTCTCCCGATGCTTTGTACGGTCCGGTCTGCTCCTGGCCGAGATCAACCCCCTGGCCTTGTCGGGACGGCAGGAGTGGATCGCCCTGGATGCCAAGGTGGAGATGGACGACAACCTGCTCGACCTGCGCCCCGACCTGTCCGGCTTCCTGCAACCCGAGCACGCTACCGGGCCTGAACGCCGTGCCCGTGAGACCGGTCTCAGTTACCACTCCCTGTCCGGCATGGTCGGGCTCGTGGCCAACGGTGCCGGACTGGCCATGGCCACCATGGACCTGCTTCATGACGCGGGCATGCCCGCGGCCAACTTCCTCGACCTGGGCGGCGGTGCGGACAAAAAGCGCATGAAAACCGCCCTGGAGCTGCTCTGTGAAGACAACCGGGTGCGGGTGGTGCTGGTGAACATCTTCGGGGGCATTCTTTCCTGCCGGCTGGTGGCCGAGGCCTTTCAGGAGGCCCTGGTGGGGCAGCCGCCTCCCAAGCCCTTCGTGATCAGGTTCTCCGGAAACGGGGCCGAGGACGGTTTGCGGCTTTTGAACAGGCTCGCCTTTAAGAATGTTCAGCTTTTCCAGGACCTGACCAAGGCCGTGGGCGAGGTGGCACGACAGCTTGGCCTGCCCCGGCCCGCAGAGGGTGCAGGGCTGAAAGCCGTACCGGCCCTGGACCGGAAATTTTTTCCCGACAGACCCGGGCCGCGGACCAAAGTGCTCAAAGCCCTGGGAGAGGGTACCGTCCTGGTCCAGGGCATGACCGGCAGGGAGGGGCGTCTGCACACCAGGCTCATGCTGGAATACGGCACCAGGGTTGTTGCCGGGGTGACCCCCTTCAAGGAAGGTGTCCTGGTGGAGGGAGTGCCCGTGTACCACAGCGTCGAACGGGCACTGCGCTGTCACCGCCCTTGTGCCAGTGTGATCTTCGTGCCCGCACTGCATGCGGCGGACGCGGTGCTTGAGGCTGTTTCGGCTGGTATCCCCTGGGTGGTGTGCATCACCGAGGGCATCCCCCAGCAGGACATGCTGCGCATCCTGCCGGTGGTCCGAGGCTCGGGCAGCCGCCTGGTCGGGCCGAACACCCCGGGTCTGCTCCTGCCGGGTGAGGGTGTGAAGCTCGGCATCATGCCCGGGATCATTTTTTCCCCCGGCCCTGTGGCGGTGCTGTCACGCAGCGGCACCCTGACCTATGAATGTGTCGCCAGGCTCTCAAAGGCAGGGATCGGGCAATCTTTGTGCCTCGGCATTGGCGGGGACCCCTTCGTGGGCAGCAGCTTTGTCGATCTGATGCCCCTGCTCGAGCAGGATGAGCAGACCCGGGCGGTGCTGGTCCTGGGAGAAATCGGCGGGCAGGCCGAGGAACAGCTGGCCAACTGGGTCAAGGCAACCGATTTTTCAAAGCCCGTTGTGGCTTTCATTGCCGGGCGCACCGCCCCTCCGGGCAAACGGCTCGGACACGCCGGGGCCATACTCGATCCCGACCAGGGGGGCATCGACAGCAAGCTGCAGGCCATGCGCAAGGCCGGCTTCACGGTCTGCACCTCCCTGGGGGACATCCCGGCCAGGATTGCTGCGGCCCTGACGGGATGACCGGATGCAGCTCAAGTTCGTCTGGATCGGCAAGCTCAGGAAACAATTCTGGCTGGAGGCCGCCGCCCATTACACACAACGGCTGAAACACCGCTACCGCCTCGAAGAGATCTGCCTCAAGGACGGTCCGGCCTCCCTGCCCCCTGAATCGAGGACCGGGCAGGAAGGGGCCGACATCCTCAAGCGCATCTCCCGCCAGGACATGGTCATCAGCCTGGACCGGAAGGGCCGACCCTTCACCTCCAGGCAGCTTTCCTCGGCCTTGTCCGGCTGGCTGGAGACGCCGGGCAGAACACCCTGCTTTGTTATCGGGGGTGCCTACGGTCTCTCCCCGGCTGTTGTCTCGCGCTCGGATCTCACCCTCAGCCTGGGTCCGATGACCCTGCCCCACGAGCTGGCCCGGGTGGTCCTCCTGGAGCAGCTCTACAGGGCCGACTCCATCCTCAGGAACCTCCCCTATCACCACTGAGGCGCCACCCGCAGACTCTCCCCGCACCAGCTGTGCGGCGTCATTCCCATTCCCTGAGCCGGTTTTTGTAGGGGCACGTTGCACGTGCCCCTCCAACCCATTGCTGAATTCTCCCACCTTGGAACTCGAAACTTCCCTTTCCCTCTTCGAACTTTCTTGCTTCCAGCTTCCCTCCTTCGCATGAAGCTACGGAGGGCAGGCCAGCGGGGGGTTTTCAACGGCTTCGTATTCTTCGCAGGCCGTTCAAAAACCACGCTGCAACCCAGGCTTCGCTTTGGCTTCCGTCTCCGCCTCTGGCTACGCCGGGCCAAGTCGCCGTGGCATGGGGCGCTTTGCCAAGGCCAAGGCCAAGCAAATTGATTCTTCGATCTTGGCGCGTTTCTTCTCTTGCTTCAAGCTTCCAGCTTCGAGCTTCCAGCTTCAACGCAGTCCAGCGGGGATTTTTCAACGGCCTGCTAGGCTATGCAGACCTCGACTGTCAGCTTGCCGTGGGGGGTGGTGAAGGGGATGGCCAGGACGGGCTTTGCCGCAATGTGGTAGATGGTGTGGTTCTTGCCCATGATCACCGAGGGAATGGCCCCGTCGAACTGCATGCCGTTTTCCGCCAGCATCCGCCTGGCCTGGCCCGAGATCATGTTGGTGATTTCGCCGACCGCGTCGCCGACATCCCTGTTCAGGGAAGTGAACGTCTCCCCCAGCATGCCGCTGACTATGGGCAGGATGGCCGACTCTGTGAAGGTCACCGAGATGGTGCCTTTGGCATGGCCCATGATCCCGATCACGCCGGTCACGTCACCCCTGGCCTGCTGGTTGTTCTTCAGATAGGGCTTGCCCGGGGTGGCGGGTACCTGGGCCATGGTCTGCAGCACGTCCATGGTGGCTGTCAGAAAAGGATTGATCAGTGCGACTTCCATAGCTGTTCTCCGTGTGCTTCAGTAGGACAGAGAGAGCTGCGATGTCCAGCCGAAATATTTGCTTCCTCCCCAAACAGTTCTGCCCTTTCCAGGCCCCCATCCGGGAATGCTGATTTGCCCGGGAACCCGGAACCGCCTGATCTCCATTCAAATCTTTCCTCCCTCCTCCCAACCGGGCAATCCGAGCTCCGCCCCCTAGATGGTCCTGATTTTGCTGTACTATTTCATCGAAGCCCAAGTGTGTAAAATTTTCACCCTCTGCAAGGATATCGAGATGTCAGATCCGACCCCGCCATTCTGTCTCCACGCAGTCGATCTTTCGGCCGAAGATCACGCCGAGCTCATGGCTGCACTGCCCTGCGGGTCACAGCTGAAATCCCTGCAGGGACGCTCCGCGCAAACCGATTCCCTTGCTCCATCCCTGGAGGGAGCCTGGCTGACAATATTTCCCTGGAGGGCCTGGAAAGGGTACTCGCAGGGTCGGCTCGACTGGGCCAGGCAGCATTCCCGGCACCGGGTCCTTCTGCTGGACGATTGGGACGTCCTGGACGGTGCGGGCCTGGAAGAGCTCATGGAGCAAGGTTTTCTGGCTGTTCTCCGGAGGCCTCTCAACCAGGAGCGTCTGGAGCGGATCGTGATTCAGGCGCTGGAAGTGGACGATCTGCATCAGGACATCTGTCGCATGGCCAGGGAGATTGAGCTTGAGCGGGAGCTCTTTGCCAGGAAGAACCAGCAGCTCGAGTTCCTGAACAAAATTTTGACCCGGGCCGCGGAAAGCCTGGAGGTGGAAACCATCCTCGACCGCCTCAAGGAGGACCTGTCCGGGCTTTTGAATGTGTCGGGAACAGCCGCTGTCTTCTGGCAGCAATGCTCGAACGCCACCACCACCGCCGAGGTATTTTTTCCCGGCACGCCGCGCAGCGAGGTGCAGACCGACTGGATCACCTACCTGCTGGACACGGCACGCCGCCTGAGCGGGACAGCGGTTGACAGCTACCGGACCAACCCCCTGTCCTGCGGGCTGGCGGATGCCGGCCAAAAGCTGCGCCCGGAAGAGAACCTGCTCTTTCCTCTGGGGGGTGAGCGGGCTCCCCACGGGGCACTGGTCATCGTCACTGACGAGGCCTTCAAGCTCGGGCAGGACCGCCTGGCAGTCATACGCTCAGCTGTCAACCACATTGCCCTGGCCCTGCGCAACGGTCTGCACTTTCAGGCCGTGAGGCGTCAGGCCGACCATGACGGGCTGACACTGCTCCACAATCGTCAGCATTTTGACAAGCGGATCATGGAGGAGCTCAAGAGGCACCAGCGGCACCACCAGCCCCTCAGCCTGCTCATGCTCGACCTGGACCGCTTCAAGAGCATCAACGACACCCACGGCCACCTGGCCGGGGACATGGTGCTCCACGAGCTGGGCCGCCTGCTGCTGGACACACTGCGCGAAACCGATTTCCCCGCCCGCTACGGTGGGGAGGAGTTCGTGATCATCCTGCCCCACACCAACCAGCAGCAGGCCAGGGTGCTGGCTGAAAGGATCCGCAAGAGACTGGCCGGAAAAAAGTTCCGCCACCAGGGCAGGACATTCACGGTCACCGGCAGCATCGGCATCGCCACCATCCGCCCCGCCTCCCTGCACGGGCCCACGGAGCTCATCGGGCAGGCCGACCGGGCCCTGTACCTTGCCAAGGCCGGAGGGAGAAACATGGTCTGCGTCTCCTCGGCCGAAGGCACTCCACCTGGTAAGGTCTGCCGCCTCACTGCCTCCTCCTCCCATCCTTGACCAACCTCGGATACGATTTATATCGTTGGTTTGTGGAAATGCCCGCTCCTCAAGCCAGGCGTGGGGATTGGTTTCCGCGGCTGGACATGGTTTCTGACTCGAATCACCACCGGAGGATGCATGGACACCTATGAAATCGTCATTATCGGTCAGGGGCCGGCAGGTCTTTCAGCCGCAATCTACACTGCACGCGCGGGCATGAAGACCCTGATACTGGGGTGTGAGCCAAAGATAGCGGGAGACTACGACATCGACAACTACTTCGGGTTTCCCGAAACCATCCGCGGCAGTGAGCTGATCATGCGCGGCAAGCAGCAGGCTGAGCGGTTCGGCGTGGAGATGCGCTGCTCCAGGGTCCTGTCCATACACCCCGAGGGGGAAGACAGCTTCAAGGTCACCACCGAAGGCGGCCCGTTACTGGCCTGTGCGGTCATCCTGGCCACGGGCGTGTCCCGCATCCGCCCCGGGGTGGACAACATCACCGACTATGAGGGCAAGGGCGTGTCCTACTGCGTCAGCTGCGACGGATTCTTCTACCGCGACAAAAAGGTCAAGGTTCTGGGGGAAGGCATCTTCGCAGCCAACCAGGCCCTGGAGCTCAAGCAGTACACTCCCCGCGTCTCCATCTGTACCCAAGGCAAGACTCCTGACGTCTCAACCGAGTTCCTGGAGAAGCTGGTGCAGAACAAGATATCCATCGAGCAGAAAAAGGTCACCACCCTGGAAGGGGAAAACGGTCTGGAGCGGGTGGTCTATGCCGACGACACCCGCGAGGATGTGGACGGCCTTTTCGTGGCCATTGGGGAAGCCTCCTCGCTTGACTTCGCCGCAAGCCTGGGGGTGACTCAGAAAGGTGTTTTCATCGAGGCCGACGCGGAGCAGAAGACCAATGTACCCGGCGTCTTTGCCGCCGGGGACTGCGTGGGCCGCTTTCTCCAGATCAGCGTGGCCGTGGGCGAAGGCGCCGTAGCCGGGCGCTCGGCCATCGGCTATGTCAAGAAAATATGCCGCTGACGATCAGGCTTGACAAGACGAAAAAACTATGAAATTTAGGTTGGCTTCCGTAAATTTTGCCGGGCCTATAGCTCAGTTGGCAGAGCCACCGGCTCATAACCGGAAGGTCCCAGGTTCGAATCCTGGTAGGCCCACCACCAAGGGTGAACATTGCTGGCGAAGATCTTGAAACTGCCTCAGCACAGCGGCTCGGTCACTTCGGACCGATTGAGCAATACAAGTGCTTCCTCGTCCACCAGGGGGAAGCACTTTTTTATTTGCGGCCCCAGGAAATCGTTGAAAAACTGCACCAATCAAGCGCACGGCTTCGGACTGGGCGGCTCTTTATTCCATGAAAGCACATGAGTTGATCGCCCGCATCGAGAGGACCGCGGTTCCCGAAATTGCTGCACCCTGGGACAAGAGCGGCATCCAGGTCGCCGGCCGGCGGGAACGGGTCACCAGACTGGCCGTGTCCCTGGACCCTCTCCCCGAAACCATCCAGCAGGCCCTTGACTGGAATGCGGACTTCATCCTCACCCACCACCCCTTGACGCTCTCCCCCGGACTGCCCAGCCGCATCGACGCGTATCACCGGGTCCTGTCCATGACCCTTGCCAACGGGGTCTGGCTCTACGCAGCCCACACCTCTTTGGACGCACAGCCCCGGGGCCCCGCGGCCTGGCTGGCTGAGGCCCTGGAGCTTCAGGAGGTGCAGGTCCTGGAGCCGGTCCACCGCGAGGCCGCCGTCAAGATGACCTTCCGGATGGACCCCGAGCAGAGTTTTCCCGGTACGACGGTCCGTGACATCCCAGGGGTGATACAGGTCCGTCAGGACGCACCGTTCTCAAAAGAGGTCGTCTGCTGGCCGCAGGCCGTGGCTCCCGTGCAGGATGCCTGCGGACCCTCGGGCCGGAATCTGGAAGTGGTCGGCCTGCTCCAGCCTGAGCGACTGTTCGGTTTCGGGCTCATTGGCGACCTGCCCCACCCCCTTGACTGGGACCGTTTCCAGGGCCTGCTTGCAGACTGCCTGGGAAGTGGCTCCTGGCACTGTTCCGGGGTGGTGCCACAGAGCGTGACACGCCTGGGCTACTGCCCCGGCTCCGGCGCCGGCATCGCCCGGGCGGCCTTTTCCCGGGGGGCGCAGGTCTTTGTGACCGGCGACGTCAAGTACCACCAGGCCCAGGATGCCTTCGGACACGGGCTTGTCATCGACCCGGGCCACTTCGTCCTGGAAGAGGCCATGATGCGGACCTGGGCCGGAACGCTTTCCAAAGAGCTGACCCCGGCAGGGTGCCAGGTCAGGTTCCTTGAAGGACGCAACCCTTTTCAGGCAACGGGCGGGAGCTTTTCCGGACCCGCGGACACTCAATAATCCCCAGACAGCACTTCAAGGAGGGACTACCTTGAGCAATTACATCAAACAGATCGAACAGCTCATCCTGCTGCAGCGCATCGACGATGAGATCCTCGAGCTCAACAAGACCGTGGTCGAGGCACCCAAGGAGGTGGCCGCTCTCGAGGAGCGGCTGAACACCCTCAAAGGGCAGCTCGAGATCCACAAGGACAAGCTGGGCATCCTCGAGGAGCAGCGCACGCGCATGGAACATGAAATCGAGGACAACTACAACAAGGTCCGCAAAAGCAAGAACAAGCTCATGATGGTCGCCAATACCAGGGAGTACCATGCCATGATGCGTGAAATGGACAACCTGGAAAAGACCAACCGCATCCGGGAGGAGGAAAAGTTGGCCCTGGATGAGGAGCTGGCCTCGGTCAAGCAGCTTCTGGAGCAGGTCCAGGAGGAGATCAAGGAGGTCAAGGAAAGCATAGCAAAGCGCAAGAAAAGCCTGAAGAACGAGCTCAAGAAGGCCACCAACAGGCTGGAGGAGCTCCAGATCATGCGCAACAAGGCCATGGAGACCGTACCCCGGCCTATCATGTCCCGCTACGATTTCATCCGCTCCAGGTTGAACAACCCGGTCATTGTTTCCGTCACCGACGGGGTGTGCAGCGGCTGCAACATCAGCATCCCCCCCCAGAGCTTCAATGAGCTCCAACGGGGTCAGCACATTGCCAGCTGCCCCAACTGCCAGCGCCTCATCTACTGGGTCGAGCACTTCCCTGCGGAAGAGGCCCTCGAAGAGCTGGAGTCCTGACAGAACGCAACAGCAGCCGTGCGGATTGAACCTTGCCTGGCCCTGATTGAACCGGCAGGCCTTGACCCCGATGCGCCAAGGCCCCATAGTATCTTTTCGACTGAACAGGGGAGTCGGACGGACCGTCGCTGCCCAGCACTCAACTCATTCATGAGTTGAGTGCCGGGGGGAGGAAAGTCCGGGCTCCACAGGGCAGGACGCTGGGTAACCCCCAGGGGGAGCGATTCCCGGAAAGTGCCACAGAAAACAAACCGCCCAGCACTCAACTCATATTGAGTTGAGTGCTGGGTAAGGGTGAAACGGTGGGGTAAGAGCCCACCAGTTGCTGCGGTGACGCAGCAAGCTTGGCAAACCCCGTCCGGAGCAAGATCAAATAGGGGGGCGTTCGAGGCCGGCCCGGCCGAAGCCCCCGGGTAGATCGCTCGAGGCAGGGGGCAACCCCTGCCCTAGATGAATGACGGTCGTCCACAGAACCCGGCTTATGTCCGGCTCCCCTCTTCTTACAGTGAAGCTGAAGAGCTGAAACCACCCAATCCCCCCATGTCGTTATGGTCCATCCTCCTCGCCGCAGGCTCGAGTACGCGGCTTCGAACCCCTGACCAGACACTGAGCAAGCAGTTCCTGCCCTACCGGGGCGATCCCCTGTTCTGGAGCAGCGCCCGGACCCTGGCCGGATTCCCGGCCATGCAGGGGCTGGTGCTTGTTTTCCCGCCGGCTCGCCTCGGGGAGCTCAGGGAGGTGGTGGCACGGCTCGCAGCCCGGGACGAAATTGGTGTTACGTGGGTCGTGACCGCCGGGGGATCCACCAGGCAGGAATCCTCGCGCCTTGGACTGGGACAGCTTCCCCCTGATTGCAGCCGGGTTCTGGTGCACGACGCAGCCAGGCCCTTTGTCACCCCGCAGGTCATTCAGCGGTTGGTGCACTCCCTGGACTCGGGAGATGCGGCCGTTGTCCCCGGGGTTCCGGTCACGGACACCATCCGGATGACCGGCGGGCAGGGCGGCCTGCGTGCCCTGGACCGGGACAGGCTCGTTGCGACACAGACCCCGCAAGGCTTCGACCGAAAGGTGCTCGCGCATGCCCACGGTAAAGCACTGGAAAATGGGCAGGCTGTCACTGACGACGCCTCCATGGTGGAATGGCTCGGCCAACCGGTCGCACTTGTCCTCGGGGATCCCGCCAACATCAAGATCACCTCGCCGGAGGATCTCGCCTTGCTGCAGTCTTCCCCTCCCCCCGCACGCGCGTGCACCGGGCTCGGCTACGACGTGCACCGCTACGGCCCGGGGCGCCCGCTGAAGCTCGGGGGCGTCCCCATCACCAACGGCCCCGAGGTGGTGGCCCACTCCGACGGGGACGTCCTCCTGCACGCCCTGATCGATGCCTTGCTTGGCTGCCTGGGCCGGGGCGACATAGGCGATCTCTTCCCAGACAGCGAAGCGGCCTTTGAGGGCATCGCCAGCGGGGTGCTTCTGTCCGAGGTCCTGGCCCTGTGCAGCAGGCAGGGGCTCGTGCTCAGCCACGTCGACATGACCCTGATCTGTCAGGTTCCACGCCTCACCCCCTGGAAAGAGCAGATCAGAAAGAACGTGTCCGCACTGCTGGGCCTGGACCGGAAACTGGTCAACACCAAGGCCACCACCGAGGAAGGGCTCGGCTTTACGGGCGACAAAAAAGGCATTAAGGCCGTGGCCTTGGTCACGGGAACGCTTCTTTCGTCTAAAAAAGCCAACGACGCGTTTTAGGTTTTACGTTTTAGGTTTTAGGAAAAGCCAAGAAGGCCTGGCGTATGAGCTTCGAGTGCGCTTGTTACTGTGCCTTCTTATCTTCAACCTAAAACCTAAAACCTAAAACATAAAACCCTTCTCCCCAAAGGACCTCCATGCAGCTCTACAACACCCTGCACCGCAGCAAGGAAACCTTCACCCCAGCCCAACCAGGCCGGGTTTCCCTCTATGTCTGCGGCATCACCGCCTACGACCTCTGCCACATCGGACACGCACGGTCCGCCGTGGTCTTCGACGTCCTGGTCCGCTACCTCCGCGCCACCGGACTCGAGGTGACCTTCATCCGCAACTTCACCGACGTGGACGACAAGATCATCACCAGAGCCCAGAAAGAGGGCGTCCCGTCAGAAGAGCTGGCGGCCGCCTACATCCAGACCTTCTACGAGGACATGGACAGGCTGAACATCCTCCGGGCCGATGTCGAGCCCAGGTGCACGGAGCACATTCCGGAGATGATCGCCCTCACAGAGCAGCTCATTTCCCGGGGCAAGGCCTACGCCACCAACGACGGAGACGTTTACTTCCGGGTCAGGCGTTTCGCCGAGTACGGACGTCTTTCCAACCGCAACCCGGACGAGATGCGCTCAGGCGCCCGCATCGAGCCGGGCGAGCACAAGGAGGACCCCCTGGACTTTGCCCTGTGGAAGGCGGCCAAACCCGGCGAGCCCAGCTGGGAAAGCCCCTGGGGAAGCGGACGTCCCGGCTGGCACCTGGAGTGCTCGGCCATGGCCGCAAAGTATGTCTCCCTGCCCCTTGACATTCACGGCGGCGGCCAGGACCTGATCTTTCCCCACCACGAGAACGAGATCGCCCAGACCAAGGCCGCCAGCAACGTGGACCTGGCCCGTTTCTGGATGCACAACGGCTTTGTCCAGATCAACCAGGAGAAGATGTCCAAGTCCCTGGGCAACTTCTTCACCATCAGGGACGTGCTGCAGCGATTCCTGCCCGAGACCCTGCGCTTCTTCCTCATCTCCCAGCACTACCGCAGCCCCCTTGATTTCTCCGACGAGGCCCTGGTCGAGGCCGAAAAAGGGCTCAAGCGCATCTACACCGCCAAGGAGCAGATGGAGGAGTTTTTGACCAGGACCAAGTGGAGCGCATCCCAGCTCCCCGGAGAGATCGAGCAGGAGCGGCTGGAGATCGGGGCTGCCTGGGACAGGGCCATGGAGGACGACCTCAACACCGCCGCCGCCCTGGGGCAGGTCTTCACTGCGGTGCGGCTGGCCGGCCGGGTCATGGAGGACAAGACCCTGCGCAAGAGCCGGGAGGCCGGGGAGCTGATCCGCTCCCTGCTTAAGGACCTGACGCGCTGGGGAGAATCCCTGGGCGTCTTCCAGCTCGACCCGGCCCCTTTCCTCCTGGAGCTCAGGACATGCCGGGCCGCGCGGCTGGGCCTGGACGTGTCCCGGGTGGAGTCGCTGCTTGCCGAACGGCAGCAGGCCAGGAAAACCAAGGACTTTGCCAGGGCTGACGCCATCAGGGATGAGCTGGTCTCCATGCGCGTCGAGGTCATGGACACCCCGCAGGGCCCGACCTGGGAGGTGATGTAGAGAGTCCCACAGTCTGATTGAAGGAAGTCCTTTCTAGCTGCCCCTCCAAAACCACGCTGGTGGGGCATTGCTACGGCCTGCCAAGCAACCGGCTTTCTTGTCGATTCTGTACTTTTCGCTTGTCCTGAAAAATGGGATGCTGTATTTTCCGGCCTCCTGAGTTTACCTGATACCATCGACAGATCATCCAGAACGAGGCCAGCATGCCCCCCAGTGACGACCACCCCCTGTTCTACCACTCGGGCAGGCCGCTCCCCATCATCGACCACGCCCGCGGCATCCGCATGTGGGACACCACCGGAAAGGAGTACATCGACGGCTGCTCCTGCTCGGTGCTGTGCAACATCGGGCACGGCGACGAGCGTGTTCTCCAGGCCATGGCCGCACAGGCCTCCAGGGTCTCTTTCTCCTACCGCACCCAGTTCGACAACCAGCCCTCCCTGGAGCTGGCCAGGCAGCTGGTGTCGCTCACCCCTGAGCACCTGACCCGGGTCTTTTATGTCTCCGGGGGCTCCGAAGCCGTGGAAACGGCCATGAAGCTCTGCCGCCAGTACTTTTTCGTCACGGGCCAGCCGGCTCGGTCCCGGTTCGTGTCCCGGGCCACATCCTACCACGGAGCCACCCTGGGCGCCCTGGCCCTGACCTCCTACGCCCCGCTGGAAGACCCGTTCCAGCCCTTGAAACAGGACTACCCCAAGATCCCCGCACCCTACTGCTACCGCTGCCCCTACGGGCTGACCCACCCTGACTGCGGGCTGGAATGCGCCCTGGCCCTGGAAAAGGTGCTCCTGGAGCAGGGCCCTGAGACCGTGGCCGCCTTTGTGGTCGAGCCGGTAACCGGGTCCAGTGTGGGGGCCCTCCCGCCCCCGACGGGATATTTCGAAATCATCCAGAAAACCTGCCGCGACTATGGCGTCATGCTCATCCTGGACGAGGTCATGACCGGCTTCGGGCGCACCGGCGCGCTCTTCGCCTTTGAGCACTGGAGCATCGAGGCGGACATCGTTGCCATGTCCAAAGGCATGGGTTCGGGCTACTATCCCTTGGGGGGGGTGTTGACCACGAGCCGCATTGCCGACAGCGTGCTCGCCCACGGCGGTTTCGCCCACGGCCACTCCTACGCGGGCAACCCCATGGCCTGCGCCGCGGGCAGGGCCGTGCTGGATATCATTGTCCGGGACGGCCTGGTCCAGAACGCCTCCTCCATGGGCCAGGCCCTCATGGACGGCCTCGAAGAGCTCTCCCTCGGCCACCCCATGATCGGCCAGGTCCGGGGCAAAGGGTTGCTGCTGGCCGTGGAGCTGGTGGCCGACACCACCACCAGGAAGCCTTTCCCCCCTGAGCTGCGGGCGGGCAAACTGCTGACCAGGACGGCCTACGACCTGGGCCTGCTGGTCTATCCCAACCGCCCCATCAACGGGCTCCAAGGCGACCATGTGGTCCTGGCCCCCCCTCTCATCGTCACCCAGGGGGATGTGCAGGAGATCCTCGACCGGTTCCACGCCGCCATCACCGCTCTGGAAGAGGAACTCCAGGCTGAAGGCGGTACATTTGACACAGCGCAGTGAGCCACGTAAGCTTCCTGAATCGTTACTCTCTCTTACAGGACAATTACATGAGTCAGCCGCAGGGACCCGCCCTGGTCGTGCAAGATTTGCACAAAAGCTTCGGCGACCTGGAGGTGCTCAAGGGCATCTCCCTGACCGCCGAGGAAGGGGACGTCATCGCCCTTATCGGGTCCTCCGGCTCGGGCAAGTCCACCTTTTTGCGCTGCATCAACCTGCTGGAAATCCCGGACCGGGGCACGGTCTCCCTGCGCGGCGAACGCATCCGCATGACCACCGACTCCAAGGGGCAGACCAGGCCGGCCGACACCTCCCAGGTGGACCGCATCCGCACCCGGCTGGGCATGGTCTTCCAGCAGTTCAACCTCTGGTCGCACATGACCATCCTGCAGAACGTCATCGAGGCCCCGGTGCACGTGCAGAAGAGGCCCAAAAAGGAAGCCGTGGCACTGGCCATGCGCCTGCTGGACAAGGTGGGCATTGCGGACAAGGCCAAGGACTATCCCGTGCACCTCTCCGGGGGCCAGCAGCAGCGGGCGGCCATTGCCCGGGCCCTGGCCATGGAGCCGGATGTGATCCTGTTCGACGAGCCCACCAGCGCCCTGGATCCCGAGCTGGTGGGCGAGGTGCTTGTGGTCATCGAGAAGCTGGCCCGGGAAGGACGGACCATGATCATCGCCACCCATGAGATGGACTTCGCCAAGGAGGTGGCCAGCCAGGTCATGTTTCTCCACGAAGGAAGGGTCGAGGAGCACGGCCCCCCTGAAAAGGTCTTCAACGACCCAAGCTCCCAGGTCTGCCGGCAGTTCCTGGCCCGATTCCTTTGACACCACCAACAACCTCAGCTTTATCAGGAGGAGATATGAGACATCTGCTGACCACTGTCGCGGCCGTGCTGGCCCTGGCCCTTCTGGCCGCCCCGGCCATGGCCAAGGAATGGGACATGGTGCGCATCGGCACCGAGGGGGCCTACCCCCCTTTCAACCGCGTTGACGAAAACGGCGAGCTGAAGGGCTTTGACATCGACATCGCCAAGGCCCTGTGCAAGGAGATGGGGGTGGAGTACGAGTTCGTGGTCCAGGACTGGGACGGCCTCATCCCGGGGCTGCTGGCCAAGAAGTACGACTGCATCATCGCCTCCATGTCCATGACCCCCGAGCGCAAGCAACGGGTCGACTTCACGGACAAGTATTACCAGACCCCGGCCCGGTTCGTGGCCCACGAAGACGCTGACTTCGAGATCTCCAAGTCCGGGCTGAAGGGCAAGGCCGTGGGCGTGCAGGGCGGCACCACCCACGAGAACTTCGTCACGGACAAGTTCGGGGACGTGGTGGACATCAAGCCCTACACCACTTTGGACGGGGCCAACAACGACCTGGCCATCGGCCGGGTGGACCTGGTGCTTGGCGACTCCGTGGCCTTTGTCGAGTTCCTTGATTCCCCCCAGGGCAAGAACTACGGCTTCATCGGACCGGGCTTCACCGACGAGGAGTACTTTGGGGAGGGAATCGGCATAGCCGTGCGCAAGGAAAACCCCGAGCTGACCCGGATGCTCAATGGGGCCATCGCCGCCATCCGCGCCGACGGCACCTACCAGCGCATCAACGCCAAGTACTTCGACTTCGACATCTACGGCGACTAGAATCTACCCCGTCCGGGCCTCCGGCCCGGACGGGACACCACCATGTTCGGACTCGGCGGATACGAGACACTGCTCTTCAAAGGGGCCTGGCTGACCATCATGGTCGGCCTGGCTTCCATGTTTCTGGCCATCGTCTTCGGCCTGACCGGGGCCCTGGCCAAGCTCTCCTCGTCACTGCCCCTGCGCGCCGCAGCCGAGATCTACACCACGCTGCTGCGGGGCATTCCCGAGCTGGTGCTCATCCTGCTCATCTATTACGGCTTCCCCACCATGGTCCAGGACATCGGCTCTGCCATGGGCTTTGAGTTCACCATCAATTTCAACCCATTCCTGGCCGGGACCTGCACCATCGGCATCATCTACGGGGCCTTTGCCACCGAGGTTTTCCGAGGCGCCTACCTGGCCGTTCCCAAAGGGCAGATCGAGGCTGCCCAGGCTGCTGGCATGAACCGTGTCATGGCCTTCAGGCGGGTCACCCTGCCCCAGATGTGGCGCTTTGCCCTGCCCGGGCTCGGCAACGTCTGGATGGTGCTCATCAAGGCCACGGCCCTGATCTCCATCATCCAGCTCCCCGAGCTGATGCGCAACGCGGACATCGCAGCCAGGTCCACCCGCAAGCCGTTCACCGCGTTTTTCCTGGCCTCGTGCATCTACCTGGCCATCACCCTGGTTTCCATACTGGCCCAGAAGCGGGCCGAGCAGTGGGCCAACCGGGGCATCCGGAGGTCCTGAGGTGCTCGAGCTCATTGCCCAGTCCATGCCCCGCCTGCTGCAAGGCACCTGGGTGACCATCTGGCTCACGATCCTGGCCGTGTCCATCGGGCTGACCCTGGCCGTGCCCCTGTCCCTGGCCCTGGTGTCCAAGAGCCGCGCGGTGCGCTGGCCCGTGCTGGCCTTCACCTTTTATTTCCGGGGCACGCCGCTGCTGGTGCAGATCTTCCTGATCTACTTCGGAAGCGGCCAGTTCCGCGGCCTGCTCGACGACATGGGCCTGTGGACCTTTTTCCGCGACGCGTCATTCTGCGCCGTGCTGGCCTTGTCCCTGAACCACGCCGGCTACTCCGCCGAGATCCTGCGCGGGGGCATCATGGGAGTGCCCCACGGTGAGATCGAGGCTGCCCGCGCCTGCGGCATGTCCGGGGCCAAGCTCTACCGGCGCATCATCATGCCCGTGGCCTTTCGCGTGGCTTGGCCGGCCTACACCAACGAGGTGGTCTTCATGCTCCAGGCCACCTCCCTGGTATCCATCATCACGATCATGGATCTGACCGGGCAGGCCAGGTCCATCGCCAGCCGGACCTACGCCATCTACGAGATGTACATTACCGCGGCGGTGCTTTACCTGGTGCTGGTCTACCTGCTGCTCTACTGCTTCAGAAAAGTGGAGCGGAACATTTCCGCCCATCTGCGAGACCGGGTGGTGCACGTCAAACCTATCTGACAAAGCCTTTCCCGGAGCACAGGAGACGCAATGCCCATCTACGACCAGGACCAGCGGGACATCTCCAAGCGCATCAGCCAGAAGGCCAGCCGGTCCAACTGGCTGGACTGGCGCTGGCACCTGAACCACACCGTCAGGGACATCGACACCTTCGAGCGGCTGCTGGGCATCCGGTTCACCGCCGAGGACCGCGCCTCCCTGGACGCCACCACCGCAAAGTTCCCCCTGGCCGTGACCCCCTATTACCTCTCCCTCATCGACCCCAGGAACTTTCGCCGCGACCCTGTTTTCCTCCAGGCCTTCCCCTCGGCCCTGGAGCTGAACCTGGCCTCCACCGACCTGGCAGACCCCCTGTCCGAGGACACGGACTCGCCGGCACCGGGCCTGACACACCGCTACCCCGACCGGGTGCTCTTCCACGTTTCCAACCTGTGCTCCATGTACTGCCGTCACTGCACCCGCAAACGCAAGGTGGGCGACCGCGGGCACATCCCCGGCAAGAAGCAGCTCCTCAAGGGCATCCGCTACATCAAGAACACACCGGCCGTGCGCGACGTGCTCCTTTCGGGGGGTGACCCTTTCATGCTTCCTGACGAGCGCATCGAGTGGCTGCTGGGCGAGATCAACGCCATCGACCACGTGGAGATCGTGCGCATCGGCTCGCGCATGCCCATTGTCCTGCCCTACCGGATCACGACCGACCTGGTGCGGGTGCTCAAAAAGCACAAGAACCTGTGGTTGAACACCCATGCCAACCACCCCAAGGAGCTGACCCAGTCCGCCCGCACCGCCCTGGCCAAGCTGGCCGAGGCAGGCATCCCCCTGGGCAACCAGTCCGTGCTCCTGGCAGGGGTGAACGACTGTCCCCGGGTCATCAAGGCCCTGGTTCAGAAGCTGGTCCGCAACCGGGTCCGGCCCTACTACCTCTACCAGTGCGACCTTTCCGAAGGTCTGACCCACTTTCGCACCCCCGTGGGCAAGGGCATCGAGATCATTGAGTCCCTGGTGGGCCACACCACGGGGTTTGCCAGGCCCACCTACGTCATCGACGCCCCGGGAGGGGGGGGCAAGATCCCGATCATGCCCAACTACATCATCTCCTGGGGGACCCATCGGGTGGTGCTTCGCAACTACGAAGGGGTCATCACCACCTATACCGAGCCCGAGTGCTATACCACCTCGGACTGCGACCGCGACTGCGCCAACTGCCGCCTCTCCCTGGACATGGAGGAGGCCAGCGAACACAAGGCCATCGGCATCGAACGGCTGCTCTCAGCCGCCGGTCCGGACAGCCTGACCCCAACCGACCTGGAACGCCTGGAGCGACGCGACAATGGACACCACGACAGCTGACGTCATCGAGAACCTTGGCCAAAGCACCATCCACCACGGCCCCTTCAACCGGCGCATCTACCTCATGAAGCTGCACCCGGGGGACATGCCCGGCATCATCGACGAGCTGCTCCTGCTGGCCAAACAAAACGCCTACACCAAGATAACGGCCAAGGTGGGCGCCCAGCACACCCCGGCCTTTCTTGCGGCTGGATTCCGCCACGAGGCCTGCCTGCCGGGATTCTACCCCGACGGGACGGACGCCTTCTACATGGCCCTTTTCCTGGACCCGTCCCGGGCGGACATCTTCCGCCCCAAGACCGTGGTCAAGGTCATCAACACGGCCCTGCGCAAGCCGTGCAACGAGCCCTTACGACAGCCCCCGGCCGGACTGACCTTCCGGGGGCTGGGCGAGCCCGATGCCCCGGCCATGGCCGCGCTCTACGGCCGGGTCTTTGCCACCTACCCCTTTCCCATCATGGATCCGGCGTATCTGATCGAGACCATGCGCAGCCACATCTTCTACTATGGTCTGGCCGTCGATGACAGGCTCGTCGCCCTGGCCTCCATGGAGACGGACAAGGACAACGGGGTGGTGGAAATGGCCGACTTCGCCACCGAGTCAGGGGCCAGGGGTGCGGGTGCGGCGGGCTTTCTGCTGGGGCGCATGGAGCAGGCGGGTCTGGACAAGGGCTTTCGCTTCGCCTTCACCATCGCCCGCTCCACCTCCTTCGGCATGAACATCGCCTTTGCCCGGGCGGGCTACCTCTACTCCGGCACCATGGTCAACAACACCAACATCGCCGGAAACACAGAGTCCATGAACATGTGGTACCGCCGCCTGTCCACGTAGCAAACTGTTGAAAAAGCCTCCCTGCAGCAGGCAGTTTGCGCATCACCCCCTGCTTCGGTCTTCAAGCCCTTGCCCTTCAGGACGCACTCCGATGTCCACCCTGTGCATCCCCCTAAGAGAGTTCATGAGGTACACGCTGCCGAGCTGCAGGGCCTCCTCCACGTGGACAACCCGCTCCACGACGGCACCCCGTTCCAGAAGGTCCTCCCGAAGGGTCCCCGGGAGCAGCCCGCAACGAACCGGCGGCGTGCACAACACGCCGTCGATTTCAAACGCCGCGTTGGCCACCGTGGACTCGGTAACCTCCCCATCCTGGTTGAAAAGCAGCACGTCGCTGCAGCCGGGGGATGCCCCGAGAACCTCTTCGTAGACCCGGCGGTGGGTGGTCTTGTGGTAGAGATAGGGGTCGTCACGGTCCACGGCCCTGGATGCCAAGGCAATGTTCCCGAAAACCGCGTGTGCCGGGTCCAGGGCCGAAGGTTCACAGCGGCAAGCCCCCGTGCGGGAGACGAGGAGCCGCACCCGGTGCGCCTTGCCGGGCAGACCGGCTACCAGTGCTGCAAGCTCCCTGCGGATTGCCCCCCGGTCGAAGCTGAACCCGAAGTATGCTGCTGAGCGGGACATGCGCCGCAAGTGCCGCTCGAGGAGAAACCAGCCGTTTTCCGGAGACCAGAGCAGGGTCTCCAGAAGGTCGAAGGCCGGCCTCGGCGCAGACAGCACCCGGGCCTTGACAAGGGTCTCCCTGTACTCTCTGTCCGAGGCAGAGTCCCACACCACACCGCCTCCCGTGCCGTACTCGGCCACATGGCCCAGGGTATCGAGGAGCACGGTGCGGATGGCCACGTTGAACTGGGCTTTGCGGCCGGGGGCCAGGAAACCAACGCTGCCGGTGTAAATCCGGCGGGGCGAGTCCTCAAGTCCGGCGATGATCTGCATGGTCCGCGCCTTGGGGGCCCCGGTGATGGAAGCCGGGGGAAACAGGGCCTGAAAGATCTCCGGCAGACCGGCCCGGGTGGTTGCGGTTACCAGGGAGGTCATCTGCCACAGTGTTGGATAGCGGTGCACTGCGAAAAGCTCGGGCACGTGCACACTGCCCACCCGGGCGATCCTGCCCAGGTCGTTGCGCACCATGTCCACGATCATGACGTTTTCTGCCCGCTCCTTGGCCGAGGCGCGCAAGGCCCTGGCCCGGGCCTGGTCGTCCTCGAACCAGAGCCCCCTGGCGGCTGTGCCCTTCATGGGCCTGGACTGGATGTCCCCGCCATCCAGCCTGAAAAAGAGCTCGGGGGAGGCACTGCATACCGCCCAATCGCCTGTATCCAAGTATGCGGAGTAGGGTGCCGCCTGGCCACTGGTCAGGCAGAGGAAGAGATCAAAGGGCTCCATGGTGCAGTCCGCCAGCAGCCGATATGTGAAGTTGACCTGGTAGCTCTCCCCCTGCTGCAGGAAGACCTTGATTGCGGAAATAGCCCTGCCGTACGCAGCTGCGGTAATTGACGGGCGCCACTCAAGGTCGGACAGGCCCACTCCAGGCACCTCCACCAGCGCTGGAAGCTCGACCGGCATGGAAGACAGTCCGAACCAGGCCAGGGGAAAACGATCCCCGTGCCCGGCGCTCAGACATGCGTCACAGGCGGGGGCCGCCTCGTAGGAGACACAACCTGCGGCGTGCAGCCCCTGGCCCT